>CAYHRT010000356.1:0-2509 GCA_964359085.1 uncultured Bdellovibrio sp. | reverse complement strand
CACTTGCGCTAAAAATAACAGTATTCATTCCGATGAGAAGTCCCGAACTATCGAGCAAGGGCCCACCGGAATTACCGGGATTTATGGAAGCATCCGTTTGAATCATGTCGTGGATTTTTACACCCCCAATTCCCTCAATCTTGCGATCAAGGGCCGAAACAATCCCCTGGGTAATTGTATGATCAAGTCCGAAAGGATTTCCAATAGCAATGGCCTTTTGACCAATTTGCAGATTTTGAGAAGAGCCAACTCGAATTGGTACTAATTTTTTTGGTCGCTTAACAAGTTTTAAAACGGCAATATCTTTTTTGGGTTCGACGCCAACAACGGTGGCTTCATATTGGGTTTTATCATTGTGAAAAGAGATGTTAAATTTGTTACCATTTTGCACAACATGAAAATTGGTTAAAATGTAGCCATTTTCATCCCAAACGATACCTGTTCCGGCCCCAGCGGGCATTTCAAAATCTCCATAGAACCATCCCCCACTGCGTTGTTGAATAGTTGCAACGTTGACAACAGAGTCGACATTCTCTTTGAAAATTTTAATTGTATTTTTTTCGCTCTCAATCAGTCGGTCCAGATTATCTGCAGCAGAGCTGTCCAAGGCAACTAGGGTACACAAACAAAAGAATAGGATTGAAAAAGTTGAGACAAATGGATGCATTTTTACCTGCCTTTTGCTGCTCTGCATATTATTGTGAGAGCAGAATATAAAGGATATAATCACGTCTTATTAATTTTGCAAGTATATATGATAATTCAATTTTTCAATCGTGAAAAAAACATTGCCGAAGTTGAGAAAGTCTGTGGTGATCGAGCGATAGAGTGGCTATATAATTCATTGATCGGCCGCATCTTGTGCAATTTTTTAATCAAACGCATGTTTAGTAAATGGTATGGATATTATCAAAACACACGTTGGAGTCAGCGCAAGATTAGTTCATTCGTGGCCACGTTTCAAATCAGCTTAGATGAATATTTACCTGAAGCTTCAGGCACTTTGGCTGCACCCTATTCAACCTTTAATAATTTTTTTATTCGAAGATTTAAACCTGGTGTCAGACCGATCTCGGACGTACAAGGTGAAATGCCAGCGTTTGCTGAAGCTCGATATTTTGGCCATAGAGAAATATCATCAAGCTTAACGATACCTGTGAAAGGCGAATTTCTGACAGTGTCACGATTGTTGGCGGATGAGCGTTGGGCCCCCTTATTTGTAGGAGGACCAATTTTAGTCGCTCGCTTGTGCCCGGTAGATTATCACCGTTTTCACTTCCCGGATGATGGACGATCAATGGATCATTACCGTATTCCTGGTTTATTTCATTCGGTTAACCCTCTTGCACTCAATAAAAAATCAGACATTTTTATTACCAATGAACGCCATGTAACTATCTTAGATACGATGAATTTTGGAAAATTGGCTTATATCGAGGTTGGTGCTATGTGCGTGGGAAGAATAGTGCAAACGTTTTCCAAACGAGTGTTTCGACGAGGAGAAGAAAAAGGTTATTTTCTGTTCGGTGCCAGTACCGTCATTGTAGTCGGTCAAAAAGGGCGTTGGTTCCCGACCCACGACATTCTTGAAAATACCGAAAAAGGCATGGAAACTCTGATCAGATTGGGGGCACGAGTTGCTGTCAAAACCTGAGTTTGGGATTAGGGTCTACTGCGAAGCCGCCTGACAAAGGATTTCAGCGTCCTCCGCGTTCAAAATCCTCGACGTAGCTCTGCTACGCCTCCGGTTTTTCACTTGTGCGTCCTTGAACTCCTTTGCCAGACGACTTCTCGCTACGACCCTAATCCCAATCTCAGGTTCAAAACCTAAATCTTAGTGACAACTTCACGGGGAAATGATCTGAAGGATATACATTGTGAACACACGAGATGTCGAAATCGATATCATTAATATTGAAAGTGTTCGAAACTAAAATCCAGTCAATTCGTTTTTTATCTAGATTTTTGCCGTCGAACTTGTGATGGGAGCCGGTTTCCTTTTTTTGCAATGTTATCCAGGGATCAATAAGTTTTGGATAATGTTTCATAATTTTCGCTTGAACACCATCAAATGGTCCCTCATTAAAATCACCCATAACGAGGTGGTGATCTGTTCGAAGGTTCAGTTTTTGTAATTCATGCAGTAAAACCTCAATCTGTTCTAATCGAGTTTCATTGTGAAGATGATCTAAATGAGTATTTATAATCAAAAAAATATGACCTGACTGGATATGTTCAAGATGGGCCCATATTGCCAATCGAGGAAACTGACTGTTGAAGCTCAGGCTGGCAGGAATGTGAGGTGTTTGCGAGAGCCAAATATCGCCACTATCGAGAACCTGAAAAATTTCCTGGTGATAGAATAGATTAGGATACATGCGGTCTGCTAACCAGGAACGGTGTTGATCGATAATTTGTAAGGGAGAGATGTTTGGAATAAAATCCTGGATTTGAGGTGTCCGATCCTGGCCTAATGCAGCCAGTCGATTCCTATCGTATGGCAGCCAGT
>CAYHRT010000355.1:0-2511 GCA_964359085.1 uncultured Bdellovibrio sp. | reverse complement strand
GTGGTGGCCAATAAAGGCCCTTGGCGCCCTTCGATGGTGAGGATTTCGGCGTTTGCATCGTAGTGATAGGCACAGCGAAAGGCCTTGAGGACTTCAATAATCTCACGAACTCGATCTGACTCTTTATAATGGAGTACCCCCAAGTTTTTCAGTTGGCTTTGCCCTTCTGCATGGGCCGCAACAAAGGCCAGAGTTGGTGTGAGGTCGGGACAAGGAGCACAATCGAAGACAAAACCTTTGTACCTCTTTACACCCTTGAAATGCAGACCATCTTGCTTGCCATCTTTGCTGAAAGAAAGTTGGGCACCTAAGCTTTCCAAGAGTGGCAAAAAAAGTGAATCTGCCTGAAACGAATCGCGCTCAAAACAATTTAACACATGGGCCTCACCATCCAGCAAAGCAAGGGCCAAGGGATAAGAGAGCGATGAAAAATCAACCGGCACTCGATAATTTAGCCTGTGCGAACGAAACTTCATGACCAGGTCTTGAGTCAACGAAAAATAACTCTCCGAAGCCACCAAAGCATCGGCGAGGACTGTGGTAGAACAATCAGCCAAAGAGAGACAAAGGCCTGAAGCAAATTGAGTTGATCGTGAGGAATCAATTTTGAGTTCTCTTGGGATCGCCACCATAGGCCCTTGAATCTCATACCAGAAATCATCAGCACTCCCGCCTTTCCTCATTCGAACGCCCATCAGTGTGAGCGTTGACTCAAGTTCTTGCATGGGTCTAGATTGCATATGGGAGGAAGCACGCAGACGATATTGACGAACACCTCGCGCCAACAGTGGAATTAAAAAACGGTTCGTCGTTCCCCCATCACCAGTTTCAAGATAGATAGGTTTTTTCCCAACCGTATCCTCAACAATCGGAAATGGACCTTTAATGAAGTATTGTTCATTATCCTGTCTTTGCACAGTGATCCCAATATGCTTGAAGGCCTCCAACATCGAAATTACATCAGTAGACTCAGGAAGATTTTCAATAATGGCCCCCTTGGCCTCTAATGCAGCCAAAATTAACAGGCGGTTTGCATAGGATTTAGAAGTAGGAACATGCAGTGTTTTACAAAACGAAGAGGGAATTACATCAATTGTTGTATCCACGTCACAACCTAAATTTCTTTAAATTGCCTTCGGCCGCGACAATCATTTCTTCTAACTCTTGAAGCTGTACAGTTTTTATTTTGACATCACCGATGGCTTCAGGGATCACAAAATCAATCTCGCTATTTGAATGTTTTTTCTTGTCGTTGCCGGCATAGAAAAGGATATCCTTGGTAGGAAAAGTCTTATGCAGCCAGGGAGGATCTTGCTCCGGCCACTGCAAGGTCAACTTTAGCTGCTGCAATTCATTTATCAATTGCTCCTTATGAAAAAGATAACAAATGAGAACTACCCCCCACATAACGGCTTCACCGTGAGGGAGATTATAGATTCTTTCCAACCCATGTCCGAAGGTATGCCCCAAATTGAGCAATTTGCGCTGACCTCGTTCTCTAAAATCTGAAACAGTAACTTTCAATTTATATTCTGCACATTGGGGAATAATTTCACGCAAATCACCGTTGGAACTCATCACCGCATCATAAATACCCTTATCTAAGTAGGCATATTTCAAAATTTCACCTTTGCCACTTCGCACCTCATTGGGAGAAAGAGTTTTGAGAAAATTGAGATCGGCCCAAACTTTCTCTGGTAAATGAAAGGCCCCCAATAAATTTTTTCCGGCCTTGGTATTGATCGAAACTTTGCCACCTAGTGAAGCATCAACCATGGCGAGAATTGTTGTTGGAATAATGCTCCAAGATATCCCACGCAACAAAGTGGCCGCGACAAATCCCGCAAAATCTGATGTGGCCCCCCCCCAACTGCGATGAGGTGAGCATGACGATGAACACCCTTCTCCAAGAAGAAATCTGTACAGGAAATATATTCACTATGAAGTTTAGTGCGCTCTCCCTCGGGGTTCTTCCATAAATGGACTTTCTTGTCGGGAAAGGCCCGCTTAAAATCAAAATGTGAACCATATTTTTCCCAAACCTTGCCATCCACCACAAAAAGCAGCAGATCAGTGTCGATTTGGTCAATTTCCTTTAAAATGGCCTCTATTGAATATTCTTTAAAGATTGTCATGGCGGAAGAATGTGAAAAGGTAAAGGGCATAAGTTCTCTCTTTTTCTCTTTCTTTTTCTTTGAACAATTATGTTTTAGAATAGGCTTGTTGTCGTAAAAAATGATCGGCTAAAACAAGCTTCACCATACTCTCCAAAACGGGCAAGGCCCTGGGAATAATACAAGGATCATGACGACCTTTCTTGGCATGCTCACCCACGGTGGAAGTAGGCTTAAAAGTCACCTGCATAAGAATGCGCTCCCCATTGGAAATCCCACCCTCAATACCTCCAAAATTACTGCGATCACTGGAAACTGCTTGCCCAGAAACTTGGCCCATCTCTTCTCCTAACCCATAGGAAAAAGAAACGATCGAACCAATGGATAAAAGCGCCTT
>CAYHRT010000354.1:0-2556 GCA_964359085.1 uncultured Bdellovibrio sp. | reverse complement strand
AGTTTCGATTTGCTCTAAATAGGCCGATAAAGATGGATAGGTTTTATCTCTGAAGACAAGAGGAGCTGTTACTTCCTTAAATTTATGCCCAGTGATAGTAAAAGTCGTACTAAAAACATCACCCACTTTTTGATAGCTGACAGATAGTCTGCCGGCCTTGGCTTGAGCTAGATACATCACAAGGCCTGTCATGAAGGTCTTGAGATTTTTGCGCATCAACACTTTATCGAAGGCAACATAAACAGGCCGGTCACTTTCAATCTTAAAAAGGGTATCGGTGGTTTGAAAGAGATATGAAATTTCACCTGATACTTCAGAAATTGTCTCTCCAGCCTCATAAATATCGACCCCGGGAAGATCAGTAAACGGGGCCAAGCGTGCCATGGTTTTTTGCATTTCTGCTTGGTAATTATAAATCGGTATGAATTCTAAAAGGCGTTTCTCCAAAGTATGAGACGAAGTTTTAGGTGTTTTACTTGCTAACTTTAATTCTTTGCCTGGTCGTCCTAGCACAGATACAGCACCCTCGATTCCAAGCGTGCTATTGGATCGTACAAGATGACTTCCTAAGAGTTGGTTCCAGTTGTAAGCCTTTGAAGGATCCAATCCTAGAGTCTGATAGAAACTATGGCTGGCCCAAGTAATATTTTCGTCAGCATCAGTAACGGCAGTCGCCGTTGCCATATTTTTTGCTAGGAAATTGGTTAGCGTAGATTCCTGCACTCGGCCAGTTAGTGGTTGTGCAGAGGGAGTAATCGCATGAGTTGGAACGGGAACATTCAAACTGTTCTGCACTTTTTTTCTAGAAAATATTCTTCCCAGGGCCAAAAAAGTCAGTCCAAAGAGAACTAAGACCATCATCATCGTGACTTGTGTAATATGCTCATATCCTAATCGAGCATATGCACTCTCTATCCCTACTAGATCGGTGAGACGCTCTTGGATGGTTGCAATTTGATTACTAAGAGAGAGAATCACAGGTATCTGCGATGCCACAAAGGAGTTTTTATTTTGTATTGTATTTAGCTTTTCAATTAAGAATTCTGTCGGTGTAACTAATTGAGCCTTGTAATCAGGAATAGCTTTTTCAAGGATTCTTCCATTATCTCGGCCAAATGCCTTATAGTTTTCTTTAACCTCGGCCAAGATTTCACCAATAAAAATATACTGCCCATGACCAATAGTCATGCTTTTGGCCTTATTGAGAGATTTTTGAATATTGTCAAAACTCCTCCTTATATGACTAAAGGTAATAACAACTTCAGGCCCTTTTAAGGTTGGGAATATCGTTCTGATTCTTTCATTGATACCAGAGACGTCGGCATTAACATCATTGAGCAGCGTAAGAAAGGCATTCATATCTCCCCGACTATCGAGATATTCAGTGTAAGTATTTAATGAGGACTGCAAACCCTTTATATTGCCAAAGGCCTTGGTTGTTCTATCCTTCATCACCTGGTCCAATTTTTTCATATCGTGGAGAGATAATGTGATGAGGGTTTGCGGCTTGTTGAAGGCGGCCAGCTTATTTTGTAGCTTCTCAATCTGAATTTGTTCTCTTCTGAGCGTGCTCATTTCTTTTTCAGTGTTGAGAATATGCAATGCTAGAAAAACGCCGATGATGACAAGTCCAGTTCCTGCGATGCGAGCAATTGCCAATTTTGCCGCGACAAAAGGTGTCATTCCATCACGAAACATTTTCATATATTACATCTCCAATGGCACATTTGATTTTCTCATGTTTTTTGATCTGGAAGTTTTATTTGACCCAGCAACTTTGTTATTGCTAGGTGAGTAAACAAATACAATCACGATAAATTCTGAAGCCTCCAAGGTGCCCTTATTGTGCTGTAGATGAATTTTTATTTCATCTGTTTCTTCGCGGCACTTGATTTGATAGAGGAATCTTAAAACATTGAGTTTAATATCATGGTTATGTCGTATTTCTTCGACTGTTTGGTTTGTATGTAGTGCTTCTACATCAAGGCCCAATAAAACACTGCAGCGCCCACTTGCATCCACGGGTTCAGAACTTCCCCGATATTTGCGTGTGACACTTAGATTAAAAAAGGCCGGATATTTTGTAAGAATGCGAGATACGTTGTGAAAAAGTTTACCCATACCATCGGTATTCCTAGGAATGTTAGTAAACACTATGTCCGCATTCGTTGGTGCCATAAACCGAATATTATGAGCAAACTGCTCCCATTCGTTTTCCCTAGATGGAAGATCCATAACGAGGTCTTTTTCATTAGGAAAAGTTCGGAAATCATTGGAATGTTTTTTCCAAAGGACAATTTCCTCTTCGACCTGCGTATCTGCTGAAAAAGAGAGTGGGTCATTGGTGGTATTTGTAATACTTTGCAGAAGGTCAGATTGCGCGACGGTCTCCGCAAGACCTTCTACTTCAAGGAACTTTTTCTGCAATTTGCTTATTTTTTCGGGACGCAACATTTTACTATTTTGGTCAGACATGAGGCACCTCACCATAACAATTATTTCATAAGGCCCTTTTTAAAGCAGTCAGGTCATTTTTGCCCATGAGAGAGACTGGTT
>CAYHRT010000353.1:0-2565 GCA_964359085.1 uncultured Bdellovibrio sp. | reverse complement strand
AAATCTACCGATTAGGACTTACCCAAGGTCCAACATCCATTGAGACCTCAAACTTGACCCCAGGCGAATACGCCTATTTTACCAAAGGCATAGAAAACACCTTGTCTCAAAGTACCGTAACCTCAGAGGAAGTCCCCTGCGGCCAGAAGCTACGGCTGAGACATACCTCTATGTCAACCCAAACACTGAAATGTTTTCAGAGCAATCAGAGTGTGATCGCGAGCACTCATGATTGGGTAGTCCTCGCTCGCGAATTCGTATGGATGAAAAAATCTCAGGGCAATAAATAAAGGCCCCAAAGGGGGCCCTGTTCAATCGTTACAAGAGACCAAGTTCTTTAACCGCTTTATGCTCACCTCGTAATTCATCCAGAGTCTTTTGAAATTTTTCTTTGCCAAAATCATTCAGAGCAATTCCAGTGACCACTTTCAACTCGCCCTTTTCCACACGACAGGGCATGGAAAAGATGAGACCGGAATCCACACCATATTCACCAGTGGAAGCCAGACACATGGAAAAGGTCTGTCCCGTAGGTGTATCGTGAGTTAAATTATAAATTCCATCGACCACAGCATTGGCGGCCGAAGCAGCACTTGATAACCCCCGTGCTTTGATAATGGCAGCACCACGCTTCTGAACTGTCTCAATGAAAGTGGTTTTGAGCCATTCCTGATCCTTGATGGTGTCTGTGGCAGGACGGCCATTAATTTTAGCGTTATAAAAATCAGGATACTGGGTCGCCGAGTGATTACCCCAGATGATCATATTGCCAACGTCAGTTACGGGCACACCGGCCTTCTGGGCCAACTGGGTTTTAGCGCGATTTTCGTCCAACATAGTCATGGCAAAAAAGCGATTTTTAGGGACATCTTTAGCGGCATTCATAGCAATCAGACAGTTCGTATTGCAGGGATTTCCCACCACAAACACGCGCACATCGCGTGCTGCATTCTGAGCAATGGCCTTGCCTTGCACCGTAAAAATTCCACCATTGATGCGCAGGAGGTCGCTTCTCTCCATCCCATCTTTCCGAGGCACCGAACCAACCAAAATGGCCCAGTTGACATCTTTCATGGCAATATTAACATCGCTGGTACAAACAACATTTTTCAGAAGGGGGAAGGCGCAATCATCCAACTCCATGGCCACGCCCTTTAAGGCATTCAAGGCCTGTTCAAGTTCGAGCAACTGTAATTCAACTTCCGTATCAGGACCAAACATCTGTCCACTGGCAATTCTAAACAGGAGTGCATAACCAATTTGTCCGGCGGCCCCTGTGACAGCAACTTTGACTCTTTTCTTTGACATAAATAGATCTCCTTTTTTATGGCGAAAAATCTGATACAATCAGAGCAAAATTAGTATATAAGATTAGTGTATAAATTTTTACCATGGCACCTGATAAATCGCTACATCTTAATAAATAGGAGGCACCTTGGGTCGAGATGATTTTCATCAACGCGCACGCCGTCACCAGCGACGAAGAAATAAACCAGGCCGACAGCATTCAAACCGAAATACTCAGGGAATACCCAACCAAAGCAAAATGAATTTTGACGAAGTTGTTCATCGCTATGAAAAATTGATGGAAACTCATCTGGATGCACGTCGAAAGTATTTTGAATTCTACTATCGCAGTGATGATAGGGAACGTAACCGATTAGAAGATAATTTTAATCGTACACTGCGCGACTGGCGCCAGTTTGAGGAACACCTTCCAGAACAACAGCGAATTTTACTTGAAAAAAAATATGACTCCTTGGAACTTGATATGGACTATTCCGAAATTAATCAATTGGATAGCGACGAAAAAGCGGAGGATGCGGAGTTTGAAGGAGTGGAGGAAAATACAGACATCCCTGTTAGCGAAGGCCCCTATCCAAATCCTCACCTAACTGAGGCCCAAAAGCAGGTCAACTACAAGAATGACAGAGATGAATCAATAGGAACGATCGAAGATTATAAGAAATACAAAGGTCTTTAGAGCAGGAGCGCCATTCTCTACTCTGCCGCTGACGCCATTGGACCAGCTTCCATATTATCTTTGGTTTGGCGTGCAAGATAGTTCTCAATCGTGATTTCAAAATCCACCATCATGGCCTGCTTCATTTCTTGTGGACCAATATGCAAAATCTCGCAAACTTTCCCCAGCATTTTGAGAGGAATGTTACACAGCCCCCGCTCCACATTGCTGATGAATTGGCCATTTTTATAACCTAATAAATGTGACAATTCCGACTGGGAAAATTCTTGAGGGTGATTTTGACGTTTGGCCCGAATCAAACGAGCAATACTTTTAAAACTCCGATTTCCCATAACTATCCCTTATTATTAGAAGAAGAGCGCCCCAGCGCACATGATTGTTATCATACCACTAAAATTCATTTATGCGCTAACCATCCATGCTAGATTTTTTTAACTATCGTTTAATTCAAATAAGTTAGATCATTTTACACCCAACAAACTAAAAAGCGGTTTGCCTTGCCACCAGGTTTCTGCCACCAAGTGGTTAAAGGATTCACGCTCCACTAATTTGCGATCGATGACTCTCTTCAGAACATCTTC
>CAYHRT010000352.1:0-2643 GCA_964359085.1 uncultured Bdellovibrio sp. | reverse complement strand
ACACCTTCTTTTGTGGCCCTGTTAAAAAATATGAGCAAAGAATTCTCTACCCCTACCCCCCCAGAAGTGGTGGTGATTGGCTTAGGTGCCAACCAAATTAACTCACTCGAGACAGACGCCATGTTTAATAGTCAGAAGGCCACTGTGGTAAAAATGGTGGAAGCCACGCGGGAAGCCAATGTCCGCTGTTTTTGGGTTGGGCCACCCGATGGCGATTTTAAAAAGAAACCTAAAGATAAACAGGATCGACTCTATCAAATGCTGACCACTGCCATGGCCGATACCACCCAATACTGCACCTTTATTTCTAGTCGCGCCGACCAGGTGCCTGGCGGGATGGCATATCCTTGCACTACTGATGGGGCCCATTTTGATGCTTGTTCAGCGGGAAAAATTAAGGCCGCCCGTTGGTCCCGTTATATTTATGAGCGCATTTCCAAGACGTTGCTGATAGAATAAGAAAAGCCACTTATGGTGGCCTTTCATCGTACTCTTTCTTTTGCTAGCTTGCTTTATTCAACAAAGAAAACGCCTTCCAGAACGGTGGCTTCAGCATTGTTGCAATCTTGACTTTGAATGATTTCTCTAACTTTGAATTCCATTCCACATGATTTGCTGAGTCTGGTTCCAAAAGCGCCGCTCTTTCCGCAAATAGTCAGACCTTCTTCGCCTTGAAAAAAAACAGTTTTAAATTTTTTATCCCATACGAGATTTTTTACCTTGAATCTCTGGGTGGTTTGAACTGTACGACCCTCAATGGTGGTAGGTAAGAAGGCAACACTTACATATCCTTGATAGTCTGGAACGCCATTAGTGACGTTGCCACTTCTTTGAAAGGTCCAGTGCTGAATGCCAGCGATCTTACCGCAGAGTTCTGTTTCCAGAGTGACTGTCTCAGTCGCAAACGTAGTTATGGCCAAAGTCAAACCTAAGGCCCAAATGAGCGCGTGTTTCATTGTCTTCTCCTTCGTGAGGTGTGGTGTAATGTGGGCGGCACTATAATGGTATTGGCCCAATTCGTCTACAACCTCGTCAAGATGAAAATTTTAGGGAAATTTTTTTTGGCCTCCATCTTGTCTTTGAACTGTTTAAACTAGGTCATCGTTACGTTCGGGGGAGTAAAAATGGGCCTCAAAAAGTTTCTACATTGGCTCAATGCTCGAGAAGAAGATCAAGAAAAACAACTACTAGAAGCGCTGCGTGATCCAAATGAAAGTGCTATTGAAAATTTACCGCCTGAGAAAATCGTTGTTGAATTAGAGAAGTTGGTAACTCAGGGAAGTAATCGTCCCAAAATGCGCGATATAAAAAAAGCAGGATAATTAACCCCTTAATAGTTCATCGCGCGCTATTTTTTAATAAGATAAGGTTTAAGGACGCTAAGTTCGCCATCAATCTTGTCAGTCAGCGGAAGGCCGAGTAAAGCGGCCACAAAGGGATAGACATTAATATTGGGAATGGCCCCTAACTTGCCGTTTTTAATCAGAGGCCCTTGTGCAATAAAAATTCCCCCCATTTCTTTTGATTTGGCCGGATCATAACCGTGCGTTCCACCAGACGATTTCTTTTTGTCAATCTCTGCGGTCAGATAGCCACCCGGCTCTGCCAATATAATTATGTCGCCTGCTAATTCACTGTCCATATGCCATTCTTTGGGGGCCTCTTGGCGTTTATAGGCCTTTATGTGTGGAACCCGTTTTAGAAGACTCAAGGCCTCCTCCGTTTTCTCTGCGGATTTGGTGTATATCATGCTGAAGGCACCCCGGCCGGTGATGATGTAATCATCGGCCAAAAGTTCTTTGGGAATGGTCACAATTTTATCTTTTTCAATTTTTTTCATGCCGTGATCAGAGACGATGATAAGATGGGAGGGCATGCCCCCTTTTTCCAGAGTAGCAAGACCGGATATCAGCTCGCCCAAGGAACGATCGACTTCTAAAACAGCATCGCGCACTTCCTTTGATTCCGGACCAAATTCGTGGCCGGCCGAATCGACGACGCTATAGTAGAGGGTGAGAAAGTGGGGACGCTGTTCTTTGGGGAGTCGAAGCCACTCTAAAATTTGCGCCACTCGCACATCGTGCGGAACTTGGGTGTCGTATATCTTATAATAGGTCGGAAATTCTCCATGAATGTTGGCGTCGGAGCCTACCCAAAAGTAACTGGCCGAGAGCATCCCCTGTCGATTAGCGAGAAGCCAAAGTGGGAGTCCCTCATACCACTTTCCGTTTTGCACTTTGGAGCGATCCTTGATTTGGTAGCGCTCTTCAGACTTTCGATCATAAAAATCGTTGGCAATCAGATGATGATTTTTGGGGTAGAGTCCCGTGATAATGCTGTAATGGTTGGGAAAGGTGAGTGAGGGAAATACCGGAGTAAAGGCCTGGGCCGTGAGCGCAGATTTTTTCATATCGAGAAGATGAGGTGCTTTGTAGCGTTCAACATAATCATGCCTCATTCCATCAATGGAGACCAAGATCACATAAGGAGCATCAATCCAGCGTGCCCGATTTTGGGGGAGGTTTAATGGGAGTTGCTGGCCGAGCTTATGTTGGCAGGCAAAGAGCCCCAAGACGATGAGGGCAATGGATAAGAAAGTGATCTTTCGTAGAAGATTGCGTCTATTCATATAATACCTTTGGT
>CAYHRT010000351.1:0-2704 GCA_964359085.1 uncultured Bdellovibrio sp. | reverse complement strand
TTAATCTCCTTCAACTCTATTTTCTCCCAATACAAAATTTCCAAAATTATTGAATGAGGTTAAAAAAAGTGATTTGGCTTCCACTTCCCCTACGTCGTCAGAAAAATCTATCAAAAGGTTGATCGCTGACTTCATCGAAACAAATTCATCATATAGGTGTCGATATGAACGAAAGAGATCTCCACTAAGCACCTGTAGACCCTGATTAAAAGCAAACTGGGAATTCGCATTGAGAAGCAACTCAAGGCCTTCAACCTGAGCAAAATTTAATTTTCTATTAACAAAGGCCCTAAAGGTAAATTCACCCGGCCGTGCCGGTCTCAAATTAAAAGTTGCCACAAAGGAGTTAACAATTCTTTGCACATTTAGAACATTACCATGGGGATAAAGCTCGAGGATATTTTCACCGCTATAACTGTTAGGTGCCTCAAAAAAGCAAAATAGCAATTCGTCAAGGATGTTACCAGAATCAACAATTTTCGTAAGATACATCTTGCGAGGAGAAATACCCTGAAGCGACCTTGAAAAAAATGACTGAAAGGTCGTTAATAAAAAATCACCCGAAATCCGAATAACCGATAAGGCAGCGTTCGACATATTTCCACTGCTACATCCAATGATAATGTCATTGCGTGAATAACCATTAATTTCCATTGTAAACAACTACTTTGCAGTTTTGAAAACAAGCATCTGCTGCAAAATACCAATGAGGGTTGAAACACAAATATAGAGAACTAAACCAGAGGGAAGATCCTTCATAATAAAGCCAAAGACTATCGGCATGAAAAGCATAATTTTTTGCTGCATAGGATCCGCAGTGGTCGATGGCGTCATCTTTTGTTGCAGAAACATCAGAACAATCATGATTACAGGAAGAACAAAAATCGGATCTTTAACACTAAGGTCATGGATCCAGCCATAAAAAGGACTTCCAACCAATTCGACCGCAGCATATAACACTTTATAAAAAGCAAAAAAAATCGGCATCTGTGCCAAAAGAGGCAGACACCCTCCAAGAGGATTAGCACCACCACGCTTAAAAAGCTCCATTGTTTCTTTCTGCAGTCTAGGGGGATCATCTTTAAATTTCTCTTTTAGTTTCGCAAGCTCAGGCTGAAGAACCTGCATCTTTTTCATAGACACAAAAGATTTATATTGAAGAGGAAACGTAATTAAACGGATAATTATCGTTAACAAAATAATAGCAATACCGTAATTTGGAAAATATTTATAGAAAAATTGCAGACCGCGAAGAATAGGAACAGCAATAACACCCAAAATTCCAAAATCAACAGCAAGCTCAAGCGAGGAGCCAAGCCCGGCCAACATATCATAATTTTTCTTACTATAGATAAATTCACCTTCCAAAACCTGTGTGGTTGTAGCTGTAGTTAGCATCATTGAGCCATTCTCATGAATCGCCGCACGCGCGGCCCAAGGAGTTGAATTTGTCACAGCAAAAAGGTGGTAATCGTGGTCAATCCCAAACCATTTATAATTGGATTCATCTGAACCTGATTGTCCGAGAACAAAAAAACTTACATCTTTTCCATAAAGTATGAAGCTACGCTCCTTGTTCGCTTGGGTTTTTGAAGCAGTAGACTTAAATGATAAAGTTGGCGCCACTGGAGCATGAAATAATAGCTTATATTTCAGCTTACCTTTCTCATCTAACTCTAAAAAAAAAGTATCGCCATTAGAAAAAGTTCCGGCACCAGAAAATTCATTACCCTTGTCAAAACTCTTAACAAGAAGGGGTGAATCAGAAACAAGAATTCTAAAATCAAATTCTGTGCCTACAATGTTCTCAAATTTTTCAACAGTTGAAGAAGATGTATAATTTCGAATTTTCAAATATCTATCGAAAGAAACAGATACCTGATCCCTAGAGAGAGAGAAAACTTTCCCATCGGAGGAGTCTGTGGGTTTTGCCTCCGCAATCGGCTTTTGCTCCGCGCCTACACTACTGGAATCAGTCTTGCTCGCTTTATCAAGAATAGTGGATTTAATCTCCACATCAGAAGTCGATACCGGCTTAGAACTCTTTGGAATAAAGAAATACTGCCAAGCAAAAAGAACAACTCCAGAAAGAATCACGGCAACTAGTGCACGTCTTTGTTCCGACTCCATAAAGGCCCCACCTGTTAGCTATTTAAACCACACTTGAGCAGATCAAAACTTCTCCTCATATCACTGAGATTAGGCCATTTTGCCGAATTTGATCGCAAATTAGGAGCTATAATCATATTATAAGAAAGAGACTTAAGCTCAGCGTCATGTCTAACAACCTCACGCACAATTCTTTTAAATCTATTTCTTAAAACAGCATTACCATATCTTTTTGGAACAGAAATTCCAAGTTTTAGACCCAAACCTAATTCTTCTTTTTTTGCAAACAACATCACAAACAAATCACCAAATACACGCACTCTACCACCTCTTCGAATTACGAAAAATTCACTCTTGTTTCGAAGACGAAATTCTTTGGGAAAAGTGGAGTTCAAGATTAATTACTTGGAACCCGTCTTAACTGACAATCTTTTTCGACCCTTCGCGCGCCTACGGCTAATAACATCACGCCCGGTAGATGAAAACATCCTTGTTAGGAATCCATGCTTGCGCATTCTTTTTTTTCGCTTGGGCTGCCAGGTACCTTTTTCCATAATATTCTCCGGATCGATGCAAACTTTCTCAAGTTGGACTT
>CAYHRT010000350.1:0-2710 GCA_964359085.1 uncultured Bdellovibrio sp. | reverse complement strand
TAAAGGATTCACGCTCCACTAATTTGCGATCGATGACTCTCTTCAGAACATCTTCCACCTGCTCACCACCACGCCTTTTAGGAGAAGGAACAAAAATTAAATTGGCCTCAAAACCCGCTCGTAGCTGCCCGGCCTGTTTGCCCACTCCTAGAAAACCTGCGCCTGCAGAGGTGGCCCGAAAAAGGCCACGGGTATAACTGGCACACCCTGTTCTTTTTTGCTGACGAACAAAGCTATGAATGACATCGAACATCGACAAATATGGGCCGCCTCCCACATCAGAGGCCAGGCCCCAACGTAGTCCTTTTTTATCTGCTTCTAATAAATCAAAACGGCCCGAACCTAATCCTTGCTCGCGAATCGGTGCATTTGAGGTGGGGCAATGGGCGATAATAGATTTGGTTTTCAAAAGCCACATGAGATCGGTGGCCGAAAGATAGATGCCATGGCCCACGATTGTGCGCGGCCCTAATAATCCTGTCCGTCCATAAATTTCTGCATAGGATTTTACATGACGAAAGTCGGGCAGATGATGATAGAGGTCGAGTACATAGGCGACCTCCTCCTCAGTTTCGCACAAGTGAGTTTGTATAAAAGTTTTATAGCGTTTTGCGATCAAGGCGACTTCCGCCATCGTGACGGGATCTACAGTGGGAGCGAAGCGCGGAGTCACGGCATAACGTTTTTGATAACGGGCCGCCAGTCTTTTCGTCAGACCCAACGCCTCTCTTTCAGTTTGCAATAAATAGGATGGTGAATTCATCGTCATCAGAACATTGCCCACGACAAAATGTCCCAGAAATTTATTGAGTCCTAGCCCCACTGTATGCCCATGAATAGAGCCATAGCTCGCCCCTCCCAAGGTTCCGACACTCAGTAGTTTCTGCTGGAAACATGCCGCTTCTCTCCTAGCGAATGCCAGATTGGAAAATTTTTTTTCTATCGGCCAAGTATAATTTTTGAGCCAGGTTAGTAGAGAATCTTTGGGCATCAAGCAGACATGGTCTTGAACCCAATGAAAATGCAGATCAAAGAAGCCTGGCAGGGCAAGCCATCCTTTTCGATCAAGCACCGCACCTTTTTTTGCCATTTCCTTCTGCAGGCCAACAGAGGGCCGGGGATAAATGCGCGCAATCTTCCCCGCCTCAAGCAATATTCCTGCCCCACGTGCCAATATTGCCGTCTGGTCATTGACGGGATTAATGAGATCACAGAGGATTAGTGTGGGCCGTGTTTGGGCCATGAGATTACTCCTTAGGAAATTATTATTATGAGGAACTTATCCGTTTTCGTCTACCTTGTTATCACCCTATGGAACCTAGTGTTGTGGAGCGCCTTCGCCTCATCTGAGTCTGAAAGAGAACAAACTCTCCAAATAAAACGTATTCTGGAAGTCGAAATAAATAGCAGTATCAACCCGGCCACCCTCAATTATCTCGATAATGCCTTTAAAATTGCTCACAATGATTCACACGAATTGATCCTCATCAAACTCAATACTCCCGGCGGCCTCATCTCTACCACTAAAGACATTCTAACTTTAATTGGCCGATCAGAACTCCCCATTGTAGTTTGGGTGACTCCCGAAGGTGCTTCTGCCACATCCGCCGGGGCCATCATCGCCAGTGGGGCCCATTTGCTTTTCATGTCTGAGGGTACCAATATCGGCGCGGCCACCCCCGTGGAATTAGGCAAAGATCTCGATTCGAAAGATTTACGCAGCAAGGCCGTCAACGATTTGGTTGCCTTGGTGGAAGGCTTGGCCACGGCCCGCCATCGCAATTCACAACTTTTTGCTAAAATGGTTTCCGAGGCATCCTCCTTTCCGGCCAGCGAAGCTAAAGAAAAAGGACTTATTGATGGTGTGACCAACTCATCAAAAGAATTGTGGCAGGCGCTGAATAACCGTACTATCGAAATCCAGGGAAAAAAATTTACTCTTGAAGCTCAAGACCCTGTGATTACAAAATTCGAGATGGACTTCGGGCAGAAATTGCTCAACATCTTGGCCAATCCTCAACTGGCATATATTTTATTTATTTTAGGCATGGCCTTATTATACTTTGAGATGCAGGCCCCTGGTGGTTTTTTGGCCGGAAGTATCGGAGCTATTTTTTTGCTGTTTGCCGCCATTGGTTTTCAGGTCCTACCTGTCAATTGGGGTGGCATGGGGCTTATTTTGCTCAGTTTTGTTTTATTTCTCCTCGAAATCTGGATTACAAGTTACGGTCTGCTCTCCATTGCCGGGATGGCCTCATTGATTGCCGGTTCGCTTTTTCTCTTTCGCACTGACAATGCCTATCTTCAACTGGGAACGGGAGTCATTCTCAGCATTGCACTGGCAATCGGTAGCTTCCTTGCCCTTATGGGATATTTTCTCTTTCGGGACTGGAAAAAAAACAAAAGACATCAAAAACATTTTAACAATCTGCAGGACGTTGAAGCCATCATCCTAGAAGTTCAAGAAAAAACTTTGGATGGCCATTACCGCTATTCCGTCAGGGCCAACGGTGAAATTTGGAATGGTGTCTCCCTGAATCCCCACAAAGTTGGTGATCGAGTCAAGATCATATCGCAAAGGGCCGATGATCTGTTTGTCGAATTTTAATCATATTGTAAGTGTTGCAACCGTTAGTTACCATCTGCTATTCTGGTTTTTACGAAGGAGTTTAGTATGTTAGGTGTATCACTACCGTTTCTCATTCTTCTG
>CAYHRT010000349.1:0-2740 GCA_964359085.1 uncultured Bdellovibrio sp. | reverse complement strand
GCTGGCTGAGTTACAGCGATATTATAGTGGCTTAGTTTGGGCGATATTAGACACCGTTCTCCAATATATTGACGTGGACTCCCTTGATGCTGTCCTGGGCAAGGTATCAAAGGACTCCATCCTAGTTTCCCCTAAAGATACATTTTATGGAACGAGGGAAGCCGTCGTAAAAGATCCTTCGGGTTTTCTCCTGATTTTTGCCGAGAAAAAAAGCAATCTCTAAAAGGCGAAAAGGAATAACTAAATTATTAGTTGACACCAACTAAGGATTTAGTTATTCTGGCTTTGTTAGGGGGAATCCGTGAAGAAGACAAAGCATGCAGAAAAGTTGCTGACTGAAGTTGAATTGGAACTCATGACCATTCTCTGGCGACTGGGTGAAGGCCCCGTAGCAGATGTCATCGAACACCTACCGAAGGACCGCGATCTTGCCTACACCTCCGTATCCACCATTCTCAGGATTCTCGAACAAAAAAAAGTGCTCAAGACTCGCAAAGAAGGGCGTGGACACATCTACATTCCGCTCCTCAAGAAATCGGAATACGAGGCCAAAACAGTAAAGCATGTCGTTGAACGCGTGTTCGACGGAACTCCGGTCGCTCTCGTTCGACAGCTTCTGGAGTCAGGAGATGTGAGCGAGAAAGAAATGGCCGAACTCAAAAAGTTGATTACCGACTTTGGGAGCAAGAAATGAGTTTGGCCCAAGTCCTATCGACTTACACCACGCTCAATGTACTGGTGGCGGTCGGATTCATTGGATTGCGGATGGGATGGCCCCTTACTCACCGTAAGGGAACAACGGCGAGCGCAGCAACGGAACTGAAATTACATTACTGGATCATTGTTGCCATTGCCATGATCACGATTATCCACCCTCTTCTTCCCCGATCTGAGATTTTCAAACCCGCGGCCAAGGTTTGGTCAGCTCAATCCATTCGCAGTTTTCCAAGCGAATACACAGATCCCGACCAGGGCGGCTATCTGATGGTTCCAACTCCGTCGGGTAACTACAGTATGCATGCTGATAAGGTTTCATTTGCTCTCGTGCTCATCGCGTTGGTCGTGACCCTGATCGGACTCATTCGAGTTGGGAGAGATGTCTATTCACTACTACGCATTCGGCGGCACTCCTTCCGAATCCGTAGATTTGGTTCTATCAATATCTTTCTGAACGAAGACATCAAGGTTCCTTTCTCGTCGTGGTTGCCGGGTCGCACGGATGTCGTAATCCCGAGTCCACTTCTTTCAAATTATCAAGATTTCAAGATGGCCGTCGCCCATGAACTTCAACACCATCGACAGGGCGATACCAAATGGGTTTACGCAATATGGGCATTCAAAGTACTCTGTGCGGCCAACCCCTTCGTCTACTTATGGAATCGATGGATTTCAGAATTACAAGAATTTGCCTGTGATGAAACATTGGTCGACCAAAATAAAGTTGAGTCACAGCAATACGCCCGTTGCCTCGTCGAGGTGGCGGAAACCGCGAACAACCAGAAGTACATTCCTGCTTGCGCAACAGGTCTCGTGTTTCTGATTGAACGCAATTTACTCAAACGGAGGATAGAGAGAATGATTAACGTGAATACCAACAAAAGAGGAAGGTCGATCGGACTGGCGTTTGGCCTGGCAATCGTTGCGCTAATGGCGGGGGTGGCTTACGCTTCAAACGGATTCGTGCAGGATCGAAGAGTGTCAATGGCAGATGCTCAAAGATTTGCAGTGAAGGCATACCGGAGCAGCGACTTTCCGGTGGTCGTGAATGAACTCGTACTGAAACAGCTCAACCGCTATATAGGGACTCCTGAAGGTCGGGAGTTCATGAGAAATGCACTTCAGCGAATGGAGAACTACCGCTCGGTGATAGAAGGAAAGATCAATGGATTCAGAGTTCCTGATGAACTCATTGCGGTACCGATCACGGAGTCGGGGTATCAAAATCTGACCGAGGGAGAAAGCAACACGCACATGAAGGCGGCAGGGTTATGGCAGTTTATCCCCTCAACTGCCCGCAACTATGGATTGCGTGTTGATGCTCAAAAGGATGAGCGACTTGATGTCCCGTTGTCGACAGACGCGGCCCTCCGGTATCTCAACTCCAATAAGTTACGTTTCAACGACTGGCACCTTTCAGTACTCGCTTACAACATGGGAGAACGTGCGGTCCAAAAAGGAATCAATGAAACCGGCTCCAGAGATGCATGGACTTTGATTCGCAACGGTTACGAAGGCGACAAAGACTATTTACCAAAGTTGATGGCGGCGATTCTCATCATAAAGAATCCCGAATCAGTAGAATAATTTCGGTAAGGAGATGGGAGTCTCGATGGCTTCCGTCTCCTTCATTTTAGGAAAACAAGTCTTATGCGAAATCAAATCATTTACTGGGCGCTTGCCCTATCAATCTTTTCTACCACCGGCCATGCAGGCGAAATCCAGTTCTGGGATGTGCAACGAAAGGGAGCAAACTTTTTTTCAAATATTCCCACAGCAGATCGATTTAAGGATGCCTCGAAGGCCGGCATCGTCATTGCCCGCCTTGCCGGTAACAAATGGCTCAACGGACGGCCAGAGTCTGAACTTGGCAACTTTCTGCTTGGACCTAAAGATCAGTACACCGAAATTGTCGATAAGGACCTTAAGTATCTTTTGAAGGTCCTAGATGATGCAAATAGGGCGGGACTAAAAATCGTCTTTACGATGCTCAGTTTGCCCGGTTCTCGTTGGCTTCAGCATA
>CAYHRT010000348.1:0-2747 GCA_964359085.1 uncultured Bdellovibrio sp. | reverse complement strand
CATGCCTTTGAATGGGAGGAGGCGGGAACTTTTCCTCTAGAACTCTATACAAAAGCTGCGCAGGCCGGAGTTCTGGGCGTGGGTTTTCCCGAAGAGGTCGGGGGTGCGGGTGGCGGGCCACTCCATATGATAATGTCCATTGAAGGCGGAATGCGCGGCGGTTCCACAGGGGTTTCTATTGGTCTAGGTAGCTTGGCCATTGCTCTTCCTCCTATCGTGCATTCAAAAAATATTGATCTCATCGACCGCTATGTTAAGCCAACCTTGGCCGGAAAAAAAATCGCCGCGCTGGCCGTGACCGAGCCCGATGCGGGCAGCGATGTTGCCAATATTCGCACGCGGGCCGAACGGCAGGGTGACCAGTACAAGGTTAATGGTTCAAAGCTATTTATTACTTCGGGAGTCCGTGCCGACTATCTTACGACGCTGGTGCGTACCAGTGACGATCCACACACCGGACTCTCCTTTCTGATGATCGACAAAAATAGGCCGGGCGTGACCGTTTCACGCGCCCTCAAAAAAACCGGCTGGTGGGCCAGCGACACTGCCGAGTTATCTTTTAACAATGTTGAAGTTCCTGTCCAAAACCTGATCGGAAAGGAGGGCAGCGGTTTTCAAACTCTCATGCGCAACTTCCAAATGGAGCGCCTCGCTCTGGCGGCCTACGGTTGCGCGACAGCGCAAATCGCGCTGGAAGAGTCGGAGCGCTACGTTCGTGAGCGCAAAGTTTTTGGCAAGACCCTGGCCGGATTTCAGGTAACCCGTCACAAGCTGGCCGAGATGGCCACGCGTGTTCTGGCCGCCACCACCCTCACCTATCAGGTCGCGGCGCGAATGGAGCAAAAAGAGAATGTGATGAAAGAAGTCGCCATGACCAAAAATTTTGCCGCTGAAACTGCTATCAATGTCACCCACGATGCCGTCCAGCTCTTTGGTGGAATGGGATATATGCGTGAGACTTTAGTGGAACGCTTATCCCGCGATGCACGCATTTTAAGCATCGGGGGCGGCACGCATGAAATCATGAATGAAATTATTGGTAAATGCATGGAGCTTTAAAGCTTCTATCTCTCATAGATATTAAGAGTTGCTTCAACCCCATAGTGATCCGAAACATCTACGCCCTTGTCTGTTTTCCAACGCACAATTTTTGAATCGATAATTTCCCAAGCAAAACGATCTGTTTGGTATTTAGGTGATGTCGGAATCAAAATATAATCAATCCGCTCTCGAAACATACAATTGCCTTTCACTGTATTATTGTTCATACAATCAAAAGTATATCCTCCTTCTTTTGTTTTGGAATTTGCCTCCATCCACACATCAATCGGATTTTCATATCCTGCCATAAATTTGCTATAGCCTTCATTTCCAGGGTAGGGAAATGTTTCCGCATCAATTTCCTCATAGGCCTTTTTGTGCCCGAGATTTAAAGGCCCACCGGTATTGAAATCACCCAGAAGAATCACGGGATTGCCCTGATTGAAACGTTCTTGAGTTTTTAAAATTTGTTTAAATTGTTTTTCGCGACAAGTTTTTGAACAGTTATCCGGCCCTTTCGATTCAAGGTGGGTAGTCCAGACGTCAATGGTTAACTCGGATGAAATTTGAACGCGATTAATCATATAGCCCATGGCAATTGCGCGTCTGGTATTTTTAAATTTCCACCAATCAAATTCAATAATATTGTGAAGAGTAAAAAGACTATTGGCTCCATTGGCCTGAAACAGTCCGCCCTTAGGATAATACTTATGATTTCGAATTTTCCCATCACCGTCCTTGTAGTGCCCCCCTGCGTACATGGCCTTAGTGAGAATATTCCCATCACAAGAAAGCCATAATTCAATCCAAGGATTGTAGTGTTCATTGAAGGAGACAATATCGTAGCGAGGTGTAGCCTCAATAATTCGTTTGGCAATTGTCCGGAAACGGTCCTGGCAATTACGCTCCTTTTTGCCATAAACATTTAAAGTTAAAATGCGTAATGTTTTAAGCAGCTTTCCTTTCGTCGATGGCACTTCATCGTTGGCGTAAGAAAGGATACCAGAGACCAAGATCGTCGCAGCCAAGAACAAACAACGCTTCATAACGAACTCCTCATAAGGTGTTTACGTTGCAGGCCAAAGGCCAGAAAAAAGCCGTTATTATTTCAATGGGTTGCGACAAAAAACTGTTGTATTATTAGACGAAGTTATTTCATTTACACAGGGCCTTGATCTGGGATTCCTGGCTCATCAAATCTTTGGCAAAGAAATCTGTGGTATCCAGCCCCTGGGTCGTTGCCCCAATGGAAGCAAGAAAGACTGAAAGTTGAGTGGATATCTCGCTCACGTCAGTAATGATCACGAGATTTTTTGAATTGTTACTCTTAATCCAATCAATCAGGCGATCTGTATCGTTAAGGCCATAAGACAAGCAGAAGGCATCATCCGACATGACCTCTTTAATTGTCGTGTTGTAGGTACTGAATTGAACTTTCCCCTTGCACCATTGCTGAGTCATGCTGACAAATTTGCGCCTATGACAATTCAAATCATCAGCCGAATAGTCAATACCGTGAAAACTGGAACTTACGTCAATCCAAATTTCTAAATTGCCGCCGCCCTTACCTTGGGCACTCTCACGGCGAGACCTACCACAATAGATATCAAAGAATTGTTCCTTGTCACAGTCGATTTTATTTACCTGATCGCTGTTAAATGTTTTCAGCTTGTCGCCCCCAGGCGATGACGACGACTTGCTTTCTT
>CAYHRT010000347.1:0-2755 GCA_964359085.1 uncultured Bdellovibrio sp. | reverse complement strand
TTGGAGAGGGATATCGCCTTTGTCGATTCCCTGCTGGGCGGTTTGGCCTTGGAGAGCGCGATAGATACTTCCGACACCACCTTGAGCAAGATGATCGATGATGATGTAATTTTCAAAATGCAGCATAGAACCTTAAGGAGTTCGCACACTCCTAAGCCATT
This sequence comes from uncultured Bdellovibrio sp., assembly GCA_964359085.1. Taxonomy (GTDB): domain Bacteria; phylum Bdellovibrionota; class Bacteriovoracia; order Bacteriovoracales; family Bacteriovoracaceae; genus GWA2-49-15. Next base: position 2,594 of record CAYHRT010000347.1, on the reverse strand, counting down.
TTGCCTTGCTCAAATACTGAACCCAAGGCTTCAGAAGCCTTTCGGAATACGCCGCTTACAAATTGATTTTTAATGTTTTCAACGATGGTACGGCAACGGTCAGCATGAGCATTTTCCCGATAGGTTTTGTCAAACATTTGGTCGACAAAATAGTGCGCGATAATGTAGATGGCCGTGAGTTGACTGATTCGCTGATAGTTTATGCCTTTGGGAAAGCCTCCGCCGTTTGGCATTTCATGATGTTGCTCGACGATGGTTAAGGTTTCTTGCGAGAAAAACTTGGATTCTCTCGCCAGTAAATGTGCCGTCTCTATTGGATGATAGACAATTTTTTTTGTCAGGTTCTCTTTGGCCAAACCGGACAAATCATTGTCTTTTAAAATATCAAAATCTTCTGGAAGGAGTTCGATATCACAGAGGAGAGCAGCCAGGGCCACTTTCTCTTTGACGGCATCATTGGCCCAGTTGAATTGATCAATCATGAGACATGCCACCTGCGAAGTCATGAGAGAATAGATAAACTCGCGGCCACATTTTTTTTTAAATTCGGCAAACTTAACTAAAATATTACTCATGCGAATAGTTTTTACCGTTCCAAGGGTGAGTGCTTGGGCCACGGCGAGGGTGTCCGTCTCAAGGTCATCATGGTTGATAAGAGACTTTAACACCTCGTGGGCCCCGGCCAAGAGAGAGATTTCAGGCGCTTTGTTTGGTGCGGTGACTTCAGCGGTTAGGCGAGCAGCGATGGCCTTTCGCACGGAAGTGATAAAGTAGTCGTAGTCACTGAGAGTTAAGTATATTTCCGTGACTCCACGGTTTTTATATTTATCAAGAATACTCTCGAAATTGTCTCCCTTCTGCGAGACCTTGACGAATTTCTCCTCGGAGAGACGGAGGTAAAGTTCTAATTGATATTCAGCGGCATAGGGAATTAGATAATCAATTCGAACTTTTTGGTAGGCGGAGGCGGTAGGTTTTGTCTCATTCATTTTGGCCTTCCAGGCCTGTCATGATCATGCTCGCGATCTCTGCCAGTCGATGATGGGAGAAAAAATGGTATCAATTTGTGTTCCGTCATACGGGATAACATTCATGTCTCCGTCGAGGAGTTCAAGGGACGAGGTAACGAAGATAACATCGGTATAGGGGTCGAGCGTTTTGTAGTGGCGAATAAAGGCCATTTCTTCCAGGATATTGTCGAGAATTAACATCACACAAAGAACGGAGCCACTTCCCCGTTTTACCGGGATACGCGGGGCCATAAAAGATAACTCCTGAATCTTGGCCTTTAGATAAGCTTCGCGTAAGCTATCATCTTGCAAACTTTTCTTTTCTGGGGCGCTGTGATTGGTGATGAGATGGAAAACAATTTCAATGCCAAAACGCGCCATGTCTTCATGCGAGATGGCAAGAAGCGCGAGAGCGTCGTCAGTTGTGGTCATCAATTTTTTGCTAATGGGATCCATAATCGGGCAGAAGATAATTTCCTCGGTAATGTATTCATGGCCCTCATGGGGCGAGATTTTGATGGGATTGAGAAAAATAACAGTAGGTTGCTTTGCATCCTGAAAGCGCGTGATCAGGTCACCCAGCATAAATTGACGGGTAGGATATATCCTGAAAATTAGCTCATCTTTGGTAAAAGCTGCAATGAAAGAATGGCCATTTGAATCACTCCATACAAGTGGGGCGCCTTGCTCATTCACGGGGCACAACACGAGGTCATAGTGTCCTGGCATCTCCTGGTTGGCCTTAGAATTTTGAGCGGTCGGCCAGTTGATCGCCAGTGATTTTTTCCAAAATTCTAAATTTCTGTGGAATGCCATGGTCCCCATAATTTCTCCCAGCACATATAATTATCTTAATAATTATCTTGTGATGCGTTGATAGCATAAGACATGGCACCTTACAAGCGGGGATGATCGGTGAGCTGGAGTTCTTCGGTGGAAAGGGCAGGGCAAGTGGCCTGGGCCTTCAAGTACAGTCCCTCGGTGTGGAAGACATCCTGAATGCATTGATAAGTGATGGCAAAACCATGCACTTTAGAACATTTGTGGAGAATATTTTTTTGGATGCAGTCTGTGCGGGTGGCCAGACCGGAAGGTGAGGCCACGGCCGTGGTGCCGGCCGGGAGACGTTCAACGATCTTATCGTAGACGAATAATTCAAATTTCGTAGTGAGGAGAATTAAAAAATAACGCTCAAGATTTCCTTTGGAGAGCGCAATAACAGCGCAGCGATCCAGAGGAGCAAATTGTTCGACATCTTGCGTGTTCTTGGGGGGCCTATTTTGCAGACAATTGCAGAACTCCACATATTCGTCAAAATCGTGATGGGCCAGACCTTGTCCCAAGGGATGGGACATGACTTCCAAGAGGCATTGTTCGGTAATCGGATTGATGGAATTCTCACCAAGCGTTTTTGCACTTGTCGTAGTAGGTAGGAGCAAGAAAAATATCACCAGAGAACCTATCTTGAACACGACCATATCCAATTATATCAGAAATGGCCGGAAGCCCCTATTTTCCCTAAGAGACGGCGTTTTTTGCCTTGAGGGAGAAATTAGTGCCAATTTTCGGTGCCAGGTCCTTTTC
>CAYHRT010000346.1:0-2818 GCA_964359085.1 uncultured Bdellovibrio sp. | reverse complement strand
GGTGAGAAATTTTTCTGCGATAGCGATGACCGACCGGGCATGGGCCAGCTCAGGCATCAAAAAAAGTGGAATTAAAAAATATCGGTACACATGAATCTCCTAGTTATGAAAATTAGTAATGAGTGAACTAAAGGCAAAATTAAAACGCTGGTAGTAAGTTTTGTCCGGCAGAACAATCATTCCTTGAGCTTGGAATGGGCGAAATTGTTCAATTAAAATGGAAGACTCCGACACTGGAACTCGCCACGCCCTTGTGGCATTGGCAAGAACGCTTGGGCAAAATTGGCCGTGCTTCCCGCCTACTGCATGAAGTTTGGCCCCTTGAAAAACGACTTCCGATTTTGTTTCAACTTTAAGCGCAATCAAATTTTCTTCTGATTCATGCAACTCAGTAATCAAAGATGGGTCAGGAATGGTGATATGCAGGTGTCCCGCACTATTCCAGATCAGCGCAATAGCTTTTTTCTCCAGAAGTACTCTAAGTGGAAAGTCTTCTTTGTTGATAACGATTTTGAGTTGATTGATTTCTCCTTCTAAACTTTTCTTAAATTCCAAGGGCTCATCAAAAGGTGCAAAAAAATTGACCTTAACCATGCAATCCATCTCAAGGATGCCGCTTATGCAATTTCTTCCACAGCTTCCGGGGCGCTCATGATAATCGCGGTCTTCGACAATCAGGCGCTCTCCTTTGACTCGCCCTGGATAGAGTTCTAGGTGGACTTCACTGTTTGCAGAGATATTGCCCAAGGGATAAACCACAAAACTATCACCGCCACTCACGTCATCCCAAATTCCATGAAGTTTTTCATTGGTCTGCTGGGCAAGTTCCTGTCCGGTGGCATAGGTCAAAATTAAATAGTCGGCAGTTGTATAGCGGTGGTCGCTATAGTGCTCGTTAAAAGGGGATGATAAGACAAACCACTTTCCAACCTTATCCTTTTCACGAACCTCCTTTAGATAGGTAAAGTCGCCAAGGTTGTTTTCAAATTCGCCGATTTTATTGATTTCATTTTCTTCTATGACATAATTTTTTTCATAGAGGGCGGCCATAAGTTCCGCAAAGGTCCGGTCACGTTTATCGGCACTCTCAATTCCTACATAGGAAATTGTTAGCTCTCGTGGGGTGTTGATAATGACCGGAATGCACTTGGCCTTCACGCTCTTTAGTAGTTGTTGATAGGTGGTTCCCATTTCGGGGATTTCAAAATCCACGACTTCAGAGATAATGAATTCGCCTTTTTTGAAGTAGTTTTCGCGCAATAGATTGGCCGGAAGATTATCAACCTGAACAGTCACTACCTCGTTCACCCCACTCATAAAATTTCTACTCACGACCTCCTGCTTAAGGAGATGATAATTTTCTGACTCATAGTCATAGTAATAAAAATTCAAGACGAGATTTTTGATAGACGGAAAAAAACGATTGGCCCGAAGGCGGATATTGTTTTCTAGCGTCAACGACATCTCGCTTGGGACCTCACCTCCAAACATCTTTTGAAATTCGAGCGCCTTATCTTGAAAATAGGACTGGTCAATCTCAGGGTATTTCACCCAGCTTAAATCATTGGGCGCAATGGTTCCTTTTGTGTGCGTCGAAAATTTCCCCACGCTGGCAGCAGTTTCCAGAGCATGGGAGCGAATGAAGAGACTACCCACGCGGTAGCGAAAGTCCGGGGAGTTTTGACCGACCTTGGTATCAAGGACAAAAGTCTTGCCTTCACTTTTGGCTGTTATTTTATAGTTTTGCAAAAAGGCGACGTTGAGTTCAGGCAGATCGGCGACATCAGGCCTTCGCCCGAGCTCCCTTTCCGTTTTATTGATGACTCCATCGCCATCCTGGTCCCCATTTGGATCAAGGCCCAGAGTTCTGGAGGCGGTAGGGCCGCCCCCAGAACCACCATCGCCGGTTCCAGGTTCATTTCCGCCACCTGACTTGAACGCGCAGGCAGTGACGCCTAAGATCAATAAAAGACATAGTAAATTTTTCACAGTTGCCTCCTTTTTTTTGAGGCACTGATTTGACCCTTGATTGAATCTCTTTTTTGGATTAAAAAAAGAACGAAGCAAGGGTAGCAATGCCTATTGTTTTGTTTGGCCTTCAAGGTGAGTTTTGCGACGTATCTTGAGGGCCTTTTTATTTTTTAAACTAGCAAATTTGTCTTATCTGTTCTTTGCCTCCACCAGAACCATCTCCTCCGCCCATCTCACCTCCCAGAAAAACTCTTGGGCCACCACCCGAACCGCCATTGCCACCATATCTTCTTTCTTCGGTTAAACTGGGAGCACCATCGTCTTCTTTTAGCCGTAGCAAAATTTGACGATGAAGGTTCTTTACATAGGGAATTTCCAGATTGCGAAAGTTGTTTAAATACATCTCTACGCATTTCAGTGCGGCCAAAGAAGGGTGATGCTCAAGGGCCGCTGCAAAAATCATCTCAGTAATCTTTTGTGCTGTGCGAGACATATACTCGCTTTCATCACATTGAATTTCCCCTTTCCAATAATAGGAAGCTGCATGCAAAGCAATCTCATCCACTATAGTGACAATTCTTTCGTCCAACTCATCAACAGGTTTTCCAAGGCCCAGCTCAAGAGCGAAATTAATGTTTAAATATTCATCATGGCGGCAAGAGTAATAATCAAACTTCTCGCACAGGTCCTGCATCCGATACTGCATACTCAAAATATCTAACTCTTTACGAATCAAATGCTGACAAATTTCAAAAAGCCGAGTACGAGGCAGCACATTGTTCATCACTGGTCGTTTTAAAGCAGCGACTTGCATAAATTCTCCAATTTTATCGAACTTTAAAAATAA
>CAYHRT010000345.1:0-2822 GCA_964359085.1 uncultured Bdellovibrio sp. | reverse complement strand
CCTGTTGGGTGAAGGCCTTAGTACTAGCAACTCCAACTTCAATCCCGGCACGAATAAGGAGATTCTGGTTGCATTGTCTATATAAGCTGGAGCCTTCCACGTTGACAACACTTAGAGTGTCCACCTTTAATTCTTTGCATAAAGTTTGTGCCGCCAGAGTATCCGCAGTTTCACCTGATTGACTGATGAAGATTGCCAAATCTTTCGCGTTCACCAAGGGTCTGCGATATCTAAACTCACTGGCCAAGTCGTGCACACAACTTATGCCATTGAGCGTTTCTAAAAAATTTCTTACGATAAGACCAGCATAATAGGCAGTACCACAAGCCGAAAGAATGATTCGCTCAGGTTTTAACTTAGTCATCCCTTGCAGAATTTCTTTGCCCTCGCCGTGAAAATAGAATTGAACCAAACCCCTCATCAACTCTGGTTGTTCATGAATTTCCTTCAGCATGAAATGTTCAAAATTTCCTTTCTCTGTTGATTTGAAAGACATTTCTTGTTTTTTGGAAAGATAACGTTTGGAGGGAGCAAGCTGTAAGTCAAAAAAGCGTAGGAGATGTTTATTCGCTGCACTTAAGTGACAGATAATCTCATCCTCGGGAAAATACAGCTTATCAACAACGCCAATTAGAGCATAGGGATCTGATGAGACCAAGACTTCAGAGCTGATGTCATGAATGCCACATACTAAAGGGGCACCACGCTTAATGGCAAAGATTTCTGAGGTGGTACGATTCAAGATTACAAAAGCCGAATTGCCTCGAATCCTTTTAAAGGCCAGAGCTATACTTTCCATTATGTTCATTTTCTTTTTTTGAGTTAAAAAGGTCAGAAGACCGAGGAAAACTTCTGAATCAGTCTCAGATTGAAAAGAAACTCCTTCTGCTAATAATTCAGCTCGTATTTCTTCGGCATTTTCAATAATTCCATTATGGACAAGAGCAATATCATCTGAATTATGAGGGTGACTATTGATATCATTAACTTCTCCATGTGTGGCCCAGCGAGTATGCCCGATACAGGACCGAGCGATAATTTTTTCTTTGGCGATCAATCCACGGAGATTTTCCAACTTGCCACTTTTCTTAAAGATCGAAAGTTGTTTTTTTTCATTTACAAAACAAATCCCTGCAGAATCATACCCGCGATATTCGAGGCGCTTGAGGCCCTCCATGACAATTTCAACTGAATTTCTAGGGCCCAAATGTCCTACAATGCCGCACATGAAAGATCCTTAGTTTGAAGATTCTATTTCATTCCTTTTTAACTTTTAAAAACCTTTGCGCCATATTTAAGTGTGTCGTCTGACGCCCTCGCGAAATTCCAAATGACCCAGAAGGCATAGGAGCATTAATGGTAGACCCCGAAGCAACAAAGCAATTGTCACCTATTTCTACCGGGGCAATTGTCTGGGTATCTGAACCAATAAAACAATTTTTTCCTATTTTGGTCACATGTTTTTGGACACCGTCATAATTACAGGTAATGAAGCCACAACCAATATTTGTATTATCCCCAATAATGGCATCGCCGACATAACTTAAGTGAGATATTTTAACTCCAGGACCTATAGTTGACTTCTTTATTTCGACAAAATTGCCTACTTTGGCCTTATCCCCCAAACTCGCTCCTGGTCTTAACCGAGCAAAAGGGCCTATTTCAGCTTGGGCGGCAATTTGACATCCGTCTAAAACACAATGACTTTTAAGCTCTATACCATCTCCTAATTCAACATTTTTCAAGTGACAATAAGGCCCGATGGTACACCCATGACCAATTTTTGAATTTCCCTCGATAATGACACCAGGATAAATGACTGTCCCGGACGCAATTGCGACAGAAGATTCAATAAAGGTCGAAGCAAAATCCCAAAAACGCACGCCCTCAAGAGAAAGTTTAATTAAATTTCTTCTGTTCAATCTCTTACTCGTTTCTTCAAGTTGTTCAAGCGTATTGATCCCCAATAAATCTTCCCCATGGTCAAAGTTGACGGCACAAACAGCACGACCAGATTGGAAAGCATCTGTAAGATAGAATTCATGTGACTTATTGTGATTTGAAATCTCACCGATACAATCCTTGAGATACTGCGTTTCGAATACATAAAGACCGGTATTAATATTTTTTATTCTTTTAATTTCAGGACTGGCATCTTTCTCTTCGACAATTGATAGACCAACATCGTGAAGTTGTATTCTTCCATAGCCCATGGGATTGTCAGTTGTTACTGTGGCCACGACGGCCTTCAAATTACGCGTAGATATTTCTCGATAAATGCCTTCTAAATGCTCGGCCGAAACCATCGGCACGTCGCCGCTTAAAATGAAAGTATACTTATAGGATAGTACATCAGGGCATTGATTCAGAAAAGATTTGACCGCATCAGCCGTTCCTAGCTGTTGTTGCTGTCTGGTAATGTGAAATTTTTCATTTACATAATTCTGCTCTAAATGTGCCGTCATCAATTCGCTCTGATGCCCGATCACTAATGAAACCAGAGCGTCCTGTGCTTTCTGCCGCTTGAAATCAAGACAGGTATCCAGAACGTAATCCAATATTGCTCGATTCATGATAGGCACAAGGGGTTTCGGCATTCTAATTTTCATCCTGGTGCCCTGACCGGCAGCCAAAATTACAAGACAGATTTTGTTTAACATCTTTTATGTTCCTTTTCCCAAGTTAATCTATCCAACTCTCAAAACCTCGATGAGTATTGGTAATACGGCAACTTTTTCCGATTGTCCTATCAAATTACATCAATTTTTTTCAAACAAAAAGGCTTAAAACTATAAAAACTTTAAAGAGTTACACTATTTCTC
>CAYHRT010000344.1:0-2834 GCA_964359085.1 uncultured Bdellovibrio sp. | reverse complement strand
CTGAAGCCCAATTACAAGCAGCCGACTTGAGTAACGCTAACCTACAAGGCGCTGAATTTTCCAATGCTCGTCTATTTGGGGCTAACATGAAAGGGGCTAACTTAAACTATGCCCGTTTTACTTATACTGACTTAACTGGAGTAAATCTTGATGGAGCAGACCTTACAAACGCAAATATTGAAGGTGTAAAAAACATTGAAAAGGCAAAGAATGTAAGTAAAGCTAAAGGGCTTGGAGAGAAAACAAGTGAGAAAGAACAGGATAAAGCAGATAAGTCTGCAAGAGATAGTTCATCCACTGGAGAAGTGAGAACAGCATCTGTGGAAAAACAAGATGCAACAGCATATTTAAAAAGTGCAATCGCCTATCATAAAGAGGGCCAATATGACAAAGCAATTGAAGATTACAATAAGGCAATTGCTATAAATCCGAATATTCCAGAAGCTTATAATAACCGTGGGGTTGCATACCATACAAGCGCAAAGCTTGATAAGGCAATTGAAGATTATAACAAGGCAATTGCCCTGAACCCAAATTTTGCTACAGCCTATTATAATATTGCAGGAAGTTATTCATTACTTGGAAAAGAATCAGTAGCATGTGACTCATTAAATAAAGCTATTGAAAAGGGTTATAAGAACTTGAAAGACATTGAAGCTAACACAGATTTTGACAAAATCCGAAACAGCAATTGCTATAAAGAAGTGCAGAGTAAAATTAGCAAGGAAAAAACCAAGAATTTTTTCAAGGGGCTGCTAAATAACCCAAAATAGGAAGGAGATTTTACCATGGTACAAAACTCAAAGGCTAATATTGTTATTGCATTTTACACTATTATTTTATTTATTCTTCTTATTGCCTCATGTGCATCTAAGCCAGAAAATCTTATTATTGGCAAGTGGGAAGATGTAAAAGACAAAACCACTATTGAATTTTTAAAAGATGGAACTTGTATTCTTGTGGAAAGGAAGCAGCAGGCTGTTGTTGGTAAATATAATTTTATTGATAATAATCGCCTGAAAGTTGATATTTATGGTATGTCTAGAATTCTTCAAATGGCTATTTCAGAAAATGAATTAATATTAACGTTCCCAGATGGTGCTGCTGCTAAGCATAAAAGAGTCAAACAGTAGTGTCCGGTAGGATAAACTATATAACACTTGAGGAGGTAAAGGGTTCACTTAAGTCTCAGGGGCTGACCTTGAAATATTGGAAATCCAAAATTACAAAGAAGGATAACCCATGGAGAAGAAATGGGACAGTCCCTTTTTATAGTCCTTTTTTATATAAATGGCTCTGTAAGAAATGCCCTTTGGGTAGTTCCGCCAGCCGTCAGACTGTTAGACGAAATTTTGCTTGGTAAGTCTAAAGAAAGGAGCCGATATGGATATGGTCTTATTAAGAAAATATTCAATAGATCGCCCAAAGACTAACATAATTGTGCCTGGCTCTTTTGAAGGTATAATAAAATTTGAGGTTGATGGAAGAGTAACTCTAACAGAGGGAGTCTATCTTACTACAAATGAGTTTGATTCCAGCGATAAAGCACAGGATTACCTTAGTATCACATATTCTCCTAAATATGAATGCGTTTTTAGGATAGATGGAATGGATAGAAACAAAATTGAATTAAGAAACCCATATCTTGGAAATGAGCCCACGAGGATTTGGCCAGCTTTTGGAAAACCCGGGGGTGGTTGTGAAATAATACTAACAAAGGGAAAATTAAAGTATACAGCAGTAAAGGAAAAATTTCCGTATGGTGGTAAAACAGACCCTTTCCATTATGATAGAGCACAAACAGATAAAATCTTTGCAAACGAGTTGGTACAAAAACTATATGATTGGTTAAAGGGTAGGAAAAACGAGGTTAATCATGATAAAGAAATTGGGTATAAAATATTAGATGGTTGTGGTGTTATCATTAATTGGATTGGGATTCCTTCACATAAATTCTACACAATTTCTTGTGCCTATAAAGAGAGTAAAAACAAAAATTCTGTGAAATTAAGGTTTTGGGGATATGTTTGGTATGACAAACATGACAAAATAGAGGAAAGAGTGCTATATAAACCTGTTATACGAGATATCACCCTGTCTTGTGGAATAAAAGACTTAATAAAAAAGATTAATCAACATCAAGACCCCTTTACTAATATTGAGAATACCCTATCCGAGGTTCATGATTGTTTGATTCCGATAGCCCAGAATTTTGACAATTGTGATAATGATATTATTGTGTTGCCACCTTTTGTCTCTTTATTTGTCTAAAAGTCAATGTTTCAGAGTCTGGTCTTGAAATATTAGCAGTCTTAAACCAATAAAGCAGGTGTTCAAATGTATCAGAAAAAAGAGTATTACGCATTTGGTATCCCATTCATCGCAACTCGGTTAGTTTTTCTCACAACCGCTCTGCTTCTTCTGTTTGCATGTTCCAACTACGAGGGGAAAATAGTGGGTCGTTGGCAGTGGCAAGACGGACAGATTGCGGAGTATATGAAAGATGGAACCGCGGCTTGGTCAAGCGGTTCGGTTAATGTTGCTGGTAATTGGAGTATCAGTGATGGCAAGTTGACAATCAACAAATCTGGGTGGCAATTTATGTTCAGAATTGAAGAGATCACCAAGACTTCAATCAAGCTTAATCAGATTCCAGACGGAAAAATCTGGACTGCTGTTCGACTATAAAGCCATCTGAGTCTGGTTAATATAATCAATCAAAAATTACAAAGGAGGTGTTCAAATGTACCAGAAAAAAGAGTATAACACATTAAGACTGGTTGCAAATTTTACAAGCGGGTTTGGATGGGTAATCGTTGGCATTTTGGCTCTGA
>CAYHRT010000343.1:0-2865 GCA_964359085.1 uncultured Bdellovibrio sp. | reverse complement strand
TCTTTGTCATGGCCCAATCCCTTTCCTATTGATTGAGAAGAAAGTGCAACATACTCGACTGATTTTGTCGATAGAATTCCGGTATGCTTTCATAAGGTGGCCATTCTAAGAGCGACACTTCTATCGTCAATTGTAAATTATTGTGAAAAAAGAGACTCCAATCCTGCATCCCTCCCAAAATGGCATACCAACTATTGCCGTGGGCCGCTCCCCCCGGAAATTGTTTATTGGCACGCATGGTGGGATTTAAACCGGCATATTCCAAGGCCATTGTCCTGGCCAAATTTTGCTGCGGAAATTTTGCAGGTGAATTGTCCCAGGGATAATTGACTGTAGGAATTTCTCCCCCATGATAACTTAAGGAAAAGGCAATAGGATTTTCTTTTTGAAATTTCATCCAGGCCACCACTTCACGCGGTCTTCCATCTGAAGAATTGTTATTCCCGTCTAGCGTAAAATCGGGAAAAGCACGATTGAGATCGACACCTTGGGCATTGGTGCGGGTTTTATTCTGACAACCATCTGGATTAAGACAGGGCACCAAAATGATTTCCCGATTTAGTAAAAGTTTCTTGATCTGACTATCCTTCTTCTGGCCTTCGAGAAGATCGGGCAGCAAACGTCTGAGAAGTTCGCGACCGACAATCTCATCCCCATGGATGCCGGCAATCATGGCCACACGTTCGTAGGGTAGCGTGCTGGTATTATCATGTAACCGCACCACCCAAATCTCTCGCCCTTCTACCGATTGTCCAATGGATTCTAATTTCATCAATGTGGGAAAGCGTGTGCTTAGAGATTTGAGCTCCCCTTCGACTTGCTCTTGTGTAGCATAACCATCATGGGTGGCCCCCATCAATGTCGCCAGGCCGGACGCCAGAAATAAACTCAAGATTATTATTAATTTGTGTTTCATTAGATATAATTCAAGCAATCCGCCATGCAGCCGTCAAGGAATTCACGAAGAAATTTGCAACAGTAAAAAAAACACTTACTAATGTGTGTACATACTTAGGGCCTCATTAGTAAGATTCTTGGAATGTTGCAAGTTTTTTTGGGCCTGCTTGTTTTCTCTTTTTTTCCCTACGCCGCTGCTACTGTATCGGAAGTCGCCCTCTCCGATCATGCTCTCAGATTGGCCATCCTAAAATATAACTCCAATCATCTCAAACCCCTCACCGTTGAAGGGCCTCATCATCGAATGATGGTGGATTTTTTGCAGGAAACGCTGAAGCGCTTTCCTGACTTGGCCGATTTACCCTTTTATGCGGCCGAAAATCGCTATCTGCAACTCTCCATGACACTGGCTTCCGACGGAACATCTAAGCGAACGCAAGAAATTCAAACTCTGATACGCGTGGCAACCCGGTTTAGTAAAAATTGTCCCCATGAACTTGAAACCAATTCGCATGAATCACATCTGAGTACTCACCTTCAAAAAACAACGACCACAATCAAGAAAGCTATTTTGGGAAATACCCTCTCCCCTAGCGGGTCCCGTTGTCAGCATCCTCTCATGGCACGCGCTCAACAACTTGGCCTGCATGAACTGGAATTGCGTCAATTTCATGAAGAAAATAAAAAGCATGTGGTAACGATGAGTTTTAACTCGGTCTTTGCCAAAGATATGGAATACGTTGCCAAGGCCCTCCTTGAGACGAGCGGTATCAGCAACCCCGAGGAGAGGGCCATTCTTGCAGCAATAGGCCCTGCGCCCCTTGGACGACAAAATGATTATTACGAGTCCCTTATTTTACACCACCCAGGTCCTGAGATTAGTGAAGATATTGATGTTGAGTTTATTGACCGTTGGGAACGCAGTGGTGTTTTGTATACCCATCACTATTTTATTCACGGCACTTCAGTGTCTGATTCCGATCGTGCTTATAAAATCGAATTAGCGCGAGAGTGGGGGCCACAGCGGCTTAAATAGTACGATAATCGCCGGATGAAACCCATCGTTCCAAGGCCTGGCGCAGACTTTGGAGTCTCTCTGCAAAGGCCAGATCCCTCTCGGCCTCTGTCCAGTTGCTGACATTATCTTCGAGGGCCTCTTGCTTGGCCTTAATCGAAAGCTTATCCCAATTTAAATTGGCCTTCTCCAGCAGGTCTTGCAGGGAAGTTATCGGTCGGCCTTTGACAATGCCTTCGACCCAAGCCAATGAACTACAAATCTCAATCAGCTCCTGGGCCGCCTCATTTTTTCTCAATTTATTGAAACGCTCTAGTGTGTTCATAGAGACAGAAAGTTAAACATGGCCGATGGTAGAAGGCCAGACACATGGTTTAATAGGCACTCAAATAACTTCCATAGGCAGCATCACCGCCGGGATTGAAACCGCCTCCCCCATACCCGCCACCACCAGGCATGGCAAAAGGCGCAAACGGGGCGCCAAAGCCGAATCCACCACCATTGGCCATATAATATGCGGCATTTTGCTCCTGCATCGCATTCCAAGTCGCTTGCCATTTTGCTTGGCCCACCAACATGTCGGTTTCAGCTTGGATGCCTGGAATCGCGATGAGTGTTGGGGCAATGACGCCCGCAAAAGCACTGGCACCACCAATGAGAAGGGGCGCTCCCCATCCTGAGGTCGGATTGGAAGAAGCAATCGATCCATCGGGAAGAAAAGTCACATGATTATTTTCTAAGTAAGTCAATCTCTCGCTTGTCCTAGTATTGTCCTCACGAGAAAATTCCGTTGTCGGGACAATGGGCGAACCGAAGACTGGGTCATGGGATTGGCACACACTGCCTAAACGGCTTCGTAAATTCGAAGGAGGAGGCGTGGCGGGAGCTGTGGCAGGCACTGTTGGAGGAACCGTCGCAGGGACGCCAGCGGGCGCGGGCGCAAGCGGGATTGT
>CAYHRT010000342.1:0-2949 GCA_964359085.1 uncultured Bdellovibrio sp. | reverse complement strand
TCGCTTGAAATTTTATCAGGAAAAGAAATGCGTGTTTGCGAAATAGAACTGAGGAATGAATAAACAATGTGTAACACTTGCGGATGTAACCTTGATCATTCACAGCACCACCACTCACATCCTACCAAGATTCGTATCGAGCAAGATATCTTCGAAAAAAATAATACCTTGGCCAAAACTAATCATGCTCTTTTTGATAAACATGGGATTTTTACCTTAAATCTCGTAAGTTCGCCCGGGTCCGGAAAAACTACTGTGCTCGAAAAAACCCTTTGTGAATTGTCACAGAAAAGACGTTTTGCTGTCATTGAAGGGGACCAGCAGACAGACAACGATGCCAAAAGAATTGCAAAAACGGGAGTTCCAGTTCATCAAATCAATACCGGGTCTGGTTGTCACCTTGATGCCCATGGCATTGCCCACGCCTTGGAACACTTTGATCTCAACGAGCTTGATATCCTTTTTATTGAAAATGTAGGGAATCTGGTTTGTCCAGCAAGTTTTAATTTGGGCGAACATCATAAAGTTGTTATCCTGAGTGTGACCGAAGGCGAGGATAAACCACTGAAGTATCCTACGATGTTTGAGAATTCAGATGTCATGCTTCTCAACAAGATTGATCTGCTGCCTTACTTGGATTTTGATGTGCAACAATGTAAAGAATTCGCTCGACGAGTAAACCCAGGGATTAAAATTTTTGAACTTTCGGCGAAAACGGGAGCTGGGATTTCTGTTTGGTACGATTGGCTCACAATAGAACGATGAGTAACGACAATATCTGCATTCATATCGAAGTGAAAGGCGTAGTCCAAGGTGTGGGTTTTCGCCCTTTTGTTCATCGGCTGGCCTTAACCCATCAACTCAAAGGATTCGTCATAAACCATGCCCAAGGTGTAACTATTGAAATTGAAGGCCCAGGGCCATCGACTTATCTTTTTTTAAAGAATCTGCGTGCTATGCCACCACCGGCGGCGCATATTCTGAGCATTGAGACTCAACCCCTTTCTCATCAAGGTTATTTAGACTTTAAGATTCTAAAAAGCGACGACATCACCTCTCATAAGACTGTTCACGTATCGGCGGACTTAAACCTTTGCCAAGATTGTCTTAAAGAACTCTGGAATGCCGAAGACCGAAGATACTTCTATCCTTTTATTAATTGTACGAATTGTGGGCCGCGTTTTAGTTTGATTCAAGACGTACCCTATGATCGCGCGCTCACGACCATGGCCATCTTTCCCATGTGTGAAGCATGTCGTTTAGAATACCAAAACCCTCTTGATAGAAGATTTCACGCCCAACCCATTGCCTGTCCAAACTGTGGGCCAGCACTTAAGCTTCTGGATCAAGCAGGTCACGAGATTTCTGTCTTCGGTCAGAAGAAGAGTAGAGCATTGATCATAAAATGCTGCGAACTATTGAACAGCGGTAAAATTATTGCGCTAAAAGGCTTCGGCGGATTTCATCTGTGTTGTGATGCTAGAAACGAAGAGGCCGTTGCAAACTTACGCACCAGAAAACTTCGGGAAGTGAAACCCTTTGCTGTCATGTTTGCCAATTTACAAGCGGCCGGCGAATACACGATGATTGAGGAGAAAGAAAAAACACTCTTGCAATCTTCCGCCTCTCCCATCGTCTTATTGCACAAGATTCATTGCAAGCAACTGGCGCCAAGTGTGGCCCCCAAAAATAAACGCTTAGGAGTGATGCTCCCTTACACGCCATTGCATGAACTCATTTTGAAGACTTTTAAGGGACCACTAGTCATGACAAGTGGCAACCGAAGCGATGAACCAATCGTCTATACAGAACAGACAGCTTTTGAACGACTTCATGGTATTGCTGATTATTTTCTGACTCATAATCGCCCCATCCATACCCGATGCGATGATTCGGTTGTTAAAAGTTCTGATAGTATGTCTGGAAGAACAATTGTTTTAAGAAGAGGCCGAGGTTTCGCTCCCGCTGTCCTCTCTTTAGACGAACCATTTTCAACTCCCATCTTGGCCATTGGCGCCGAGTTAAAAAATACCTTTTGTCTCACACGCGATAACCAAGCGATCCTAAGCCATCATATCGGGAACCTCGATAATTATGAAACAATGCTGTCTTTTGAGGAAGGTCTTTCACATTTCAAACGCATTTTTGGAATCACACCCCAAATCATTGCCCATGATCTTCATCCCCAATACCTAAGCACAAAGTGGGCACAAGAAAACTTTAATTCTTCAGAGTGGAAAGGTCGTGTTTTTGGTGTCCAACATCACCATGCTCATATTATTTCATGTCTGGCCGAAAACAATCATCGCGGTCTAGCACTTGGGCTGGCCCTTGATGGCACCGGATATGGATTGGATGGAACGACATGGGGTGGTGAGCTTTTACTTTGCGATGAGCGAGATTTTATCCGCGTCGGGCATCTGAAAACCTTCGTACTTCCTGGAGGAGATCAAGTCGCACATGCGCCTTGGCGAACGGCACTGGCATTGCTAAGTCAAGCGCTACCCTCCAGGGAAATGGCGACGGTCTGCCGCCAGCTTTTTCCAGAAATTTCTCAAACAAAATCTTCCGTCATCTTACAAATGCTGGCGTCCAAGCTTAATTGCCCAGTTACCTCAAGTTGTGGAAGACTTTTTGATGGTGTATCGGCCTTAATTGGTTGCACGCGCGAGATCTTTTATGAGGGACAAGCGGCCATTGAGTTCGAACAACTTTTAAACGAAAATGAGCAAGATGAAAAAAAAATGTATCCGTTTACTTTAACAGCATCAACCTTACCTTTCGAACTCGACTGGACCTCGGCGATACGAGAACTTTACCAAGACCTAGGCAAACAAACAGAATGTTCCCTTATCAGTCGCAAGTTTCATGCAGGTCTAGTGCAAGGCCTGTTGGAGATGACCTTGGCCGCTTCCCAGAAATATAAAGTAAAGATAGTATCCTTAAGTG
>CAYHRT010000341.1:0-2967 GCA_964359085.1 uncultured Bdellovibrio sp. | reverse complement strand
CAGTGAAGCGCATAATGGTTTGATCGATACTCTTTCCAAAATAACCGGCCAGCAGTCCCAAGATGGTCCCTGTCACGAGACTGACCACCACGACCATGATTCCAACCGCAAGAGAGAGAGAGGTTCCATAGATTAAGCGCGATAGGATATCTCTACCCACGTCATCAGTGCCTAGAAGGAATTTGCTGCTGCCACCGCTGGCGAAGGCCGGGGGCAAACGATAGGCCCCATCAAAAAGCTGGGTGGGATTGTAAGGAGAGAGAAGAGGCGAGGAGATGCCAATGCAAAGAAAAAAGAGCAGCACGACTAGACCTATCACTGCGCCTTTATTTAAGCCAAAACTGTGTCGGAATTCTTGAAACGGAGTTTGGGGCACTAGTTCTTTTTGCATTTTTCCTTTCTCGTCTCTTTTATCATAGCTTAGGCCCTCATGCGTGGGTTGGCCCACAAGTAGACAATATCCACTATTGTGTTGGTCAAAATGACCAACGAAGCAATCATCACCACACCTCCCTGGATGACAGGGTAATCACGGGCGTTGATGCTAAAGACAATCCACTTGCCAATACCGGGCCAGGAAAAAATCATTTCGGTTAAGATCGCTCCAGTAATGATACTTCCAAAGAGTAATCCCAGAATGGTGACGATGGGAACTAGGGCATTGCGAAGGGCATGGACAATAATAACTCTCGCGAATGGTAATCCTTTTGCCCGTGCGGTTCGAATGTAGTCTTCTCCCAAAACTTCCAACATGCTTGAACGGGTCATTCTCGCGACTACAGCGAGCGGAATTGTTCCCATGGCCAACGCCGGCAGAATGAGATGCGAGAGAGCGCTTTTAAATGCGGCAAAACCACCATCATCAGACATCCACGAATCGATGAGAAGAAGACCGGTGACTTTGTCTATTTCATAGAGGACATCAATTCTCCCACTAACCGGTGTCCAACCCAATTTTACCGAAAAGACAATGATCAGCATGAGCCCCCACCAAAAGATGGGCATGGAATATCCCACCAGACCGGCGCCCATAAGGGTAAAATCAAAAAAAGAATTACGTTTTATGGCGGCGATAATTCCGAAGGGGATTCCCAGAGTAATAGCAAAGGACATGGCCATCATGCCTAATTCGAGAGTGGCGGGAAAGCGGTCAAAAAATTCAGTCAAGACCGGTCGTTTGGAAACAATTGAGTGTCCGAAATCACCCTTGCAGATATTGCCGAGAAAAGTGAAATATTGTTCAATCATGGGGCGATCAAGGCCCATGTTGCGCTTCATCTCGGCATACATTTGTGGATCGGCACCACGCTCTCCCAGAAGCAGCATGACTGGATCACCTGGCACAAGACGGATGAGTAAAAAGGCCAACACCGACACACCCAAAAGAGTAGGAATGAGATTTAAAATCTTTTTTATGACGGCCTTTAACATAAGAAAATTCTACTCGAGAGAAACCTCACGGAAAATATCTCCACCAAGCGGATCAATTTTATAGCCTTGGACTTTGGCCGACATGGCCCGATAAATCATGGCATGGGCCACGGGTACCCAGGGAGCACGGTCATGGAAAATTTCCTGGGCCTCTTTATAGAGTTTGGTGCGTGTCTCTTGATTTGCAATAGATTTTGCTTTAACAACTTTCTGGTTGAAATCTTTCTGACACCATTGCGCGACATTCGACCCAGCATTCATACCACTGCATCCCAAGAGAACGTTTAAAAAATTATCGGGATCACCATTGTCTCCTGTCCAACCCAGTTGAATCATCTGGTGTTCTCCATTGCGACTTTTGGCCAAATAAGTCGGCCAATCATAAGTTACCAATGTAATTTTGATCCCAATTTTGGCGAGATCCGCCTGCATCATCTCACCCATCTTTTTCCCATTGGGGTTATAAGGGCGAGTGACAGGCAGAGTCCACAACTCGGCAGCAAAACCACTGGGATAACCCGCTTTGGTTAAGAGTGCTTTGGCCTTTTCCAGGTTGAAGGGATAGTCCTCGGTCTTGTCATTATAACTCCAGATAGTGGGTGGGAGAGGATTTTTTGCCAGGATGGCATTGCCCATATAGATGGCATTAATGTAGCTGGCGCGATTTAAGGCGTGGTAGATGGCGCGCCGGACGTCCAAATTATCAAAGGGTTTTTTCTTTACGTTGAAGGCCAAATAGCCCACATTCAGCCCTGCTGCCTCCATAACTTTGAGGTTACTGTCTTGTTTCATGGCATTAATATCGGCCGGCGCGGGTTCGATAATAAGATGGCACTCCCCCGTTTTTAATTTTTGGTAGCGAACATTAGCATCTGGAGTAATGGCAAATACCAATTTGTCAATTTTAGGTGCTCCTTGCCAGTGGGTTGGGTTGGCCTCAAAACGGACTAGAGTGTCTTTTTCATAGGAGCGAAAGACGAAAGGTCCTGTGCCGATGGGGAAATTATCAATATCTTCTTTTTTATTTTCTTTCATCAATTTATCAGCGTACTCCTTGGATAAGATACTCATAAAGCTCATGGCCATATTGGTAATGAAAGGAGATTCCGGCTTATTTAATTTAAACTCAACGGTAAAGTTATCGAGTTTTTTGACTGTGCTGATGAGAGTATCGACTTCCATGGCCTTGAAGAATTCATAGTTACCTCCATTAACCGAGTGGAAAGGATGAGAAGGGTCCTTTTGCCGTTCGATAGAGAAGAGGACGTCGTCAGCGTTGAATTCGCGCGTAGGGGTAAAATATTTGGTGCTACCAAATTTCACTCCCTTCCTCAGTTTAAAAGTATAGACCTTGCCATCTGGGCTCACGGTCCAACTTTCGGCAAGACCAGGAACCGTCTCCGTGGTGCCATACTTGAATTCAACCAGTCGATTGTAAATGGGATGTCCGGCCGCATTATTTGAAGTTCCATCGGTGGTGATTTGGGGGTTAAAAGAGGTGGGACTCCCCTCTGAACAATAGACAAAAGTACTGGC
>CAYHRT010000340.1:0-2993 GCA_964359085.1 uncultured Bdellovibrio sp. | reverse complement strand
GGCAAATCGCGGAGGAGAGCAAGAGGGCGAGCAAGAGGAAGAACAAAAAAAAGGCGAAGAGCAAATTATTTTGGCAAAACGAGGAGTGCTAGTCAAACATGGACAAGAAAGTGTTCTCAATATGCGCTTACATCTCTTTAATGGCAATATTACCAAGACTAAGGCCAATAGTACCCAGGTAGAAAAAATCCTTTTTGATGAATATGATTTTCCAGTTTTTCAGAATGATGCGCGACCAGAGACTGCCAATAAGGATTCTACTTGGTCAAGTTATGAGTTGTGGAAAGTTATTCGAGAGCATAAAGATAAGATCTCCGAGTTCGTGGGAATCAAAAAGCAGCGTGAGCTAGGCGAGGAAGAAAAGATTTTAGAAGCGGAAATGGTGCGAGCGTTGCCTGTGCTCCGGCTTGAGTTTTGGAGTCGAATCAATAATGCTCTTCAGGTTTTAGTTTTTACTTTTTTGGGCTTTGGACTCGGAATTAAGAAAGGGCGAGGCAAATCCCGTAACACCGGTGTTATCGCTCTGCTCTTATTGATTTTTTACTATTCAATTTTATTTTTGGGTATTGCAATGGCAAAGAAAGGGCAAATCTATCCAGCTATAGCCAACTTTGCACCAACCTTAATGCTTTTTGGTTTTGGGGTTTATTACTACCGCAAATTCGATTGGGCATCTTAGGACAAGTCATCAGGGAGTGGTCGTGGTGCTCTCTGTTTGCTTGTTGAGATATTCATCTGAGGTATATGTTTGTCCGTGATCATAGATAAAGAGAGGAAATTGATATTTGGCGACATTCTCTTTGGGAATGACCAGTGATTTGATGCCATTTTTTGATAAGATATCAAGCTGTTTATTGTTCAGGAAAATACGAGTCACGTTAGCATTTCCAAGGAAAATTCTTATTTCATCCCCACGGATAAGAATGCTTTTATCTTTGGTCAAAGTGAAACGTTTGATGGGGTCCTTATCCCTCTTGTAAGTGAGCCAGGTATCACCATCCACCGCAGTAATGAAAACATTCTGCTTATTTTTAACAATCGCTGACTGGATGTTCTTCGGGACATATTTCGCCAGCGCCTCGCCGGCACCGTCCTCAACGTAGGTGTACATGATGTCTGTCATAGGGCGAAAGTTGAGTTTCTTGCCGCCATCTATTTTAGCTTCAAATTTAACTGTGGCCAAAGGTGCTGTAGTTGGTAACTGGGCCGGAATCACCGGCCGTGTCGATGTCGCTTGAACAACTGCGATCGGGGTTAAGGACGGCGCAGCAGTCGGTGCTATTTGGACGCTTATTACTTCCTCGCGTTCCTCCGCCCCGACGCGCAGAAGTTGTTCTTGGAAGAGAATCTCAGGTGGTGCAATGCTGATGTCTGCGGTAGTGGCCTCTAGAATATTTTTTGGTAGAGTTTCACTGGTGGTCTTTGGCGCCGTTAGGCTGAGGCCTTGAGTTCCTTCAATCTTGAGCGGGGTGCTCTCGGTTAGATTTTGGGTAATAACGACTGGTTTTTGGACAATTTTTTCTCGATTAGAGTTGAGAAAAACAACGGTCAATCCGATCAAGACAAGAACCACGAGAGCAAGCCCCATGGCCAATGCGGGTGAATTTTCTTGATTGCCTTCTGACTTCAGCAAATGGGTACGCTGTCTTTTGGGTTTCTGGATAGCTCCTCGACCATAGGTTCGGTTAAGCGTTTCTATACAAGTGAGTGGATTTAAATCGACGAGCTGGGCATAGGCCTTTACAAAGCCAACGACATAGGCCTTATTGGGTAGCTTTTCCAGACGATCAGCTTCTAGGGCCTCAAGGAGAGTCAGGTTAATTTTGGTATGTTGGGAAATTTTTTTCAAAGAATGACCTTTGTTCTCCCTTGCTTCACGAAGAAGGATACCTATTGTTTTCTCAATATCCATAGTTCCCATCCATTGATGTTGGTTGTTTGGCCCATGAGTTAATGGAACTTTTTGATTCTCTAACATAGGATCATCTCAATAAATATTTCATTATTAAAAATGTGGTGATTCATATGATTCCAAATCAACTTCATCATCAATCTGATTTTGGTGCATAACTTTGGGATTGATCATATGTGTTTTTAATTCCTGAGAGGCCACATTGTCATCTGTATTTGAGTCCAATTTCTTGAGTTGAAGTGTGGCCAGAGGGGCATACTGGCTTTGCGAAAAACGTTCCATGATTTCGTTAAATTTTTCTTTAGCTAAATCATTTTTTCTCATCATGGTGAGGGTGATTCCTTGCTCGTAGAGAGGGGCGGGATCATTATAGCATTCGCCTTTGTAGGCCTCTTTGAAATTCTCTAGAGCAGTATTGAAGCTATGTTTTTCGCGATAGATTTCACCTAATTTAAAATAAGCGGAACAATAATCAGAACGTTCCTTAAGCGATTTTTCTAGGTATCGGATGGCGTCCGCGACTTGCTTTTGGCTCAAGGCAATCAGGGCCAAATTGTAGTAAGTACGGTATTGATGTTGATAGACTAGATCTTCGACTATTTGTTGAAAGTTTTTTTTGGCTTCATCCAGTCGCCCCTGGGTGTAATATAAGGATGCCAGGTTGTTTCTGGCATCAGAATTTTTACCGTCTAATTCAAGAGACTTTGTAAGATGTTGTTCAGCCAACACCAATTTACCCTTGAAATAGTAGGCCATTCCAAGATTGTTGAGAATTCTAGAGTCGTTAGGGGTAAGGTCATAGGCTTTGGAGAGAGCATCAAGGGCCTCAGTATAATGCTTTTCAATCAGTAATTGGGTTCCTCGCGAGTAGTAAAGTTCCGCCTTTCTCTCTACGTCGGTTAATTCCTTCTTTGTACTTCCACAAGCGGTTAAAAGTAGCGCAATCACAAAAATAATTGGATTAAGAAAACTCATGCGACTTCTCTCCTGAAAAAATTTGATAACATCCATCGCGGGCACTTAAGCAGAAGCAGACTCTATTCTAACCTTCTTGGCCATAGACGCAAATGCTTATTTATAC
>CAYHRT010000339.1:0-3044 GCA_964359085.1 uncultured Bdellovibrio sp. | reverse complement strand
GCAAAACTGTTATGCTCAAGGCCATTACTCTCGCTCTTTTATTTTTACACAAAGGTCTCTATGTACCGGCACGAGAAGGGACGCTCTATCCGGTGCAAAATATCTTTTTTATCGGCTATGATCATCAAAATCTAGTGGCGGGTTTGAGTTCCTTTTCGAGTGAAGTCCATCAGTACTTGGAGATTTTGCAGAACTTGCAGGATCATTCAGTTTTGGCCATTGATGAGATTTTCAATTCAACCGGGTCCGAGGAGGCTTCGGCCTTGGCATTCGCCTTGTTTGAAGAAATGCAGGCCAAAGCAAAGATCAAGTTACTTGTGAGCACCCATCATCAATTACTCAAAACTTTGATTTATGAAGATGGGCGCTTTCTCAGCGCCCATATGGCCTTTGACCTAGAAAACAATTCTCCAACGTATAAGCTAATAACAGGCACGCCTGGGCCTTCATTTGCATTTAATATTTTTGAAAAAGTGACTGAAATGCGCAATTGGAAAACCGATATTCCTACCAATGCCAAAGCTCTCATGCAAACTTCCAAACAGCTTTATGAAAAATTGCTGGAAAATGTCTCAAGCAAAGAGCATTTGTTAAATAAGCAGTTGGGTGAAGTAAATTCGCTGAACAATGAATTACAAAACCAGAAGATGGCATCTCAAGGTGTCTTGCGTTTAGAAAAGGAAAAGGCTTATCACGAATACGAAAAAAAACTGAAAAAAGTCCTAGATGAAGCGATTGCTCTAAAGGAACAGCAGAATGCTCATCCTGAATGGGGGGTGAAAGCAATTCGAAGTAAGACTTATGAAATTGCTTCGGAATTAAAGACTCTTTCGCCACGAGCAGAAAATACCGCTCTAGTGGAATATGCTTCGGTAGATTTAATCGAGGAAGGCAAGATCTATTTTTCAAAACATTTGGGATGTGAGGTTCTGGTATTGCAAATCAACCATCGTAAGAGAGAGGCCCAGGTTTCCGCCAACCAGTCGCAGGCGGGCCCACGTATTACTCATCCGCTCGATCAATTGTTTTTGAGCAAAAATACCAGCGCAAAACGGTGCGAAATGAAAATTCAATTTTCTAGACAGGAGGCTTCTCATATTGAAGTCAATGCCAGGGGATTGCGCCTGCCTGACTTTGAAGCACTGGTGGAAGATGGTCTTACGGCGCTTTTGCTGGATGAAATTCCTTACCTTTCCATCATTCATGGTCACGGTGAAGGTATTTTAAAAAAATATTTACGTGATCGTCTCCAAAGAGATGATCGTTTTATTTACGAAATCCCTGATGCGAACGATGGAGCAACGACCGTTCGCAAAGCGTAGACCCTAATCCCTAACTCATATATGGTTAGTTAAAATTCACTTCAAAAACATTGTCGTTGTAGATATTTGCCTTTGCGGAAAAAGTTTCCCAGCTATAAGGCAAAGAGAGATCAAAGTTAAAAATCGTCTCTATGGCGTTTTTGCTTGGAAGCAAATGAACAGCTGATGTTGGATTTGGCCCCGTACTGATAGAAAGTGATGTTACTTCAAAGCGACAAACTGATTTTGCCAATTTAGAATAATCTAGTTCAATTGTGTAATTACCAGCTTCGTCAGCCAGTGCTTCTGCATGAGAATGCTGACGATTAATATGCCAGCCATGGCTTTCACCACCGGCGTTAAAGATAGGGCCAAGAAGATTGTAATGAGTGCATTTCACCGGAAGCTTTCTGGTGGCGACAAGCTCAGCATTGATCCAAACTTTTTCTGTGCCCATAGGTGCTTGGCCGGAAATGGTGAGGGCATGGGCCACACTCAAAGATAAATTCAAAGATAAATAGGCAGAAACTGCAATAAGGTTTAGTGTTTTCATAAGAAGTTCTCCTTTTATTTAATATTCACGATGTTGATATAGTCGAGTCCAGTACTGTGTACAAGCCTTTTATCCCCTGCAAGTACACATTTTATACATAAAAATGCCAATTTATGTGCATTTCTAGGTATACTATGCAGATGAAAACCATCCTAAACAATGAACTTCTTAAGGCCCTTCGGGGACGGCGCTCGCAAAATCAGATCAACCGCAAACTTGGTTTTACATACAATCAGGTTTCAAGATGGGAAACAGGTCAAAAGCGTATCCTTTGGCAAGATTTTATCAAATTGGCAAAATCATGCGGTTGCAATTTGCAGAAAGTTTTTTATTCGACTTTTTTATATCTCGGTGACGTCAAGGATCCACTGGCCATCATCAAACATCTGACCGGTAGTGCAAAGGTAGCGCACATCGCTGGCCTTGCGGGTGTATCACGATTCAAGGCCGCTCGTTGGCTTAAGAAAAAAACAGAACCAACTCTTGATGAAATACTCTCTCTCATGACTGAGACGAAAAGAGTTATCTTTATCTCAAATATGGTTGATATGAAAATGATGCCATCGCTCTCAAAAGCATACAATAAATATCTGGCAATGAAAGAACTGCTCCTGCGCTTTCCTGTGGCAAGTGGTGTTTATTGCTGCTTTGAGCTTGGACAATATCGCAATCAGGAAAAACATGTGCATGGTCTTGTTGCCAGGATGACAGGAATCACGAAGAGTGAAGAAAAAGAGATCATCGAACTTCTGGTCAAAGCAGGGAAAATCATTAGACGTAATGGAAAATATTTTCATTTGGAACCCTTTCTCACCCGCGATGCCGGGGGAGATTTTTTAAGCGGTCTGGTATCCAAGTTGTACTGGTCAAAAAGAGCGATTGAATATATGGAAAAGCTCAGTGAACCTGATTTTCACAGTCTTTTTCAATATCAGGTATTCAACATAGGCCAGCAGGCCTATGAAAAAATCATTGAACGCGCAAGTTTCTTTGAGAAGGAGGTCTTAAGCATTATTGCCAATCATCATGAGGCCAAAACTTGCACCAAAATAGTGAATTTTCAGATCATGGATCTTGAGAAAATGAGCCATTTGTATAGCTAATAGTTCCTTCATTGACCGGCTTGCCGACCTTATATGTCCGATCCTGGCCTAATGCAGCCAGTCGATTCCTATCGTATGGCAGCCAGT
>CAYHRT010000338.1:0-3059 GCA_964359085.1 uncultured Bdellovibrio sp. | reverse complement strand
CTCCCACGGATAGTGCAACACCCACTGCCTGCCCCAATCCTGCTGATGGTGATAATAATCCCAGAGAAGGCATGCAAAGAACTCCGGGACTTAAATTCAACATAACGATGGTCCCGACCACAGACCCAAACGCCGCAAAACCACTGGTCACAATCCATGAGTGCTTTAATGTGGATGTAACGGCCTCACATGGCACTGGTGTTGACTCCAATTGTAATGATGTTCGAGCACTTTTTCTCGCCCGTTGCGCTGCCCAAGCTTCCCCACCTACGCCCGCTCAATGTGTGACGAATTATAATACTAGACTGGCCACCGAACCCCACCGACTGGATCGGGCCAATAGCAGTAACTATACCTTGAGAACCCCGCCTGGTACGATAAGACATGAGGTGGTGCATTTGATGGGGTTGGCGGATGAGTATGATGCTTCAGCCAAACCTTTTAGCCGATTGGGAGAGCCCAACTCTCTTATGAATAACAGTAATACCAACTCAAGATTGTTTCCCCGTCACTTGGACAACATTCTCGAGCCGCTTCAATGTGTTCAAGGGGGTGAGTCATGAGAAGTGTAAAGTCGATGGCGTCATTTATTCTCTTTATTGCCTTGGCAGTTAATGTGGGACAGGCGGAAGATGAAGTTTTAAATACAGTTCAAAGTCTTACTTATTTTAGAAATGGCCGGGATGCAGGGGGAGTTCTTTCTTTCGATCGTTTCGAAATTCGCACCTCCGGTCTGGTTAGTTGGGATACAAATTCACGCGGCTTTTTTTGTCCGCTAGAAACAGGAAAATACAAGGGGCAAATTTCTAAGGAAGTTTTGGATAAATTAACCAAGCTAGGCGAAGAAGTCTATGAGGAGCAAATAGGCTTGTCACGAGGAGAAGCTGAAGATAATGCATCTTCCAGAGAGGTAACCACCAATCTTTTTTTAAGAAGAAATGGTAAATATCTTTCAACCGCCATGGTCGCTCTTAGCGAGAAAGTAAAAATCTTTGAACAGGAGTTATGGGAAATTAAGAAAACTCTCTCGCCTGAAGCAGTCATCAGTATGGATGTCAAAGAACACAAAAACTATCTGTTGGTCAATTTTACACTCCGAGGTGAAGGACCCTTTAAGCTGGTCCTGCCGGATAAGGCGGAAGAAGCGTTCTCCACTCCCAAAGGCAGACCGCTTAAGTACCATGTCGATCCAAAAAAGCTGGTGGTTGTTCTCGATGCCAAAAGGAAAAACTTCGAACTCAAACTCAAGCCCTTTTCTGATAAAGACGAAGTTTCCCGCGAAGTTCTTTTCCAAAATAACACGGCCATGCACCATGGCGGAAGAACGCTTAGCGGGGACAATCTGCGCGCCAAAGAAGTGAATATGTGCGGAGTAATCAGATAAAACCGCGCGAATTCGAATGCGAAAGCAATGCGGCCCATTCATGCATCTGCCACCCATCATTCTTTTTTTTCCATAGTACTTTGAGGAGAGGGCAAGTAGGGAACATTAAGCTGAGTGGGTACTACACTTCAGCGTTTTCACGATGTTTAGGTTCAAGCGATTGAACCTAATTACAGCTAGATAGAATTTAGATATTAAATTATGTAACTATTTGATATATAAGTATTCTATATGATAATACGTAAACTTATATTGAATTCATTCATATTATAGACGATAATGTATCCATGAACCCTGCTACACTTGCGACTCTAATTAAGGCGCGCGATCTCACTCCTTCAGAAGTTTCAAAGCAGCTAGGAGTAAGCCGTCAGACCCTCTCAAAATGGCTGAATCGCCAGAAGCATGTAGACGTTAGAAGTGATCACTTACAAAAAATTGCGAGTCTCTTTCATGTGTCGATGGAAACTTTAATGAACCCTCTTCCGGCCCTAGAAAACACTCAGGCCCATGAGCTTGAAGCAACCTTGAATTGGGATAGGCTCTATTTTTCAGTTGAGGAGATGATTTTTGCTCTAAAAAAATGGGAACCCCAAGCGGTGGCCAGAGTAGTTCAAACTTATGGCCTGGTCACTTCTGCCCGAATTGTTGGAGACAAGAAAGCGCTTTGGGATCGTTATCCTTATTATAAAAAACATATCCACCCAGGCATTCGCAAGGTTCTGGATCAGGTGTGGGAGCAACAATGGAACCAGACCTCAAACTAAGTGAGAAGGTCCTCCCTCGCCCTTTGAGAAGGGCCATTGAGTACGTTTTCTCGCAAAATATTCAAGGATGTGTTCTCGTAGGTGGTACTGCCATCGCGGGCTACTATGCTGGACATCGAAGGTCCGATGACATGGACCTTTTTACTAAGGATGCAGCTGCTCAAATTGCCACAATCAAGGCCTGCCAATCACTTGTTAACCTCGGGGCAAAACTCGTCGAGCACCAGCATACCCCAAGCTATTACAATGCAACATGTACACTTGATGGCCATATTTTCACCATCGACATCGTCCTTGATGCCCACCTTCATCAGGTAGGACACACCGTCCGTCTCGAAAACGCGGTCGTTGTGGCCAGTCTTCTGACTCTGCTCAAGATGAAAGCATCCACTCTCATCAGTAGGTGTAGCGAAAAAGATCTTTATGACATCAAGTGGATCTTAGGGAAAATGTCGGATGTCACTATCAACGATCTCCTTAAATGGGCGTTGGAAATGGACGCAGGTGCGATGCCAGAATCCCTATACAATGTAGTTGCTAGCACTGTCCTCCGAAAGGCCGCTTGCGATTTTTCTCTTTCTTCTGAGATTGGTCCAGAGGTGGTATACAAAGAACTTACACAATTCAAAAAAGAGCTTGCGAAGGCCATTGAGGATGCCATCAATAAAAAACCCCTCCCTGCCCTCGGTAAACTTTTTCGACTGCTCAAAGATTAAACGAGCCCCCGGGAGAAAGTGCCTCGACATTTTCTGCCACTTGAAATAATTCCATGCCTTTAGAGACTGAAGCTGAAGCGCAATGATTGATAATAAAACAATCTTCATGGGCCGCCATCGTTTCTAGCGCCTTCCCAAAAGTGCTTTCATCGTGAATCCTTTTAAAATTTAAAAAGCTGGCCAAGATTTCGC
>CAYHRT010000337.1:0-3082 GCA_964359085.1 uncultured Bdellovibrio sp. | reverse complement strand
ACCGTTGCAAAATTATATTGTCGTGCCTCGGCACATACCTTGGTTAACTCATCGCGAGTGGCATCGGCCTTAAGAATCGTGTGATCAATCATGCTGGCCAATTTTGTGTCCACTTGAGAAGCAAACCCCGGCGAGGTGCTAATTCGGCTTGCTCCAAACTGAATGATATTATCGGTGGCGTATTTTTTATTGGTGGGGCATTTGCCACAGCCCGAACAAACTTCGGGGTCTTGAGTGCAGGCCGACTCGTGGATCACCTGGCGCATTTGTGGGGCCATGTGACCGTGTCCCATTTGGGATAATCGCTCCACCACTTTGCTCGTGATTTTTTCAATCACCTCATCTAAATTCTCAATCTGGTTTTCTGTTCGTGCCATATAACACCTCATCAACAATGCCTACGATTACCGAGTGAAAAGGATCACTCTGCTTACATAATAATTGGCGGGCGGTGTTTCCTTCTTGTTGAACAAGCACCACATCTCCCGGCCCCGCTTGAACTGTATCACAGGATAAAAAACTCTTGCCCTTATCTTTGCCCTTGCCATCAATTGGTTGCACGATCAACACCCGGTGCCCGGTATAGCAGGGATGTTTCTCACTCGCCACAACATGTCCTTTCACTCTGGCCAAGATCACTCTTTCATCCTTTGTTGTCGGGCCTCCTGGCCCTCCACCCTTCGGGTCGCTACGCAAACCTAATTTGCCGTCATGGCAAATTAGTGCAAAATATTTTGTCTCTCTCTTTTATCCCTGCATCAAGCACCGTCACCGCATCTACAATTCCCGTAATAGCGGCATCAATGGGTGAAAAGGGATCGGGCAGGGCAAGGCATGCCTCACGCGACAAAATCCACCATACCAAATCGCCAGGCCCGGCCTTGGCGGTATCAACCGCCACCAAAGGATCACCATCTAATTCCATAAGATCAGTCAAGGGTTGAATAACCATCAACTTCATCCCGTGAAGAGAGGGATCCTTTATCGAGCACACAACTGTTCCTGTTACTCTTGCCAGTTTCACCAATATATCCCTTTGCTAATAAGATCAGGATGAGGAGACTGAATGATTTCACATCCCGCGAGCATCCCCTCTTGGGCGACATGATTGCGCGCGGCCTCAAGAGCGGCCTCCACATCAAACAACTCACCAGTCATGATAAAATAACCTTTGCCACCCAGTCCTTGCGCCAGACGAATCTCAGTCAATCTGATGGGGGCCATCTTCGCGGCGATATCCGCGGCCATCACAGTGGAAACGATGGAAAATGTCTCGATCACTCCAACCGCTCCAAATTCTTTGACTTCCCCAGTCCCGGTAATCGCTGGGATGATATCGCGATGGACATAGGGCAGAAATAAATCATTGATGACCCCATCTCCGCCGGCCGCCACCCCGGCCTTCAACGATTCCTCAACATCGGCCACTTCGCCGGCAAAGAGAATCATATATTTTCCCGGGCAGATGGGATGTGTTTCTAAAATACGAACCGGGG
The DNA here is from genome assembly GCA_964359085.1 of uncultured Bdellovibrio sp. Classification (GTDB taxonomy): domain Bacteria; phylum Bdellovibrionota; class Bacteriovoracia; order Bacteriovoracales; family Bacteriovoracaceae; genus GWA2-49-15. Next base: position 1,586 of record CAYHRT010000337.1, on the reverse strand, counting down.
CCTTTTTTACCAGCGCATCAGTACTCAGAATTCCCTTGGCAATGGATTTCAATTCAATCATGGCAATGGCCGGTTCCAAAAACATTCCTATATCCTTCTATCTTGAAATTTCCACCACATTATCGCTCACCTCTGTCACTTTGCCAGAAATCGAAGCATGATAAATTGATCCCATCTTCTCTTCTGGAGTCGCGGCAATCACGTCACCTAAAAGCACCTTCTGTCCAAGGGTAACGGTAGGATGAGCAGGTGCACCAATGTGCCGATTCAAAGCAATTCGAACTTTGTTCGTTTCAATTGTCCCCTTATGGATGACTTCACGTTCAGTATACTCCCCAATGTGGATTTTCTTCACTAACGTTGGCAGTGCCAATTTAGAAAACTCATAATTTGAACGAACTTCTTTGGGGTGTTCATGATGAGAATTTTTCATACCCCTCGCCACTAATTCTTTTCGATAAGCTGAATAAATTTTTCTGGGTGAAAGTTTCATGACATCGCAGGCCGCCAACTCGCACACCCCACACTGGCTACATAAAAATGCCGAGGTGATATGTTTGGCGGGCTCAGCATAATTGTAATCAATCGTCCGCATAGTTTTATGCGGATAGATTTCGTGCCCGAGCAAATTGCGCGGACACAAATCGCTACAACGAAAACATTGGCAACAAGCGGCCTTGGATTTCTTCACCATTTGTGGCACGCTAATTTTCTTCATCTCAACTACAAAATGCCCTTCGGGCAACACCACAATTCCACTGGTGGTTTTACTAATCCCCGCATCCAAGTCATGCACAATCTGGCCCATCATGGGGCCGCCATCAATCACCACTGGATGATCACAAACAACACCGCAAGCAGCAGCGATGAGGTCGCGGTAGGAGGTTCCCACAGGGGCCGTGACGACAACAGGCACTTCAACCGCCCCAGTTACAGTCACAATTCTTTCGCAGACGGACTTTCCATTCATGGCCTCCGCCATCTGGGCCAGAGTCAAAACGTTATTGACCACTACACCGACATGCAGTGGTAGCCCACCTTCAGGAATAATGCGTTTTTTAATATCGTAAACTAAAAGAAATTCATCTCCGGCGGGATAGTAGTTTTCTAACTGATGCACGCGAATGCTTCCATCCTTCGGAAGTGCCGCGCTGACGGCCTTGACCACATCAGCGTAGTGGCGCTTAATCCCAATAACTCCCTCTTTTGCCCCCACAGCATGCATCGCTAAACGCATGCCATCGACCACCAAGTTGGCCTTCGTTCGCATAAGCGTTTTATCCGTATGAAGAAGTGGCTCGCACTCGCTGCCGTTGGCAATCACAGTTTCGATCACGGTTGCCTTTGGGGGTTGCAGCTTTACATAAGAGGGAAACCCGGCGCCTCCTGCTCCGACAATCCCGGCGGCCCTTACGGCATTAATAATTTCGTCTCGCGTATGATGGTCATGCATAAACTACGGTGTCCCAAAGTATCCTTTCAAAACGCATCTTCTAATACGACAAAAAGAACGCTGTCTGGGCAGCCCCTCGCCAGTTGGCGAGGCAATAGTAAAAGACGTCGGACCTTCGCCACCTAAACCTAAA
>CAYHRT010000336.1:0-3097 GCA_964359085.1 uncultured Bdellovibrio sp. | reverse complement strand
TGCAACAGCAAGATCGACCATGCCATGATCATGAACAAAGTGCTGGCTGCCAAGGAGAATATCTTCAGCTTGAATTCTGGCCGAAATGCCATGAGACATAACGTATTTGATCGAAGTGTGTTCTTCCTCATGGAAGAGTTGTAAATCATGAGCATATTTGGTAACTGCCGTGGCCACAGGATGGGGAAAATGTTCTTCCAGGCAGGCGGAAATTTTCACCACTGTTTCACTTGAAGATCCCTGATAGCTGTAGACCGCACATACCGATGGGCGGGCCTGGGTGAGTGTTCCCGTCTTGTCCAAGACCACAACATCAAAATTAATAAGCTTTTCTAGATATTTGCCGCCTTTGATTAGAATTCCTTGCTTAGAAGCATCGAGCATGGCCCGTCTAAGGACCAAAGGAGTGGCCAACTTGAGGGCGCAAGAGTAATCGATCAAAAGAAGGGACGAGGCATGGGAGAGATTTCCCGTGCATAGGTATGTCAAGGCACTGAGAGCGAAAATAGTGGGAACTAACTTATCGGCCAGTTGCTCGATACGCCCTTCCAGCTCGCCTTTATATTGAGGTGAGTTCTCAATGATACTGATAATTTTGGCAATCTTTGTATTACGGCCAACCGAGGTGGCCTCAATAACTAATTGGCCATCTTCCAGTACGGTGCGTGCAAAAACACTTTTTCCTATCGTTTTGAAGACCGCCTGGAATTCCCCCGTCATCAGACTCTGATTGACCGATGCCTCACCACTTACAATCACTCCATCCACCGGAATAATATTTCCGGCGTGTACGATCACAAGATCTTTGATCTTCAGTTCGCTGGCAGGAATGAGGATCTCTTTATTATCGCGGACAATCCAAACCTGTTCATGATCATTTGCAACAAGGGCCGACAGGGTAATTTGTGAGTGGTGTTTAGTTAAATCCTCAAGGTAAGCGCCCAGCAGTAAAAGAAAGGAAGTGTTCGAAACAGTTCGATAATCTTTTTTTAGAAAGGAACAGAAGAGGGCCGAAAAATCTAAAATGCGGGTATCAAATTTCTTCTCAGACAGGGCCTGCATGGCCTCATGCAAGTAGGCCTTGAGAGTCAAGGGTGCCATGATTGAACTCAAAAAATTAGGCAGGATAGGTCTAAGCAGAATCAAAAGCCCTTTAAAGAGGAGGGCCTCTTTCTTCTTTTGAAGATTATCCTTGCTTTCCGTCTTCTCTGGTTCTGCATAGGGAATCTGATCAAAATTTTGGAGACATTGCAGGATGGTTTTACGATCTTTCACCATACCACTATATTCGACGAGCAGCCCGCCAGTGCGATAGTTAAAAGTAATTTTTGGTTGGGAATCCATTGGAAGGAGAAAAAGCTCTTCAAGCTTTTGAGAATCGAGTGGGCGTGCAAACACCTTACGAAAGTTGAATCGCATTCTCTTGGGAAGTTCATGCACTAGCTCGAACTTAGTTAACAGGTGTTTCATTTTCGGATTCAGTTGGCATCGCCTGAGTTGTCATCAGGCCATTTTCTTTTCCATAATGGTGGACCGCTTCGGCCCACATGTCGGAAAAATCTTCACGCGCCTTTTGAAATTCTTTTAGCGTCCATTCTTTAACGGCGTAACTTTTTTTCATACCTTTCACCAGCAAGGGACGCAATGGTTTGCGATATTTAATGATTACCAAAAGTACGATGAGTCCACCGGCCCCAAAGGCCCAGGGAAGAAGTGATCTCTTGTGAGAGTTCGGGGTGGTGTTCAGCATAAATACTCCTCGGTCATTCAGTATAATCGGGAATGCAAGAGGATTATAGCAGATTGAGAATCATTGTTGGAAAGAGTGGATCGGGCAGGATCATTTCTCCCTTCCAAACATATTCAAGCCAAAATAATCGTTTGAGAACTCACATCTCAATTCCACCTTTTGAAAGCAAGAATGGCAAGACTAAGGCCACGCCACCCCTGTCTCTTGCGTCAGTGACAAAGTGGCGGAGTATTTTAGTCGCTTCATCCCGTGTATGTTGATCGGCATCGTCGCGCAGACTAACGATATGAAATTGTCCTAAAGGAAAGAGATATTTTAAATCACGGACATATTTTTGCGCCATTTCCTGCCAATGGGTATTATCTTCGTCACTGATCGGCCCATGCATCACGAAGATCACATCCATCTGGGTGCGTGCATAATTCTGCTCGCTGGCAAGATCAATTAAATGTTGAAGTCGATTGGCCATGATCATGGAAAGATGAGGGTTATAGTCAATGGCCGAAGTATAGTGAATAGGACCTGCAAAAGTGATGCGTGAAACTGGAATGGGGAGAGGAAGATCAGGTCTCTTCCCAAAAATATATTTCTGCATTTCGATCACAGGAGAATAGGACGAAAGATAGAGCGGGGTGACTCGAAGTGAGTCAAGAGTTTTACCAGCATCGGCCATTTGCTTTCTTAGGCGCTCGATACCCAGATTGAAACAATCCGTTGACCACATTCCAAAGGCGACTTCAAGATGTTTTTTGCTTTCTATCCGAACAGCTTCAATCAGATCAAGCACACTCTGTTCCCAAACAGGAGAGTGATGATAACCACAGGTATGGGGGTCAGCAACTCCTACACTATGATCATGCCCTCCTCCGTGAATTGATCCATGTGCTAAAAACAGCACACCTTCGTCCGCCAGAGCAACTTGGGTGAGCAGTGTTAAAGAAAAAAGAAAGAGTTTTGTTTTGTTCATTATCCGCACCTCGGTTTCGGTTTTGTTCCATTGCGGCGCTATTTAAGCCATTAATGTTCTATATGTCAAACATATATTTGCTATATAAAACAAGAGGAGTACCAATCAATGGCTTGCAAAAGATTTGAGCGGGCCGGAGCACTTAAGTATTCCGACAGCTCAAATGATTCTCCCTTGATGGCCAAGAGATAGACTTTGAGCTGGGTGTGGTAGAGTTGGTGAGCTAAGGCCACAACATTTTCAGGCAGTAAGACATGACTAGAGAAATAGGTGTCTGCACTTGGAACAACCGATGAAAATTGAAACGGCCCAGGGCCGGTCTTTGTCGCATCAACAATTAAAACACATTTGAACTTTGAGAAGAGTTCGGAATGTTCAAT
>CAYHRT010000335.1:0-3150 GCA_964359085.1 uncultured Bdellovibrio sp. | reverse complement strand
GAATGTCGGAAAAATCCAAACGCCTTTGTATCGCTCTTATCTCGATTATTGCTGGTGCATTCATTTTAATTATAAAGTGGATTGCTTTCAATATGACTGGTTCGGCCGCTTTAAAATCCGATGCTCTTGAAAGTGTGGTCAATGTGGTCGCGGCCACATTCGCCTTAGGGGCGATTCTTTATGCCGAACAACCGGCCGACAAGGAGCATCCCTACGGCCACGGAAAAATTGAATTCTTCTCCGCTGCCTTTGAAGGTGGTCTTATTGCTCTGGCCTCCGTCCTGATTATCTATGAGGCCATCCATTCTCTCATTGTCAGACCAGTCCTACACAATATGGATATTGGGTTGGCCATTAACTTTGGTGCAGGGGCCTTAAATGGATTGCTTGGGATGTTTCTTATAAGGCAAGGACGACGATTACGCTCTGAAGCGATCGAAGCCGATGGCCACCACGTCGTCACTGATTTTATTACTACTCTCGGTATCGCTGGCGGGCTACTCTTGGTGCGTTTTACTGGATGGGCCTGGCTCGACCCGGTCCTCGCTCTAGTGGTCGGTATATCTCTGGCAAAAACCGGCCTTACACTTGTTCAAAAATCTTCTAATGCCTTGATCGATACTCAAGACCGAGGGCAGTTGGACCTGATTATAAAGGCCATCAATGTTTGCCGTACTCCTAACATTATTGCCATTCATGAACTCAAAACCATGCGATCTGGCAGACACATTCATGTCGACATGCACATCATGGTTCCAGAATTTCATGACATCCGCTACGCTCATGATCATGTTGAGGAATTCGGCAGGCAAATTCTCAAAGAAGCGGGTATCGAAGGGGAAGTTCACTCTCATATCGACCCCTGTTACCGTAAGGTATGTCGCAATTGCAAAGCCAATCCTTGCCCCATCCGTCAACAGACCTTTGAAAAAGAGTTGTCGTTTTGTGAATCTGAAGTCACCAAAACCGACGTTGAAATTATGGGAACGTAGAACAGTTTTTCTTTTACCTTTTGTCTTTTTTCTCCTAGCATTCCGATAAACTATATATCCAACGAGGGAGGTTCTATGAAAGGCTTCGTGATGTTGTTCTGTTTGCTTCTTTCTTTTTCAGCTATAGCGGCCGATGATCATTCACTTTCAACCATCAAAGGTACTGCTATTGATCTCAAAGTTTATGACCACGCGATTGCAGGTTCAGTGAAAGACTTCGTGATCTTTGGTAATAAAGAAGAAGAAACGTTTACCTCCGAACTCACGATGAAAAAACATGGCCAGGTGATTCGCGCAACTTTTGGAGAATTATCCGATGGAATTGGCGGCACTATTTCTCATTCAGATGACGGGGTCCTGGTAAGTACTGAAATTCGTCTGAAAAAAATCGATTCAGACTTGAAACAGATTACCATGACAGCTGGAGGGAAAGATTACGTCGTTCAAATCGCGTCTGACGATTTTCAAAATGACCACTTTATCAATCCTAGCTATAAAACTGAGATCGATGGCCGAACTGTTGAATTTAAGATGGAAAAGGGCGAGGCCTGTTACGGCTTCTCAAGTCATCTCATTATGATGATTCTAGGTGCTTACCTTCACAATTAATCTACGAGTTTGGTTTATTAAAAAGGATTTTGTTATGAAAATTGTTATTGGCTTTATTTTGATAATTTCTTCCCTCTCCACTTTTGCCGCGCTTCCCATAAAACCGGGTCTGTGGGAAATGGAAATGACCATGGGTGGGACAGGTGGTAAACAAGTTGATCCAATGGCGGAAATGCGCAAGGCCATGGCGAAAATGTCTCCTGAGCAGCAACAACAGATGGCCGCCATGATGGGAAAAATGGGTGGAAAAGTGGGCATGACGCCTGCCGGAGCGATGCGGATTTGTTACACTAAAGAAATGCTTGAAAATGAAGCCAATCTCAATCAACAAAAAGACAAGAAATGCACGAGTACAATCAAAGAAAAATCTGCCAGAAAAATAGTGGCAGATTTTAAATGTGAGGATGGCACCTCTGGGAGTTCTATCTTCACGATAAAGGACACCAGTAATTATACAGGGGACGTTAATGTTACAGACAAGTCCGGTCAAAAATCTAAAATGTCCTTGAACGGAAAATTTGTCTCGAATGACTGCGGGGATGTAAAACCATTTAACACTGCTATGCCTGCAGTAAAACCTAAAACCGCTACTCCATCAAATTGAGCAGTACCTAGAACGGAGCACAATGCTCCGTTCTTATACCCATTCAAAGGTTCGTTTCTCTTTATTTTTTCGAACACCTGGCACGCAGAAAACCTGATTGTGGAAGGAAATGTAGACACCAGGCGAAAGTATTTTTAGGGCCATCAGGGCTTCAGTGACATTCTGCATAGCATCAGAATCATCAAATCCCAGAGGCCTCATGGCTCCAGTAAATGCGATAGCGACCCTAAGATCAGTCAGTTCTCGCGCCAATAATTCAGCACTCACGGTCATGGTATCAGTACCATGGATAATCAAAATGGGATGCCCTTCTATGGCCAAGTCCTTAACTTTATCTAAGATTCGCTTGCGATCATTATCGTCCAGATTGAGGGAATCTTTATTCATCAGGGGATGAAAGATGACGTGAGTATAAGGGAGACGTAATTTTGATAAGATGGCCTTTTCAACATTGGGCGTCTTATTGGTTAATAGCCCCTCCTCCTCATCATAGACTTTTTCAATCGTCCCACCAGTGGTCACAATTTGAATTTTGCGCGGTCCCACCCGTCCTCCTTGTCGTTTATTTGGTAAAAAAAGCTTGGGGCCAGGGTTGACGTGAGCCAATCCATCTCCATATTGTTTAACATATTTTTTTATACTAGTAATTTTTCTCTTTGATTTTTTTGGGAGGATCTCATGACTGAACGTAAAGGCCCTATCACAGTAAAAACGGGCGACATTTTTCCTATTATCAAAAAATGGCTGTACTCAGAACATGATATTTTTGTGCGTGAATTAGTGGCCAATGCCACAGACGCCATCACCAAAAGGGCCTCGATGGCCAGAACCAAAAATATGGAAGTGCCTGAAGGCCAGGTTCAAGTCACAGTGAATAAGAGCAAAAAGACTATCACTTTCACGGACAACGGCATCGGGATGAATGAAGCCGAAGTGGAAAAATAT
>CAYHRT010000334.1:0-3157 GCA_964359085.1 uncultured Bdellovibrio sp. | reverse complement strand
GAGGCCTCGACGGAAGCCGCACTCCAATCCCACAGTGCCTATGATGCCCAAGTCTTGGCCTTCGATTATTTGAAAAAAGAACAGGAAATCATTGCGGATATCGCAAGCACAAAAAAAACCACTTATATTATTGCGTCGGTTGGCTTCGGGGCAGCCATGATTATGGCCATTGCAGAAGGCATAGTTCCAACCATGATTAAGTGTACATTAAGCTCTACCCGGCCAGAGCTAATAACATGGCTCAATTTTGATCAACATAAAAATATAACTTTAGATCCGCTTGAAACATATCTCTATGCCAAAAATCTCGTGATCAGCAATAACCCGTTGTCCCTGAAAGATCAAATGGCCAGTGTTGCCGAATTGAAACTTCTTCTTGGCGGTCATAATCGCTCATTGTCACTAGCGGCCTACCAGCAACTCGATGCCTTTGAGGATGATTTCTCTTCCCTTCAACTCCCCGAAGATCAAAATGTAGTCATTTTTCAAACCATTAAATCGAATATTCTGGCAGACGCCATGGCGGGGGGTGATAGTGTCTTGAAACCCAAAGATGACTCTAATGATACTTTATCAACGGGCACTAAAGATTTCTTATCCTCCGATTTGTTTATCTCTATTGTTTCAGGTGTTGGCGCGGCAGCAGCGATGTTGGCATTTGGCCCCGAATTTCGAGCTGCCATGACTTCCAGCTATGGAGTGGCCATCATCTCAGGGATTTCCATGGGGCTCAACATTGCACTCGCCGCTATTGCCGCAGCCGAACAAAAAAATGCTGAAGATAATGCTAAAACGGTCCAAAGAATCAGAGACATGTTTGTCAGTTCGATGGCCAGCTTCTGCCCAGGTGGCCGAGAAAATCTTGCGGAACCTTCTTGTTATTGCTACACCGACGATGGAAAGAAAAATCCTAATCGCACTAACTCTGCTACCTGTCAGGCCCTCTGGAAGAAAAATGATACAAACTACTTTGTGGATACAAAAAGTACTGCTTTTGGAAGAGGTGGAGAAGTCATTGGCTGCTTAACCGTCAATCGCCAATTCGATGCCGAATGCAAATGCAAAAAATTTATAGATAAGAAATCAGGCAAAAATGCCTGCTATAATGTTCCTTTCAGTGCGGCCAGTCTTGGCGGTATGGGGGTAGGGCTCGGACTAGGCAACACAATCAACGACCTCAATAGTTTATCCAATGGCAACTTTAACAAGGGCTCAGTCAATCAAAATGATCTCAATTCACGAGCGGCCCGCACCAAAAATCTTGGGAACCAACTGCTCAAAAAACTCAATGATGATCGGGCCAAAAATAAATTACCTTTGATTGATTTATCGCCCAAAGGTGCAACAAATTTTCTCAAACAAAATGTGCCTAAAGAATTCCTTGATGGCACAGTAAAATCCAAACTCTCCCCGGATGCCCTGGGTGGCCAGGATCGCCCTGACAGCGACGCTCTCAAAAATGCCCTCGCTAAAACTGGCATGGACAAAAAATATGAGTACGTGGGTGGCGGCGGGGGAAAAAAGGCGGTGGAAGAGAAAAAAGGTTTCAACTTCGAGATGGATAACGCCGGTGCCAGCGCCTCAGGAGAGGCAAAGGTGATGGACGGATTCATGGATAAAAAATTTAATTTCAAGGACAACGACATTGTGAACAACGGAGGGGCGAGCATTTGGCAAGTCATCTCCAATCGCTACACCAAAAGTGCCCTGCCCCGCTTGTTTGCCACCGATGCGGAAATGAAGGCCATGAACGCCGAGGCTGATGGGCCCCCAGCGGCAAATCCACCAGAACAGTCCCCATGACGATCTCTTTTGAGGTCCTCACAGGCCGCACCGAAACGCATCTCGCCCATCATCCCGGTTTTGATATTCTGGTCCATCAGGATGCTTTGCCGGCACTCACGATGATGCAAAAAGAGGCAAAGGCCGCCGGTTTTGATCCCATAATTGTTTCGGCCTTTCGCTCTCACCAAAAGCAGTTAGAGATTTGGAATGCCAAGGCCAGAGGCGAACGGCCAGTTTTAGATGATGAGGGAATGCCCCTAGAAATCACCAGCTTAAGCGAAGAAGATTTATGCTTGAGTATCATGCGCTGGTCTGCCCTGCCTGGCGCCAGTCGCCACCATTGGGGAACAGACTTTGACATCGTCGATCTAAAGGCCCTCCCCTCCCCTGATTATAAGATTCAATTGATCCCAGAAGAAGTTGAGACCGGCGGTATCTTTGCGCCTTTCTATGATTGGCTGGAAGATTATTTAAAGAGTATGAAGACGCCAATTTTTTTCTGGCCCTACCGTGAAGACAAAAAAGGCATTGCCCCGGAACGCTGGCATTTGAGTTTCGCCCCCACGGCAAACACCTTCCTTACGGCCTACACTTTTGAAATCTTCTGGCGCAACATCGAGGAATCTGATCTCCATCTGAAACAGGAGGTGAAGCTGGCTGCCCACGAACTCTATCACCGCTTTTTTCTGAATATCACTCCCGCGGAGTAAATACCCTGTTGTTGGTACCGATTTGAAGTTCTATTGCGAATCTGTACTACGTGCATTATACTGAAAAGTGATGAAGTATCAAACGCGCCAAATGGAACCGACTCTCAAACAACTGGCAAAATCATATCCTGTCATCGTTCTCTCTGGTCCGCGACAGTCAGGAAAATCCACATTGGCCAGGAATGTTTTTAAGAAGCACCAATATGTCAGCTTGGAAGATTTGGATGAGCGTGAATTTGCGCAAAGTGACCCAAGAGGCTTTTTGCAGCAGTTTGAATCCAGAGTCATTATTGATGAGGTTCAGAACGTACCCTCTCTCTTCTCCTATATCCAAAGCATTGTGGACAAAAACAAGATCAAGGCACAATTTGTGCTGACCGGGTCTTCCCAGTTGGACTTACTTGAGGGTGTATCACAGTCATTGGCCGGTCGCGCATGCATCCTCCAGCTATTGCCTCTCGCCTATAGCGAGCAGATTCGAACTAAACGACCGTCTAGCATTGAAGATCAAATTTTTTCTGGCTCCTATCCCAGCATCCATTTTGATCAAATCCCTGTCACCCATTGGTATCATGATTACTGCAAAAGCTATCTTGAGCGTGATGTGCGAAAACTACTTAATATAAAGGACCTTGGGACTTTTCAAATTTTTTTAAAAATGT
>CAYHRT010000333.1:0-3161 GCA_964359085.1 uncultured Bdellovibrio sp. | reverse complement strand
AGTGCTTTCACGGTTGAACCGCGCACCGTTGCGACGGTGGTTGCCCCTACCGTTGTTCCATCAATGGCACCCCCGGTAATTGCTACGGCCGTGGCATTTTGAGTCGCTATCGTTCCAAGGCCTAAGCTGGTTCGTGCGCTAGCGGGCGTTTCAAGCGTCCAGTTCGCACCATCGCCCACCATAAAATTATCTAAGGTAGGCGTGAGTCCTGCAATTGTGGTAAGGTCTGAATCTAAAGGTTGCTTATTGGCAAACTGAGTTTGAATGGCCGAGGTCACGCCATCCAAATAATTAAACTCGGTATTATCCACGATTCCCGTACCCAACTTGGTGGCAGCAATGTTGGCGGCAGCATTCACGTCGGCATTCACGATCGTGCCATCGGCAAGACCTGGGTTGGGATAAGTGCCGTCCAGGGAGCCTCCGGCCGCACCGCCAGGAGGAGGGTTGCTGATCCAAGAGAGTCCACCCACACCATTGGTAATTAAGACCTGGCCCACCAGACCATCATCGCCTGGAAGAGTGAAGGTGTAGCTCGCACCAAGTCCGGCGGGGGATTGGATTGTTACCCCGTTTACACCTAGACCGGGGTCCTCGGCCACAATACTTGTCGTGGCGGTGAGAGTTGTTCCGGTAATCGCTGCAGGAGTCGTTGCTCCCACGGTTGTGCCATTAATTGAACCACCCGAGATCACCACCGCGTTGGCATTTTGGGTGGCTATCGTTCCAAGGCCCATACTGCCTCTGGCAGTGGCAGGATCTTCCGCATTCCAGTTGGCACCGGTGCCCACCATAAAATAATTGTCGCTAGGAGTGAGCCCCGCAATGGTCGTGAGATCAGCATCGTAAGCTTGAACAGTGACGCCGATATTATTCACTTCTAGCAGAGCACTTGTCGGCCCGTTTAAGCGATTTAATTCTGTGTTATCGACTACGCCTGTGCCCAGTTTTGTTGCATCAATATTGGCAGCGGCATTCACATCAATATTCATGATCGTACCGTTAGCGATTCCTGGGTTTGGATATGTACCGTCCAGTGAGCCTCCGGCCGCACCAGTCGGCGCAGCTCCCGAGATCCAACTTAGAACCCCTGTTCCATCTGTCTGCAAAAGTTGTCCCGGCGTTCCGTCATCTATAGGAAGGGTTAAAGTATAATTGGCCGAGAGCGAAGTCGATGATTGAATGGCGACATAGTTTATCCCAGCATCCGGATCCTCGACTCTCAAAGCACTTTGTAAAAGCAAGTTGCCGCTCATTGTATCACCGGCCGCATCCACAAAATTGGTCGTGGCTTCAGTCTCGGTAAAATAGCGGGTATCCAAGTCTAGTGAAACCATCGTTTGCACGTGTCCATAGGTATCGAAGGTAATATCTTGTAGAACTGTGCCATTGCTGTTGTCCACGTTGGCGACAGCCGAGGTATCATCGTGATTAACAGTAACGTTTCCTGTGCCTCCGCTAATCGTGATGGCATTTCCGGCCACCACGCTATTCACCCCGGAAGACCAACTTAAAACCCCGGCACCATCGGTCATCAAAAATTGATTGGCATTTCCATCATCTAAGGGAAGGGTCAAGGTATAGGCTGCCGCCATTCCATCAGGGGCCTTGATCCCCACGTAATCTGTGCCACTACTACTATCCTCGAAGACTCTGACGGCCCTCGTAACATCGTCATTGTTTTTTATTTCCAGATTGCCATTGGTGATAGTGGTCGTGGAGTTTAAGGCCGTGATCCCTGTCACCGTCACCGTTCCGCCCACAGAGAGGTCTGTACCAGCTCCACTTAAAATCAAATCGCCTGTCATGGTGTCGCCGGTATCAAAAACTCTGGCGTCTAATTGAGTTTGAACTAAGGATGTCACGCCGGTTAAATAATTAAGCTCTGTCGATGTCACCGCCGAGGCAATCACCACCCCAGAGGCATTCGTTTCCGTGGCACGGTTTCCGGTTAAGGCGGCCATCTTGGAAAAAGCAATCGCGGCAGAAGCATTGACATCGGCATTGACAATTGTTCCGTCGGCAAGGCCTGGATTCGGATAAGTGCCATCCAGGGAGCCTCCGGCCGGGCCGCCTGGTGGAGGATTATTGGTCCAAGATAAGGTACCTGTCCCATTGGTCATTAGGAGTTGATTAGCAACACCATCGTCCACCGGCAGAGTTAAAATATAGCTTGCTGCCAGCGTCGGTGCTGTCACCGTCACAGCATTGGCGCTGGCACCCGGGTCTTCTATAATGAGTCCAATATCACTCTTCACTGTTCCGGCGACGACACTGGTGGCGGTCGCAGTCGTAAAGGTTCCGGCCACCGGAGTTGTTCCACCGATGACCGAGTTGTTAATCGTTACACCCGAGATGGCGCCTCCCGTGATCGCTCCTCCCGAGATCGCCACACTATTGGAATTTTGAACTGCCATTGTTCCAAGGCCCATACTCCCACGAGCGGTAGCGGGATCTTCCGCCGTCCAGTTGGCACCATTACCCACCATAAAATAATTGTCGGTGGGAGTTAAACTGGCGATCTGAGTCAGATCAGCATCTAAAGGTTGTTTATTATTTAATTGAGTTTGAATCGGGGAAAGAACATTATCCAAATAGGTAAATTCGGCATTATCCACCACACCCGTGGCGATCCGAGTAGCATCAATAGCACTCGGCATATCGCTGGCCGAGAGCACACCGCCGGCCGAGACCAATCCCTTACTGCTCACAGTAACCTTGGTGTAAGTCCCGCTGATAACTCCCGAGTCATTGATTGAGACCACCGGCGCAGTAGACGTTCCGGTCACGGCAATCGGTGCTGTGGCCGTCACGCTCGTTACCGCAGAAGCGCTGATATCGGCCCAGGTCAAAACACCACCGCCGTTCGTCTTTAAGAACTGGCCGGAGCTTCCGTCGGCGGTAGGAAAATTTTGATCTCCGATAGCAAATCCTCCTCCGACACTGACGCTCCCGGGAATCGTCACGGCCCCCGCACCATCGATAGTCATGCGAGTTCCCTGTCCCAGCTCAAAGAAACGCAAACTGCCATCATTATAAATTCGAAATTCACGCGATGGATGAGGAAGCTTGAGGGCCCCGGGACTCTCGATTATTAAATTTTTAACAAGATCTAAATCACCGGCGGCATCTAGGGCGCGAATTTGACCAGGGCCGGTACC
>CAYHRT010000332.1:0-3223 GCA_964359085.1 uncultured Bdellovibrio sp. | reverse complement strand
GAGGGCCTGTAATTCCCAGGTGACAATTCCATCTTTGACAAAAACATTCCAGGAACATGAACCAGTACAATTCACACCGTGAGTGGAACGCACGATTTTGTCATGCTGAAATCTATTCCGATAAAACTCCTCCCACTTTCTAGTTTTCGGGGAGACGATATCCTCTATCCAACCCATTCTGCACTCCTAATAAATTGGTCTTTTAGTTTTTCGACGTCTGTATTTGAAAGCAAAATCAAACAACACCAAGGTGATTACAAATCCCACTAACCCTAAGAAAAAGAATTTTTTTAGATTGCTAGTGTCCACCACTCCAGTATTGCGATCAACATCAAAGAGATAGGCCTTAAGGGCAAAAACCTCTTCGGCGGTCAATGATTTATCTTTGAAGACTTCTGTCATATTTGGAAAAGCAATATTTGTGAGAACCTTGGAAACGCCATTATCACCATAGGTGGTTGAGGCACGTGTGAGATTAGGCCCCAAAGCACCACCACCTAAAATTCCAGCGCCACCAGCGGTATGACAACTGAAGCAGGCAGGGCCGCCATTTTGCAAACGAATGCGCCCACTAAATAAATCAGCTCCTTTTTGGATATCGTAACTTGAGCTATCAACAACCTTGCGATATGTGGCCGCCGCACCTGCCACACCAGCACCGCCAGATTCCAAGAAGGTATAGAGTTGTTCAAATTCGGCATCGCTCATCTCCTGATCCGGCATCACCTTTAATTTAAATTTATTCAAGAGTTCATTGGCGATAGGATCCCCAGCAGAAATGGCCGCTTGCGGGGAACTGATGAATTTCCTGATCCAAGCTTTCTCGCGACGCTTAGTTACATCCTTTAAATCCGGCCCCACATCGGGCCCTCCCCCAATAGTGTGGCAACTTGAACATTTCTTGGTAAACGTCGTGGCATCGAAGGCATGGGCCGATGGCCCCGCCAGTATCACAAATAGACAAAACAATAAAATATACAATAGAAATTGTTTTTTCATGGGTCACTACCCTGTTCAATTAGACAAAGAAGAAAAATAACGTCTTTGTTCGTTTTTATTTTTGCTTCTATGATGCTTGTCATGTTTTAAATTTTCAAGAAAATTTTCAACCATTTAGCATCGTTTTACATGACTTTTATCATGCTATAGCACCAAAAATGCGCATACCCAGAACGATACTTCAGCCCACGAGTTACGCCTTTTATTCCTATTTGATCATTTTTTGCAACAAAATGATGATGCCAACACGCCACAGCTGCCTTTTCACCTATTTCATGGGGTAACTCAAGAGTTGTATAGGGAAAGTCAAAGTTTCTGTCTCGAAGATTTAATGATGACTTCTTAACTATAAAATTATTTTTGGATGATTTACACTATGTTGATAAATCTACTCGTTGACCATGCCTGCCCGACAACTTGTTGAGGAAATATTATGAATCCGCTTATCGAACAGGAACCCGTCCATGAATTTCAAATGAAATGGTGGGGATGGGGTGCCAAAAATAGGAAGGCCGATCTCTCTCACTATCCTGGCATCTTTCCCTATATGAAAAAACATTTTGGGATTGTTGTCGGGCCTCCTGCTCTCCCAATCCCCCCTCTCAAACTCCCACCTCCTGCACTTTCCCAGGTTGCCATGGCGGCACTGGCAAATTCAAAAATACTTTTCACAACCTCGGATGAAGGCCGACTTACCCACGCCTTAGGAAAAAGCTATCGCGATCTCATGCTCCTTCGCACTCAGGCCCTTGATAAATTTCCGGATATCGTCCTCTTCCCCAAAAATGAGCAAGAAATTACCACGATCTTTCAATGGTGCCTCGAATACAAGCTGGCAGCGATTCCCTTTGGAGGTGGAACCAGCGTAGTCGGTGGTTTGGATAGTTTAAAAACACCTGGACAGGCCGGCATTGTCTCCATTGATATGTGCAGTATGGACAAAGTTTTATCCGTCGACATGGCCTCAATGACAGTTAAGGCCCAGGGGGGAATTTTCGGCCCACAATTGGAAAAATTATTGGCACAACAGAATCTCACCTTAGGGCATTTCCCTCAGTCCTTTGAATTCTCGACTCTAGGCGGGTGGGTAGCGACTCGATCTTGTGGCCAAAATTCCTGTGCCTATGGCGGTATTGAGGACATGGTCCTTTCCTTAAGAATCGTGACGCCAAAAGGTGGCCTTGAAACCCTCGCTGTTCCGAGGGAAGCTGCTGGCCCATCTCTAAAAGAAATACTCATCGGCAGTGAAGGTCTCTTTGGTATTATTACCGAAGTTACCATCAAGGTAAAAAAACGCCCGGAGCATCAGCATCTGTGCATGTATGCATTTCCTGATTTTGTCACGGCCGCCAAAGCAGGGAAAATACTGATCCAGCATGAAATTCCCATCACCATTTTACGCATTTCGGACGAAGACGAAACCGAAGCCTTTGTGGCCATGGCAAAAAAGGCCATACCAACCCTTAAAGAAAAAATAGGTGAAGCCTATCTGCGATGGATGAAAATAAATCCCCAACGATTCTGTACCATGCTCTTAGGGGTAGAAGGCGACATTGCCGATGTGAAAGCACATTTAAAAGCCGCCCATGCGCAACTACGTCGCGTAGGGGGCGTGCCCTTAGGTCAGGGCCCAGGGAAAAAATGGGCGAAAGATCGTTTCTTTTTACCCTATATACGCGATCCTTTTTTGGATCTAGGCCTTTTGGTGGATACTTTGGAAACGTCCACGCAGTGGTCTAATCTGCATCATTTACACCAAGAAATTAAAAATTCACTGAAACAGATTGCGGAAAAACAAAAGATATCGTGCACAGTTTTTTGCCATCTTTCTCATTATTACACCAACGGGGTTGCGCTCTATTTTTCTATTCTCGCCAACCGCCAAGAGGGGAGAGAATTGGCCCAGTGGATGGAGTTTAAGCAAATAGCCAATCAAATTATTTTCAAAAATAATGCCAGCATCAGCCATCACCATGGTATTGGAGTTGATCATAAGTCCCATCTCTTCCATTCCCCACTTCATCGTTCGATGATTGTCAGCATCAAAACACAACTTGATCCCGAAGGTATTATGAATCCTGGAAAAATATTATGATGTACAGGACGTGCGGAATGCCGGTGCTGCAGGAGCAAGCGCCGGCGAGGGAAGATACCTTTGAAGTCATCGTCATTGGAGGCGGAATCACGGGGGCAGGTATTTTACGCGATCTCTCTACCCGTAAAA
>CAYHRT010000331.1:0-3242 GCA_964359085.1 uncultured Bdellovibrio sp. | reverse complement strand
AGTTCTTTCTTTGGGTGGCGCGAGCACCGCTGCCGGAGGTATCGTGAATATGCGTCCGCCCGAAATTTTTCAAGTGAATATTCCACTTAAGCAGATGCATGATGATTTGAAAGATTTTACGATTGTTCAGATTTCTGACCTTCATATTGGCCCTTTATTGGGGCGCGAGTTTCTTCAAGATGTCGTCGATAGGGTCAATCAACTGAAACCTTCGCTGGTGGCCATCACCGGTGATCTGATGGATGGCAAGCTCTCGCAGTTACGTGAGACAGTTAGAATTATCTCGCAGCTCCAATCTGTGCATGGTTCCTATTTTGTAGCCGGTAATCATGAATATTATTCGGGACATGCTGAATGGATGATTTTCTTAAAGCAGCTTGGAATCAAGGTGCTGGAAAATGAGAGTGATTTTCTGAATGTTGGAAACGCAACTGTTTTGGTGGGAGGAGTTCCCGATTATATGACTTCCCCCATCAGCGCGGATCCCCACCGCGCAATCATTCATTCCCATGGCAGGGCCGATCTTTCGATATTACTGGCGCATCAACCGCGTGGCTGTGACGAAGCGGCCAAGGCAGGTTTTAATCTGCAGCTTTCCGGGCATACTCATGCAGGTCAGTTTCATCCTTGGACTTGGGTGGTCAAGTTGCTTTTTCCCTACGTCAAGGGACTGCATAATCACGAGGGAATGTGGGTCTACGTCAATCAAGGCACAGGATTTTGGGGGCCTCCGATACGACTTGGAACACGATCAGAAATTACCCATATCCAATTTAGAAATGAATAATTGTCTAAAAATTTATCAATTAAAACACAATTTTGCTCTGCCTGTTTCAGGACAAATTCTAAATTTTCTGCTATTCTTAGATCCAGATTTGAGTGCCATATTTACGCGGAGAAGGTAGTTAGATGAAATTGGTATTTAAGACAAGCGGAGCAAAACAGATTGATTTGGTTTCGAATTTTTACTTTGGAAGAGTTGGGGCCGATGTTTCGTTTCCTGCTGATCACGATCTTGGCTCACTTCACGGCCAATTTATCATAGAAGGGAAAAAGGCTTATATCATGGACAGGGGTTCAACAACGGGGACTTTTGTCAACGATGTCAAAATTCCCCCGAATAAAAAAGTCGAACTGAAGGATGGAGACTGGATTCGCTTTGGCAGTCAGGTCGCGTCCTTTTTGCAAGAATCAAAAGACCCGGCTGTGCCTGAGCGTAAAGTTAAGGCCCCCCCTCCTGAAGTGGCACCAATGTCTCAAACGGGTATGGAACTTTTGGCTAAGGCCAAAAAGCTGAAAGAGGCCAAGCTGCAAGGATTCGAAGAGCAGTGCAACCAGACAAAGGCAGCATTGAAAGTGCTTACTGATGAGCTTGAGGGAATTAGTAGTAAAATTGCACTTACTGGAGAGGCCATAGAAGAGGCCGAGAAGCGACGGCAAGAGATCAAACTCGAGGTCCAAAGACGGACAGCGAACAAGGATGCCCTCCGCAAAGCGCTGGAGGACAAAAAAAGTTCTCTCTATAACAAGCAAATAACGTTGAAAGATAAATTACAACTTCTCGAGTTAGCACAAGCACCTGAGGCCCAAAGGCAACCTCTGCAAGAAGAACTAGATAAGATGGTTGCAGAACTAACTTCATTGGAGAATGAAAAGAAATTATTGCCGCAAAAAATTATTGAATTAAATAAGGAATGCGGCATTATTGAAAAGAAAAGTCTCGAAGATGTGGCTCAGCGAGAAAAATTAAATGGTGACTTCCAGGAACTTAATAATAAATATGCCCCCGAGATCCAGCGTCTACAAAGCGAACTGAAATCTCTTGAATCTGCCCTCGCAAAAGCGCGTATGGGTATTAAGACATAATATCTAAATATCTAACCGAAGGGTGAATTCGTGATACGCACTATCGGCTGCACCTTAGTGATTTTCCTAATTTCCTGTGCCACGACACCTGTGACAGGCTCAAAAAAGCTGATCCTCACATCGACAGCAGAAGAAAACACCATGGGAAGAAAGGCCTATCAAGAGATTCTCAAACATGAGAAAGTCGATTCAACAAGTGAGCTGGCACAGCAGGTTAGAATCATCGGACAACGTTTGGCCAAGGCAGTCGGTCGATCCGATTTTAATTGGGAATTTAATCTTTTTGAAAATCCGCAAATAAATGCATTTTGCTTGCCTGGCGGAAAAGTCGGCCTTTATTCAGGGATGGCCAAAGTCGCTAATACTTCCGCTAGAATCGCTGCCGTGTTGGCGCATGAAATTGCCCATGCCATCGCTCGCCATGGGGGCCAAAGAATGAGTGCACAAATCGGTCAAGAATTATTAATGGGAATCCTCTCGGTTGCCACTTTGAGCGAATTATCAAAGGAAAAGCGCCAATTGGCCTTGGCCGCTTTAGGTCTTGGAACAACCGTGGGAGTCATCTTACCTTTTAGTCGCAGCAATGAATTAGAGGCCGATGAAATTGGACTCGTCCTGATGGCCACCGCTGGATTTGATCCAAGAGAGGCGGTTGTTTTATGGAAACGAATGGAAGAAATAGCAGGATCAAGTGGGGCCAGTTTTCTTTCCACTCATCCTAGTAATCGTCAAAGGCAGGAACGATTAAACCAACTGATGCCCAGGGCCTTAAGTATTTATCAAAAAAAAGTGCACTAGCAGATTTCAGATACTCTTCCTCCTGCTATTGTTAATTATGAGACTTTTTGTTGCCATAGACATTCCCGAGCAACTCAAGCAAGAATTATCCTTGCTTAAAATTCACCTAAAGCACGCCCGATGGACGCCGCCTGAAAATATGCATGTGACCCTCAAGTTCATCGGTGAGATCCGGGGTCACCAATATCAGGAGATCGTGACCTTATTAGAAGAAATGGAACATGAACCATTTATCATGTCCCCAAAAAGCGTTGGATACTTCGGACATAGGAATATGGTCAAGATTCTCTGGGCCGGGTTTGAACCTTGTCCATCCCTCGAATCGTTGGCACGGAAGATTCGCAAGGTCTTGGGTAATTTCGGTGAGGATAATCAATCTTTCCATCCCCACCTCACTCTTGCCAGACTCGACAATGTTCCGGCCGAACAGATTGTCCCATTCTTGCATTGCTATTCCATGTTTTCAGCGGCGAGTTTTCCGGTCGAGAGTTTTTCTCTTTACAGCTCAATCCCAACTCCCCGTGGGTCCTGCTATACTAAAGAACTCCAGATCGATCACTAGCAGGCCGTTGAAAAAG
>CAYHRT010000330.1:0-3249 GCA_964359085.1 uncultured Bdellovibrio sp. | reverse complement strand
TTAAGACAGCAATCTTTTTCTTATTCTAAATTTTAAAAGAGCATGCCACACTTTGTGGCTCATGGTGGAGATGACAGGGATCGAACCTGCGACCCTCTGCGTGCAAGGCAGATGCTCTCCCAACTGAGCTACATCCCCACAAAGCCTAAATTTTAAGGTGAGGGCCAATTTATTTAAGTGGCAAGCCAATGTCAATATTAATTTAAAGAAAAAAAACAATTCTCTCGAACCTATGTTCCCTTTATAGTTGTAGGAATGAAACTTTTTTTAGGTTTGCTATTAATAACCGCTCTTTCATGTCATCAAAGTTCGGATGAGAAAGATGGCCTATCGTCAGAGCAGCAAGGAATTCAAGAAAGCACCACCAAACAAGTAGCCATCTTGAAGACCATTCATGGCAATATAAAAATCAAATTTTATTCACAGGAAGCACCCAATACGGTTAAACGCTTTACGGCCTTGGTGGAACAAGGGTTTTATGATGGGCTTCCCTTTCATCGCGTTGTTCCAAATTTTATTTTGCAAACAGGTGATCCAACAAACACAGGCACGGGCGGTTCTGGTCAAAAAATCAAGGGTGAAATCAATTCCATTCAACACATTAAGGGTACTGTAGGTATGGCCAGGTCAGAAAGTGATAATGACAGTGCTGACTCGCAATTTTACATCAGCCTCTCAACTCTGTCGCAACTAGATGGTAAAAATACTGTTATTGGTCAGGTGATTCAAGGCGAAGAAATTCTTGATACGATTTCCCCAGGCGACAAAATTCTTTCACTTTCCCTGGAAACTTCAAAGGACTAGGGCGTGTCCTCATTTGGGCCTTTAGGCGAAAATGAGGACACGCCCTAAAATACATTAAATATTTTTTATCCAAATCAACACACGGATTTTTCCTATCGGATTAGGTATCGATGTTTTTGATTCATACAAAACCGATTCTCCGATGTCGAAAACCTGCGCTAAAAATTCTTTGGTATATTCCTTGGGCACGAACAAATTAAAATACACTCCTCCCGGAACGAAAGTTCCCATCTCATGCTTATCTCCCCTCTCTGCTTGATATTTCGCGACGAGTTTTCTTACTTGATCGCGCGTTTCCAGAGGGATAACGGATTTCATCATCAAACGAAAAATTTTCTTACTGCCTGTACTTATATCGCGAAATCCACCTTCATGCGTCTTAATATCCATAGCGTCAGACTCTTCGATTTCCTTTGGTATCGCATCCCAAGAAGTTAAGACAACTTCAGATTCAGTATCAAAACGTTCTTCCTCCTGATTAGGATAATCATCGAGATCACGTGATGTAATTTGTTCGATCTCATCAAATGTATTTTTAAAATTATCTGACGCTGCAAGACTGGTTTTGTCCTTGTATACCAGTCCTTTGTCTAACCAGGTAAACTGAGGTTCGTAAACCTCAAACTGCTCTGCCAAAACCAATTCATTATACTTACTGAGATATTGAAGAAGGAAAATAAGTCCACCACCCACAATGCTTAAAATAATAAGATGGATGATATATCTTACAAAAAAACTTTCAGAAAACTTCTTGTGAACATCCTGGTCTAATTCTTTCTTTGTTTTTGTCTTAATATTCTTTAAAATGGCTTCCCATTCTGGATAAAGTGTAATTTCCAACGACGTCATAGGATCATCAACGATTACTCCCCAAATCTGTTCTGCCTGAATTCCCAGTTGTGAAAAATCACAAAAACGTAGGTGAGCCTTATCTGAAGCTATATGAGGAAAATGTAGTAACTCGGTAATCTGATCCTCTTTGGCGGAGAAAATTCTTATCAAAAAAAGGCGAAAATCGAAAACAATCGTTGCCATAGGAATCTTTGACAAGTGTGATAATTCCAACAACGTCAAATCCATATGTGTGAAACAAAAAATAAGAAATTTTGAGCGTAACCATACAAACCAAGTATAGAGGGGTCCTATTTTTGTGTGAGAAATAAGAATATCAAGACGCTTGAAAATAATTGGTATCTCCGCATTTTCAAACAGGGCCCGCCAAAACTCAAGAAAATCATCTTGAAAGTGTCCTTGCCAGGTAACACTTTGGAGATTGATACAGGTCCATTCAAAGAAATTATTTGAGGCCGCTGAATCAATATGTATGTTGGCCTTTACTCTTTCCATTCAGTCTCCCGGTGCAAGAAGCTGCTGCATATCGATATTTCAGCAGGTTGGCTTGAATCTGCTCCAGTGCCTCTCGCAAAATTTAGCGAGACACTTTTTGCCTCCTTGTGCCATTTCCCCACACCTTCGTAACATAATAGACGGAGATAGGTCTCTGAGCAAAAGCAAAGAGCATTAAAGGGATTAAAAATGTCAGATATTTCTTCCGTACAGCTCCAGCAATTTAAAGAAACAGAGCAAAATCGCAGTAAGGCCGAGATTAAGCAAGTACAAAATGAAAATAATAAGGCGATAAAAAAGCAACAAGAGTTGCAAGAAAACATTCTGACGCAGTTAAAAAGTGATTTTGAGCGAAAGTCAGATAATCTAAAAACAGATTTAGAACACAAACTTATTGAAGCTAGAAAAAGACATGAAGATGTTTACGCCTCAGAAAAAAACCGCCTTGATATGGAACTAGAAAATATTAGGAAAGCGCACGAAGATCGTGTGGCCGAAATTAAAACAACTCATCACAACCAATTGAAGCAGCTTGATGAGTCGCACACACATGCTATGTATACGGCCGAGCAGAAATATTCAAAAGAAAAAAATAAAATGAATGGATGAGGCTAACAAATGAAAAACGGTAATCAGAATGCTTCAGTATTTATTAATGGTAGAGCGCAAATTATTGAGATGCTGCAGCTTATGGATTCAGCGGAGAAGGAAAAGATTCTAAAATTGATTCGCATTAAAAATCCTGTTCTGGCAGAAGAATTACACTCAAAAAGTATTTCTTTTTTTGACATACAACATCTGTCGGAAGAAAGTCTGGAACGATTGGCGGGGGTAATCAAACCCGCTATTTTTGGGATGGCCCTAAAAGGACTTTCGGCCAACGTACAGAAGAAGTTCTTATCCTCGCTTCCAAGAGAATTTGCCGAACAGGCCTATCAGACAATGATCACTTACTACACGAACGAGAAAGATCTTGCGGGACGGGCACGATCAAAAGTACTCGAGACTGCCTCAAGCCAAGCCTTTCGCGGTAAAATCTCCTAAGGGGCCGTCAAATAATAAATGCTCGTTCTGGCGCTCAGATTTCGGTCAGATTTG
>CAYHRT010000329.1:0-3252 GCA_964359085.1 uncultured Bdellovibrio sp. | reverse complement strand
GTTGCGGCCAATGAAATAAGTAGATTTGCCAGCAGGCAGAGTTGCCAATTGGGGATCGTCGCCGTCGGTGACAAATAATGCTTGAGGAGAATTCATCACGTAATCATACAGAATACGTTTTTCACTTAGGACTCCCGCACGACTGCCAAAAAATTCGAGGTGAGAATCACCAACAGAGGTAATGATTCCAGCGTCTGGCATGGCAATGTTGCAGAGATAATTAATTTCTCCAGGATGGTTGGTGCCCATCTCAAGAATAGCGACGTCATGACATTCTTTGAGAGATAAAATTGAGAGCGGCAAACCGATATGGTTATTTAAGTTTCCTTGTGTCTTATGTACTTTCCCAGGCACGGCATTATTTAAAAGATGAAAGAGCATGTCTTTTGTCGTGGTTTTTCCATTAGATCCAGTAATACCAATAACAACAACCTTACGCCGTTTGCGTAAGCGAATAAGATATTCTTTTGCAAGTTCACCCAAAAAAAGATTCGTGTCAGTGACAAAAATAAATTGAAGCCCGGAATTCTTTTTGGACTCTGTTTCAGAAAGCAATTCATTATGCTCATTTTTATTTAAAACAAAACTGCGAACACCTTTGGCAAGGCAGGATTCAATATAATCTGCGCCATCAAATTTTTCGCCGACGAGTGCTATAAAAACCTGATCTGGCAAAACCGATCTCGAATCGGTTGAGATCCCTGCCTCAATGCGAAAAGATGGAAACCCAAAACTTCGAACAAAGGATGGGAATTGCTTGATCATTTTTAGGGTCGCAAGAGCTTCCAATAATTCACCATCGTTAAACTGATACCGATGCCCTTTGATTTCTTGGTAACTCTCATGTCCTTTTCCGGCAATGACAACAACATCTGATAAGCTCATAGCGCGAACAGTATCGCAAATAGCGTGCCGTCTATCTAGAATAGTTGTATGTTTAACAGTCTTGATTCCTGTTACAATATCGTCCGCAATGGAGCCAGGTTCTTCAAAGCGGGGATTGTCATTTGTGACAATAATTTCATCGCAATATTTCTCGGCAATGGCACCCATGATGGGACGTTTGGTTTTGTCGCGATTACCACCGCAGCCAAAAATAACAGTTAGCTTATGGCCTTGGTAAATTCTGCGAGTCTCCGATAAAAGCTTTTCCAATCCATCAGGGGTATGAGCATAATCAACAATGACATCACCAGCACCCTCCATACTATGGACTGAAAATCTACCAGGTGGGGGTTGGAGCTTGCTGAGCAATTCTTTTTTTACTTGAATTCCAAGGGTCTCAAGCATGGAGACTGTGAGACATAAATTATGGTAATTAAATTCTACTTTTAAAAAAGCTGGAAGTTGTTGGTTTAATGACAACTTGTCAGCTAGCAAAATTCTATTTTGATCAGAGGGTGTGGCCCCTAAGATTTGGTGGAAGAGTGAAGATGAATCAGGGCTGATAACTAATTTGCAGTGAGTAGATAAATTTCGCAAAATTTTTAATTTTGCACTGAAATAATTTGAAAAATTTCCATGATAATCCAGGTGATCATGGGTTAGATTCGTCCAGCCAGCACTTTGGAAGCGGATATCAAGGAAACGATCTTGCTCTAAAGCATGGCTGCTGGCCTCAAGAAATAAGTATTCAATCTTTTGGGTAGCCAGATATTGTAGTGTTTCACGTAGCTCAAAATAATCAGGTGTCGTAAGAAGAGAATTTCGGATTTTTTCAGTACCGATATAGAGGCCGATAGTTCCAAGAGAGGCAGCTTTTATTTCCAGGAGATTTGCTAGCTGATTTAAAAAAAAGACTGTCGAGGATTTTCCATTAGTTCCAGTAATTGCGACAATTTTTACGGGGCCATCATGTTCCCTTCCGAAGATGAGATCGCATAATTCGACGAAAGGTTTCTTTTCAAAAAATTCTTTTGAAATTATTATGTTCACAGGACGCGGAAAGCTAAACGCACAAGGCAAGATAAAATTATTGCAGCGAGATTTTGAGAACCTTTCTAGAAACAAGGTTTGCGATTTGTCATCATTCTCCTTGAGATTATAGACTACTAAATCTTGTGGTCCGGCATTTTCAAGAGTAGACGTTACTCGCGTGATCTTATCATTAGTTGTGATGCTTGCCGCTTCAAGTATCTTTAATTTTTGTATTATATCGAGAATGCATACTCTTTTCATAATCTATTCGACGTTGGGCGGCTCATAATACAAATCAACTTCAATGGAGGTATCTGAAAGAAATGTTCCTGCCGGGACTCCTTGGCGAGACACTAAACCGACACCGTGGTGCCTAGCTTTTATGGGCAAAGTCGAGATGAGTGCTGCGATACTCTGCTTGTCGAGGCCAATGAAATTAGGTAGCACCTTGGCACTCGGAGTTACAGCACTTTGGTTTTGTACAACCGTATCATGCGTTTCATGCTTTGAAGGTGCCTTGGCTTCTCCAACATTTATAAACATTTTATCTCGGATTAAAATATGTTCCATAACTTTCTTGAAAACTGGTGCGGCCACATCATTGCCATAGTATTTTTTGCCTGTGGGATTATCAATGTATACATAAACGACATATTTTTTTATTGTGTCTACAGAAAAGCCTACAAAACCTGGAATGTATCCATGGTAGCCGCCATTTTCCGATGGTCTTTGTGTTGTACTGGTTTTGCCTGCAATTTTGAATAGGGGAATTTTGGCATTCGTTCCAGTCCCTTCTTCAACTGCTTTAGTCAAGATGTTTGTGACGGAAGCGATTGTTTCCCTGCTAATAATACGTATCCCCGGTAATTGCTTAGTCGTCTTTAGTAATGTCGGTTGCACGAAAGTTCCACCATTGGCAAAAATGGCATAGGCAGTTAACACTTGTATTGGAGTGATCGCCATGCCTTGGCCAAAAGAAATATTACTTAAACGAAGAGGGGTTACTTCATTTGTGGCCGGCATGATTCCACGGGATTCACCTGCATATTCGATCCCAGATTTTTTGCCAAAGCCAAATTTATCAAAGAAATATAGAAGCCGAGGTGCGCCAAGTTCAAAGGCGATTTTTGTAGTTCCGATATTGGAGCTATACTTCAAAATCTCTAAAACAGAGAGCCATTCAAATTTTTTCTTACTCTCTGCCTCGCTAATGATGTGATCACCGACTTTAAATTGTCCGCGTTCACAAAAATATTTTTTTGTGGAAGTTGTAAGTCCTGATTCCATCGCGGCAGCAATAGTAAAGGTCTTGGCAATTGATCCTGGCTCAATGGG
>CAYHRT010000328.1:0-3280 GCA_964359085.1 uncultured Bdellovibrio sp. | reverse complement strand
AACAATCGAACCTTTGTTCCTTTTTCCTAAAGGAGGAACGAATGAAAACGATTAAAAGAAAAAACGGCAGCGTTTACCGCGAGAAGATTTATGTCGAAGGTAAGCAGATTGCCAAAATTTTCAAACGAAAAAGTGACGCCATTGCATGGAAAGCAAAAATGCTCTCCCTTCGAAACGCAGAGGGTCTCAAGCTTAAGCATTTGCAAGATGTGCCCTTTGATGCCTTCGCGCAAAAATGGCTCAAAGAAAAGGTCTTAACTTACCGCGCGGCCAGTACCTATGAAAATTATGACTCGTACCTTCGTCGCCATTTTCTCCCGCACTTTGGCGGCATGAGCTTAAACAAGATTCAAAGTCAGCACATAGATCGCTTCGTGATTGCGCTCAAAGAAAAGGGACATAACACCAAGGGGATCAATCTCATTTTAGGGTGTCTCCGCACTCTTTTGAATGCGGCCGTGGATGAAGAATATCTGACCACCAATCCCATGAGGCGTGTGAAAAATCTTAAAGAAGATTTGCGAGAAGAAATTTACATGACCAAGTTGGAGATCGTGGACTTTCTTCGGGCCAATGGCAGAGACCCACTCTACCCTCTTTACATCGTGGCCCTGAACAGTGGCATGAGACGAGGGGAGCTGTGTGGCCTTCGCTGGGATAGAATCAATTTTCCCCACTCACAAATTGAAGTTGGGGGAATTCGCGATAAGCGCGGCCACCGGGCCACGACAAAATCTGGCAAGCGCAGAGTCGTTCCCATGAACGATCAGGTTAGATCACTTCTCAAGGACCTCTTTTTAAAGCGCAATAATGACTACGTGTTTGTAGATGTTTCAGGGACACCTGTTGACCCTCACCACCTCTACCGCGACTTCACCAAGGCCCAAAAGAAAGCGTCGCTTGATCGCCATTTTCGCTTCCACGATCTACGCCACACCTTTGCAAGTCACTTCATGATGAACGGTGGAAACCTCTACGATTTACAAAAAATCTTAGGCCACTCACAAATGGAAATGACCATGCGATATGCACACTTGTCGCCGGACCATCTGGCCCAAGCAATCAACGTGGTAAATTTTGGAGAAGTAGAAAAAAATGTTGTGATAAACCTGTTCACGCACCAACAAAATGCTACGCTCTAAAAGTCGTAGTACACTTTTAGTACACATGACCTAAATTTGTTGCCTAAAAACTCTTTACATTCATATAGTTACAAGAGAGATGGTGCCCAGGACTGGACTTGAACCAGCATGCTTTCGCACACGACCCTGAATCGTGCGTGTCTACCAATTTCACCACCTGGGCATTTCGTAACAGATGATACGGCATCAGATCTAAAATATAAAGATAGTTTATTCGTGCTGAAATTGATGCTTCCACTCACGGGGTGATCGGCGCGATTCCAAATTCATTCAACGAATAGGTTCTATATTTTCAAGGTGTTACTATCTAGATAAACTAATACATGCAAAATTGTTCATTCATTACAAAGCACAATTTAAAAACATTCATTTTTCTGAAGAAATTAAGTATCGATCCAATTCATTTTTTAGCTTTTGCTTTAAAGGCTCCGGCGCCCACGAAGAATCAATTGCGTTCCTAGCAAGTAATGAAATTTCGGTTTTTCCCCAATCGAATGCTTCAATTAGTAATAAATATTCTTCCTCCAGGCTGTTATTAAACATTTTCGGGTCATCCGTATTAATTGACACAACAAGCCCCTGCTCAAAGAATGCTTTGACCGGATGATCAATAATGTCTTTAACCACACCGGTCCTCAAGTTAGAAATAGGACACATCTCAATAGGAATACGCTT
Organism: uncultured Bdellovibrio sp.; assembly: GCA_964359085.1. GTDB lineage: Bacteria > Bdellovibrionota > Bacteriovoracia > Bacteriovoracales > Bacteriovoracaceae > GWA2-49-15. The sequence continues at coordinate 1,463 of CAYHRT010000328.1, read as the reverse complement.
CTCTTTTATAAAATTTATTAACTTCGCATCTTCAATTGCCCTTGTTCCATGCCCAATCCGATCAACTTGCAGTTCGTTTATGGAATCCCAGATGCTTGTTGCTCCCGCAGCTTCACCTGCATGGGCACTACACTTAAATCCCATTTTTCGGGCCATTTGATAGACTTTTTTATAGGGACCAGGTGGAAACTCATGCTCTGATCCACCGATACCAATACCAATCACTCCCTGGTCTTTAACCTCTTCTAACTGTTTTAGCCACTCTTCACCTTTCAGAGGTCCAAAATCTCGGATTAGGTCAGCAACTAAATTTATTTTAATACCATCAACCTTATTGAGACCTTTTCTAATTGAAGAAGTCAAAAGTTGTGGGTTTAATCCATGTCTTGCAAAATCTCCTGGGGAATAGAAAGATTCTACATACCGAATATTTTGACTTTTTAAATCTTTTGCGACTTCTTCTGCGATAAACTCAAAATCTGCATACTCTCTTAAAAAACTATTCTTCCATACCCAAGTATTAATAAAACTTGGAAAATCCTTATACTTGAACTTGTTTTGCAGTCCCCCTATTGAACCAACCTCTGAAATGGCATGATATTTCTCGATCAATAGCCAGAGCGCATTGAGAGGTATTGCTCCCTCCAGATGAAGATGTAGTTCTGCTTTTGGAAGATATTTAATAAATTCTTTAGTGGATGACATTTTGATATGAACCCCAGGGGATTAAGCTTCGAGAAGTTGCCTTAACGGATGATTATCTGACCAGTAAATTAGAAAGTCTAGTTCATGAAGTTGTTTTTTCGCAAAATCCATCTCCCTATTCATGGTAGCGGCATGCAGTACTCATAGCATTAGGAACAAAAAGATCACAACTGACAAATGGTTTTACTGGCTTGGGTATATTTTATTATTGGTAAAAAATTATGCAGACTTCTTTTTAATTTCACTCAAATTTAAAATTTGAATTTCTATGATGTGGCCATTCTTATCCTCGCTGAAGACAAAGCCATCTTTCACATAAGATTTTGCTTCAATACCCTCTGCAATTTTAATGGAAGCAAAGTCGGCATCCTTATCCACGAAAACATGAGGCATTTTTATTTTTTTTGAAAGTTTACCATCAATGTGATGACCAGCCATAGGCCCTCCTTCTTTTCTAAAACAACCGCCGCTAACAAATTATCTTTTCTATGTTTAATCATTTTTACATAAATCCATTTTGGACCCTGCTTAATGACTTCATCCGGTAAAGTTAAAACTTTTTCCAGCTCCGCAACCGAGATATTCCTCTCCTGCATTCTTTCAGCTGCATGAGGTGATAAAAACCACTTTTTAATAGCAGAAGTCATGAACGATATTTTAACTTATTAAACTGTTTAAAGCTAAATCAAAGAATTGGTTGACAAAACTGGCGAAATTGATGGTGCCCACTCGCGGAGCGGCTCGGGCCTTTTTTTCAA
>CAYHRT010000327.1:0-3302 GCA_964359085.1 uncultured Bdellovibrio sp. | reverse complement strand
CCCGGCCGCTCTTACGGCATTAATAATTTCGTCTCGCGTATGATGGTCATGCATAAACTATGGTGTCCCAAAATATCCTTTCAACACACATCTTCGAATGCGACAAAAAGAACGCGGTCTGGTTAGACCCTCGCCAGTTGGTGAGGCAATAGTAAAAGACGTCGGACCTTCACCACCTAAACCTAAACCGGCCAACGCCGGCCCATTTTTCACAAAAATAGAAGTATTCATTCTCTTCGCCATCTTGTGCATATTCTCGATATTTTTGGAATGGATGACGGCAGTATGAAAACATTTCTTTTCAAGTTCATAGGCCAGTTCGATGGCCTGATCAATATTGCGGACACGAATGAGAGGCACAACGGGCATCAGAAGCTCCGTGGTGGCAAAAGGATGATCCGCAGCGGTCTCGGTAAAGGCCAGACGCTTAGATGGATCAACATCCAGTCCTATAGCTCGCAAAATAACTTGAACGTCTTTCCCAACATATTCTTTGATGGTATGGCCTTCATGGTCTAAAATTACTTGTTGCAAGCGACGGGCCTGATGGGCACCCAATTCCACTGCCCCATATTTGATCATACATTTTTTCAACTGATCAGCGACGGAATCCACCACAATAATTTCTTTTTCCACCACGCAAATAATGTTGTTATCAGTGGAAGCGGAAGTCACGATGTGTTTAGCGGCACTATCGATATCGGCGGTTTCATCAACCACCACAGGAGGATTGCCTGGCCCGGCCGCCACAACTCTCTTGCCTGAAGCCATGGCCGCCTTCACCACCGCAGGCCCGCCCGTAACGACGAGGAGACGCACGCGTTTGTGAGTCATCAACTGTTGAGCAGACTCGATGGTGGGAGAGGAAATAGTGGTAAATAAATTGGCCGGCCCGCCCTCCGAAAGCACCGCCTTATTCATAAGATTAATGGTTAATGCCGAAACTTTTTTTGCCGTGGGATGAGGGTTAAAAGTTACCGTGTTACCCCCGGCAATCATACCAATGCCATTACAAATAATTGTCTCCGATGGATTGGTACAAGGTGTGATCGAACCAATAACGCCAAAAGGTGCCAATTCTTCAGTGGTCAGACCATCATCGCCCTGGAAAGCGCGCGGTTCAATATCTTCCACTCCAGGAGTCTTATCAATGGCCAAACGGTTTTTAACAATTTTGTCCTCGTAGCGCCCCAGCCCCGTTTCGTCTTGGCCCAGTCGTGATAACTGCTGGATATTCTCATGCAAGATAGTGCGGATAGCGCTGATAATTTTTTTTCTCTTCTCAAGGGAGACAGTTTGGAACTCATGAAAGGCCTTCTCGGCCGCCACCACGGCAGAATCGATATCGGGAAAGACTCCCAAAACCCCACTCATAGGGGGAAGTGGGACTTTCTGAGTGGACGGCACCTTCGGGCCCGTTGCCAAAACGGCGGTGGGAAGTGGCGTCGGTTCCTGGCCTCCACCTAACTGACTCACAACACGATCGACAATCGAATCAATCTGATTTTCCGTTATCCGCATGGAATCCCCCTAACAGACGAGATTAAGCTTTTACGTATCGTTCCTCGCCACCAAGTTCTAGGATGTCCACGATGGCCATAATGACCGCATCAACTGGTTTTCCTTCAGTGATCTTGGTTTGTCGGGCAGAGCTTCCCGAAGCTACGAGAACAATTTCCCCCACCCCAGCGCCCACAGAATCGGCGGCAATCACTAGCCCACCTGTAGGAACACCTTGGGTGTTGACGTATTCAACAATTTGCAGCTTTAGACCTTGTAACTTTTCGTCCTTATTGGTGGCCACGACAGTGCCCACCACTTTGCCAATTTGCATGGTTTCCCCCTGCCCAAAAAAAGAGGTCTACATCACTTAGTTTTTTTGTTCTGACGGCCTAATGGGAGAGCAAGATCGACATTTTCATGCGGTCTTGGAATGATGTGCACAGAAACCAGTTCTCCCACCTTTTGAGCGGCACGAACTCCTGCTTCCGTTGCTGCCTTCACGGCCGCAACATCTCCACGGACGATCGTTGTCACATAACCACCACCAATCTTTTCATGGCCGATCAATTCAACTTTTGCGGCCTTCACCATGGCATCAGAAGCTTCGACCATTGCCACAAACCCCTTGGTTTCAATCATTCCTAGTGCTTCACCCATTTTCTTCTCCTTTTAATGGCTAAACGCTATGCGTATTTTTTTGTTAATTGATTTGTATCGCAAAAAAGTATGTTTTTTGTGCTTGGTACGTCAATCGCTATTTCATCTATACCCTATCCAAATTTTGATAATAGTGGTATTTGGAGGCAAGAGAGAGAAGTTAGAGGAACTTGAGAGACTGCTTCATTGAAAATACTTCATTCCTGTCCATTTAAAAAGATCTGACGGATTATATAGATCCTTGGTAGTATATAAGAGAATTTAAACGTAAATGGGGTAATTTGATGGAAATAAGACAAACTGAACGTATTGAAGTGATGACAACCTCTGAAGTTGAAAGTTATCTGCGTATCTCGCGCAAAACACTGCTCAAACTGGTGAATGAAGGTAAATTGCCAGCGCGTAAAATTGGCAAAAACTATCGTTATTTGAAATCGGAAATTAACAATTTCTTGAAAGGGCAAACTGTCAATTATTTCGAAAATAACTAACCTTAGGTTAACTAAGTCCTCTAAAGATCCAAGCGAAAAGACAAATCAATTCGATCCCGTACCTTCGCGATGAAAATCGAGGGATCAGGTATTTTAGTGCCGCTAATGGTGAGTTCGGCATTTCCAGTAACAGTCATTCCACCCTCGCGTTTTTTTAATTCTAGCTTCACCTTTATGGGATAAAATAATCCACGAATTTGGACATGCCCTTCGACTTCACTTACACCCTCTTGCAAAGGCACTGGGCCAGGCAAATCAACTTTAATCTCGGGATGCTGAGACATGGCCAAACTGGTTTCCCACATTTTTTCATTGCGGGCATCCGTATCGGTGTCCATTTCTTTCACGGGCACGACCACCAGAATCTTAGAGAGAGTATTATTTTGCTCTTCAAAAGAAACCCGAAACTGCTTGGCAACTCCGGTAAAGCCAGTTGTGATAAATCCTAGTTTGGTAGACGCCATATCAAACTTAATAAAAACTTCTTTGGCCATCGCCTCCTTGTAATTGCTGGAAGAAATGGCGATCTCCCGGGCAATAATTGAGAACGAGAAAGAGAAAAACAACACAAAGGACAAGTAAAATTTCACAGCGAACTCCCTTCTAGGTGCCAGGTCCTTTTCGTTAACCACATGAGTTAACGAAAAGGAC
>CAYHRT010000326.1:0-3372 GCA_964359085.1 uncultured Bdellovibrio sp. | reverse complement strand
GGCCGAGGGCCAGAGCAACAAGATGATCGCGCGCGCGCTCAACATTACCGACGGTACGGTAAAACTGCACGTCAAGTCGGTCCTCCGAAAGCTTGGGTTACGTTCGCGTGTCGAAGCGGCGGTGTTGGCCGTAGAACATGGCATGGGAAGGAAAAAAGCTACGGAGAAATAATTAAGCCACAGATATCACAGAGAACTTTCCTGATGAATTTTAAAACCTACGCCCTCCTTACAGTTGCCCTGCTTACGCTTCTCGCAATGAGCGGATGCGTGACGACAGGACGAGAGACGATAATTACTGGTTTTCAAAAGACTCATTCCTTCGAATCCAAGAAAGTTACAGTTTCTCTCCCAATTGTCGTTGAGAAGAATATGGAGACGAAGAAGGATCCTGACGCAACGGAGAGAGCCGTTGCCGAAGAGGTTTACATAAATCTCAAGAAGAATCTTGCCCGTAATAATGTCTTCTCGTTGGAACGGAGCGAGAATATTCTTGATATTGAGTTGAAAGTACACTATGTCAACCGATATTCGGCGGGATTTGAATACTCTACAACATGGCATCCAATTGGTGGCCAGATTGTTGTAGCTCGAGTTAACTTAAAAATGGACGGACAGGTTGTTGCGCAAATTGATTCTTTTAACAATACAGGCACCCTACTGAGCAAGGAACCACTCGTGCGAGAAATAGCCGATGATCTTACCGCCCAGATCGAAAAGATTCTTAAGGAAGGAATCGCGCTCGGGAAAACACAATCGCCCTAGAGCCATGTCAGACCGGCCCAGCTCACATCCCATGAAAACCTGCCCCCTAAAACCTAGGGTGAGGGTGGCGCATCTGCAATTACAAACACGTAGTCCCCCTCTTGCAGGGGACCGGCTTCGCTATCGGTTGGGTTGATAAATGTCTGGTCCTTGCGCGATATACCTAGCGGTATGGCGCACAGATCGCTCTCGGCGCTCTCTCTAAGGAACCATTCGGAAAGCTCGCTGAAGCGCTTTCCGAGACATTCTGCAGGCAGTTCAATTCTATATATCTCATTGGTGTTTTTCTTGAATGTCAGTAAATCGTCGTAAAGGCCGGCTATGCCAGGCGTTACGGCGCACTGTGTCAACAGGTTTGCCCCCAGATGAGACGATGAAATGACCTCGATTTTTCCGTCATATTGGTTCCCGGCCCGTTTCGCCATCTCGTAATTTTTCCAGTCATTAATCTCAGCGGTGATCGGTACTTGGGACTTCCCGTTATTTTTCTCGTCGCATATCTTCCGAATGGCGAGGATGGCCATGATGCTCTTCCCATCGGAAAGATGGTCGCGCGAATCAGAAACGATCAACACCGAACGCGCGAGGTGAACATACGTCTTCTCCAGGTGCTTTGCATTAGTTATGTCACCCCCTAAATGGTGGACATCTCGATATTCTTTGTGAAGCGGGTTTTCCTTCTCCGAAGTCATTATTACTATCTTCATTCTTTTAAGGACATCGTTATCGCACAACTGATCGATAATCGACTCGACCCTGTCGTCCCAATTCAAGATGACAATGTGATCCTTATGCTTCGCCATCGTTCTCCTCCCCAGCTTATGCTTCACGAATAAAGCGGCCAGCTCAGCCGTAAACCAGGCCGCTATTCCCGCTTCGACAATGACCACTACAACGCCAACGGCATTTCCCGACTCCGTAATCGGCTCGCGCGCCTGGAAGCCTCCGGCGATATAAACGATGACCGACCATAGTGCTTTTGGCAGGGTACTGAAATATTCATTGACTCTGTGCTCAAAAAAATAGAGGCCGAGAGAGCCAGCAAAATATACAGCAAGAAACAATGAGACTATCTTTACCAGTTCATGTCTATTGAGGACTAGCCATACTTTCCGTACTGTGTCACGCGCAAGAAAAAAGGCAATAACTGCTACGGTAAGCAGAAGCCATCTGCCGAACTTGGCTTCGCCAACGCCAAGGCTGACGTAAAACTTCCTCGCACCTTCGTGCACATCGATCGGAAACTCGTCCAACGACGTGGGGGTCCTTATTTCTGCGCGTTTGAACTGTCTGACGAGGAGCCCTTTGTTGGCATAAATTGCTTCAAGCGCGGACTGCACGAGATCGTCAGGGACTTCCTCGCGCGCAACGAGCATAGCTCGAACACCGATCGTTGGGACTTCCGTTCCTTGGGACTTATATGTTCCTTCCGGGATAACTGCCGATATATAGCGCGGATATTTTTCGACTTCGACCAACCTCCCGAGAATATGCGAGTCAAGAGGCAATAATGTAGCCACTTTCGAGGCGTAGATATTTTCGACAACCGCAGCGGGAATGCCGGAAGTAATAAACGCGACGTCTACATTGCCATCTCGCAAGCCGTCGATGCTTTCTTTGAAGGAAAGAAATAAGGGCCGGATTTCCTCTAGGGTGACACCGCCTGCACCTAAAACGGCTGCGGCACTCGACTCGGAACCGCCGCCTTTTGGACCCAGCGATACTCGTTTTCCCTTTATGCCACCAACATTGGATATATGAAGCCCCTCGCGCACCAGGATTTGCACCACTTCCGCATGAAGGGATGCCACCCCCTTTAATTGTGCAACTGGATTCCGGAATGCCCCCTTCCCATTGAAGGCGTCGAAGGCGATATCGCTTTGCACGAGAGCCAAGTCCGCCTTGTTGGATTCCAGAAGCAGGATGTTCTCAACCGAGCCGCTGGTAGGCATCACCCTGATGTCGAGGCCATTTAGCTTTCCTGCCTCAGATATCCCTTGCCCGAGAGGAAAATAAACACCTCTTTCATCACCTGTTGCCAGCCTGAGCAATCCTCCCGCCGAGACGCTCGCGGAATTAACCGCAAGTGCCGCCAACGAAGCTAGAATAGTGACGAGAATCCCTAACGTGGCCCGTGCGGCTTGAGTTGATACAAGGTCGCCTTTTTTGTCTTTTCCGTAGATGCTCAAACCCCTCTCTCCTCGATCCGCAGAGGTACTCCATTCCATGTCAGCCAATTCTGGCTGATTCCCGTCAGTTACGGAACTCTTTCAGAAACAGCTCACCGCGATGAACATTCCTGAACTTCATCGCGCCATCTAGGTAACGCCAACCATCACATAACGTCAAGCATTATGCGGCGGGAAAATGCTTTTACCCATGTAAATTAGGAAAAAAGAGTTGCCTAACCGGTAGGCAACCAGCGGTACAAACAGGGAATTTCAGCTGGCCGAGCTTGGCCGGAACCAGTCGAGCTTCTCGCGCAGCTTCACTACTTCGCCTACGACGATGAGCGTCGGCAACACGGGACGTAGCTCGGGGCGATCAGCCAACCCGTCGGATCAGGCCGCGCGACGGACTGGTTTGATGGCGCGGGCGATGCGCTTG
>CAYHRT010000325.1:0-3386 GCA_964359085.1 uncultured Bdellovibrio sp. | reverse complement strand
AACACTGCAGACTATCGCATCTATGGTGGCACGTTTACTGAGGGCACATTGCCGGACGAGTGTCGGGCGCGATTTCACTTTGTTGAGACATCTGGCACTCTCCGTCCCCATACTCAATCTTCATCAGATATCCAAATTGATGTAGATGCAACTGTGCGTGCTTTGTGAGGTTGATCATGAATGCCAAATCTTGTGCTACCCTTAGTTTTTTGTTGGTCTTTTGGCTTGGTTTGATGGGCAACGTCCAGGCCCAGGGGTACACCCATTCGTTGTTTCTGTGTGATCTTGGTCTCCAGTCTTTGAGTGGCTCCAATGATTTAGGAGTTAACTTTGTGACCTATGATCAGTTGGGAGTCGGCAGAAGTTTTGGTGCCATAAACTCCATTCAGAAGGCTTCACAAAAGGTACCAGCAGGAACTGATTTATGGTTAGAAGCAAATCAGATCAGCAATGTCCTTTTTAATTTGGAATCTGATTATTATGGAACTGAGTATTACTGGGATTACTGTTACGTTTGGAACCGAGAACAACTAAATGAAACATTGTTTTCCATTAACATCAACGTGGTTACCCCTCCTGAAATAGACAACACACTGATTACCTTTCAAACTGAATGCACGAGTCGAAGTATCCTCAACACCCTCATTACTCAAACCTCGGTGAACACAAACAACACTACATGGAATATGCCAAGCAACCAAGTCGAGTTGAAATGTATAATCCGTTACACTTTCAGAGAAGAGAACTTTACAGTGCGCAGACCGCACCAGACGAGATTAGACAATTTAACGTCTCAAATAGGAATTACGGTAGACCCGTAAAGGATTTTTTATGAGCACGACTAAATTTATCTCAGTGATTGTTATATTCAGCATCTCGTATTTTGGTCATGTGTGGGCCTGTACGGCCATACCTAATGCCCTTATCAATCTTATTTCCTCCTATGAATCAGAGCGACAAGAGTATGTTGGCAAGAAGCAAGAATTTGAATTTGGCAATTGCCTCCACCATATTGATGAATACTTTATTATTACCAGTGGGCCCGTTTTTACCGATATGAATTACCGTGCAATTAGTTCACCTGAAGGTGTTCTGCCGCAGGACAAATGTTATTTGGACAGCAGTCCTTTTAATGTGAAATCTCCCTTAGAGGCAGGATTTGATAAGATGTACAGTGACCAGGCAAAGTTGATGAAAAAATGCCTAGAATTTGAAATCACTGATGACAATGGCTTGAATTGGGATAAGCAGGCCGACTGTCAGCTTACCCGAGTGAGTGCCAAAAAAGCTCAGGGCAAAGGCAGCCATTGTTCCTTTAAAATAAGCAAAGAGAGTCGATTTCTCTTAAAATATCGCTTGAATCCTCACTGTACTCTAAAAAGTTTTATGGATGAGAATGACGAGATCTACCCCATGGACATAAATGGACTCGTTGGTATTTACCGAGCTGTTGACATGACGCCTGGGAATCCTGATTATGCTCTGCTTGGTTTTATAAATACTAAAATCAGTATTCAACCGGATTCTAAGCTGCAGCAAGTGTCTAGCTATTTTGGTAGTGAAACTGCTCGTTGGTCGACAGAATACGGTGCAAAAATAGCTTTAGGTCAAGTGGCCATGACCACCAAAAGAGGTGATAGCACCTCGAACTATGCTATTAAAATTCCCTTTGTTGTGGATAATAATTGCCCCAAAGTTTGTGTTGAAAAGAAGTGTACCAGTCCTTGTTTTTACAATGTTCCTGCTGTTGCGGCGATTTCTTTGAAGAAGAAGGACCCTGCGACCGATAGATATCGGTTCATAGATTGGTGGTATCAAGGAAATATTGCGACCGCAGGCTTTCTAGGTCTTATGTCCTTTGGCCGTGATATAAAATTAGATGAACCAAAAATTGGAGATCGTTATCTTGTACATGCCGAATTTTCTGAGCCTTCTTTGGCGTATCGGATGCTTAAGGATCGTGCCAGTCAAATTGTCTTAGATACCAGACGACGTCTCTCGATCTCAACCACATCAGGGGCCACCACTCTTCGAGAATTGGATTCTCTGACCGGCAATATGGTACCTGCCGCTGACTTTGAAGGATTACCCCCTGTGAGTGATGAAAATTCACTGAGAGGAGTGCAGTCCACCTTGACCCAGCTTGAGAATTTAATTGGTGTTAATGAAACTTGGCCCCCGTACTATCGAAAAGTTTGCAATAATGAGGGGGTATGTGACAACGCGCATGGTACTTTTCAGATTATCGAGGTTGAATTTACTATTGCTGGTATATCGAGTTCAGGAAAGGTTACTTATAAGGATGTAGCGATGAATCGAAAGTCAAAAGTTTTTGGAGATGAACAACGAGCAATTAAGACTTGGCCGACGATTAAATGTGGCCGGTAGTATGGATTGGTGAGGAGTGCTTCGATGAGAAAATTATTAGCCATGGCCTTTTCTCTAGGGTTTATGAGTAGTGTTTTTGCCACTCCTAGTGTCCAGACTGCATTTGTAAAAACCTATCCAACAACTAAGAATACCGCTTTGGATAATTGCAGTACCTGCCACATGCCTGTTATTTTTGACTCCCTTAACCGTTATGGATATGAACTTATTTTCTCCCCCTTCGGCTTTAAAGAAATTGAAAATTTGGATTCTGATTTTGATGGGGTAAATAATATTGATGAAATTAATGCACTGAAAAATCCAGGCTCTCGTTCAAATGACCTTGAATATTTTGTGTTCACTAATAGAAGGGGTAAGGTGGATTTTGACCACGAATCGCATATTTTAGGAGCTAACTATCTTTCTAATGGGAAGTGTGCAAATTGCCATGGCCCTGGAAAATTCGTGCGCGAGTACAACGATGCTATCTTGGTAAAGCAATTCGCCCATCAGATCTGTTGGGGTTGTCATAAACTCTCCAACAGTGAAAATGCCCCAAGAGAATGTGCTGATTGCCACCAGAAATAATCCTGAACACCCGTCCAAATTGGAGTCTACAGATAAAATATTTTATGATATTTCGCAGATCTTTACTTCTGAAAAATCATAGAGAAAAGTAGAAATCAGAGATTGGAGGAACGCGTAATTTTGTATATGTTTCCTGCAAAATTGCAGGCGAGTTAGGACGGTTTATGAACGGATTCATCCAAATGGTGGTTTCAGAAAGAAGCTACTCTAGGTTGGAGCTGTTTTAACTCTAGACTGCTGAGTGTGATTAATAAAAAAGTTCTAGGTCCCGTAACACTTGAAAGGAGAATGACTTATGAAACGACAGTTAACCCCCAAGAAAAGCCTGGCCTTGTGTGCGGCCATCTTCTTATTGTGTGTGAGTGTAGCCGCTCTCGCAGACATTGAAGGAAGCAAGCACGACTTTACTTTTGCGGCCAACGAGTGCGTCT
>CAYHRT010000324.1:0-3439 GCA_964359085.1 uncultured Bdellovibrio sp. | reverse complement strand
GTGTAGGTGTAGGTGTAGGTGTAGGTGTAGGTGTAGGTGTAGGTGTAGGTGTAGGAACAGGCGTCGGTGTATGGTCCGGCGTAGGGACTGGTTCTTGAATACCGGTTCCCTGTAATGCAAGCGTAAATCCCGTCCAATTCCAGGTATCTCCAGGATAATAGCCGACCACCATGTTTTGGGTAATTGGCCCTAAGCTCGTCGGTGCAAAGGATACATTATAGGTGCAGGTTGCATTCGCCTGTAGGACCAGGCCACCAGATCCACATGTTCCGCCCGAAATTGTATAAAACTTGACCCCACCTTCAAAATAGAATTCATCTATCGTCACCTTTTCAGTCCCAATGTTTCTTAAGGTATAAATGATTTCTTTTTTACTATTTACCAGTGTGTCTCCATGAATTAGGGGAGTTTCAAGCACAAGCTCTCCCTTTTTCGGTGAAGGCACAGGAATGCTGGCACCGGCCTGAAACTTCAAGGCGACTGTCAACTGCTTTAACACAGTACTATCACCAGAATAATAACCAAGATTAAAACCCAATGCATAAGTGCCTTCAACAGAAGGACTAAATTCCAAGAGATAATTACACCCTTCACTTGGTCCTAAACTCAAGAGTTCCGTACCACAGGTTCCACCACTGACCCTAAAATTATCCTGGCCTTCAGTAATGGTGAAACTACCAAGGGAAGCAGGCTGCAGACCAGTGTTCTCAATTTTTAGATCCAATTCAATGAGCGACTGAGCAACAATTGGGCTTGGTTGATTAACACTTTTCAAGGTCAAGGTAGCTTCAATCAATTTTGGAATATCCGTTTCACTATTACATCCAAACAAGAAGAACAAACATAAGATAATGAGAAAATAGCGCCAGGATGGAAATAACTTTCCATGTCGTGTGTTCATGAACACTCCTTATAAAATAAAAATGTGAATTGATCAGTAAGGGACAAACCCTTAATTAAAAAACTACCGCTGATAAGACAGTAAAGAGTAACAAAACATTTAATCTGACTCGGAAGAACTCTCAAGACGATGGCAGGATAAACTACTTTTTAAAAACCTCCTGACAATAATTTCTAGCTTTTTTTCTATCCTTGCACTACCTAAACCTTGGGCCCAAAATCATGATCAGCTCATTTTGCATCAGTACCTTTGCGTGATCTGGCCATTTCTTTCGCACAGAAGGCCAATCCAACAAAACAATCAACGTCAGTCCTGTAATTAAAAACTATCATCAACAAAAAAAACCTGCAACATTTATCGACCTGATAAATGTTTTCTTTTGTTTTTTTTAGACATCAAAAGCTCGCCGTAGAGGGCATCCGAAGCATTTAGAAATTTATTTGTTTTTTATTTATTTATTCAGCACCTCAGAATAATCTCCTCAACTATTTTAAAAGAATTTTCATGCTCGCGAGTGACGAAAAAACAGCACACCAACATTCGTCATAAAGAGACCCAATCTATTCCTAACGTTGAAATGATAACGGATAGCAGATCGAATAGCAGTCATTGTGAAATTGTATTAAATGTCTCATGTTGAAAATAAATGAATTATTAAATATAAAATCAGAGTGATTTTAATTGAAATTTATTAATGCAAGTGTGGTGCTTACAAGCAAAATTCAAATCAAAGGAGGGAGCAAAAGAAAACGCACTTCAAGTTTTAACCGGAGAAGGCCACTATAGTATTAATAAGTTTTAGAATCAAGCTCGTAGATTTACCGAAATTAGCTTTAATAAGGAGTGAGACCATGAAACATTTTGTGCTTTTAGTAATATCATTCATGTTTTTAACGTTAGGAAATGCTTTTGCGGAAGATGGAGATCTAAACCATCCCCAGGTTGGCGGTGGAATTGATTTCACATACACCGGCCCCGAGATGTTCTTCCCAGAACCAGGAGTCTTAAAACTCTCCGTAATTTGGGAAATTCTCAATTGCTTTGAGTGGCATCATGGACGTCCCGTCAATCAATGTCGAAATCTTGAATTTTACGTCGTAAGCCCCATCACTGGTGGTGATGCAGTATTTACAAGCGTTCTGGAAGGCACTGAATGCCTAACTGATGGCTGTGAAGCGATTGTTAGACTTCCATTAGTGGCCCTGCTTACACCTGTTGAATATGAGAGATATAAATTGGGTTTAGTTGTAGTTAAAGATATCCAATTGTATCTCGCTTTTGGTGGAGAAGAAGATGAATTTGGCCGGATTGTTGGTCGACACCTTGCTGGTGCTCACTACGATTTGCGATTTGTCTTAAATGGTACAGGGTTCGGTACCGTGGCCATCATTAGCTTGGAAAGGTCTGAGCCTTTTTTACTTCAGTAATTATTAGTATTGATTGAAGGATTGGGAGAAATCCCAATCCTTTTTGACCTGGCCGCCGCGATATAAGAAATAGAAAGTTCCCCACTCACTTACAAAATCTATTCATCCTTGCCTCAATCCACACAACTATCATGCCACAGATCTTTCTTCCTTCTTATTTCAAGGCGGCCAGGACAAAAAATTATGGCCAAAATCTTCTATTTTCATTCATTCATTCATTCATTCATTCATTCATTCATTCATTCATTCATCTTTTAAAGATAAAGATATCTTTTTATGAATACATCAAGCAAGGAAAACAAGAGAATAATGTGCCAATCAAAAAGAAAATAAGACAAAACTTGTCTTGCGCAACGGCCTCCAACTCACCTTCCTCAAATTTAAAATCACAAACATTGCTCTCGTTTGAGAATTCAAGCTAAACGGCCCAAACAAGCTGCCAGACGTTGTTTCAGCAATATTACTAAGCCATTTTTTCTTTCAAGAAAATTTCTAGCTCTCCATCGATAAAAGATTTTATAAAATATTGTTGATGATAGTTGTGAAAAATCTCAGAAATTTTAATGCTTACAATATGCCGTATTGCATATCATTCACATGTGACATTCCTGATCAAAATCAGGAAATCTATCGTTTTTATGAATGTATCGCTCAATAACTTTCATTTTGACATAAAGTTCGGCAACAGTTATTAGACGACTAAATTTGTAAAATCAGTTAGTTAAGAATGTTTTAAAAATCGGTGTAAATCTTAATTAATTAAAGGAGCATTACTGTGTTTACTGCAAACGGAGTTAGAGTCGATCACATGCATGGGCTTAGGGGGAATGCCAATCATTTGGCCAGCGAACTAAAAGGTCTGCCTTTTTTTAACAGCTTTCCCGATTCTTTCATCGAAGAATTGGAGAATGCCAAAATTCAAAGCCATTACAAGAAAGGGCAAACCATCCATTATCAAGGCACACCCTTTTTTGGGGTATCATGTATCCTCAGCGGTCTGGTTAAGAAAGTTAAAAGCCTAGATAACGGCGAGGACATCATTATCAGCCTGGCCGAAAGAGGGGATTATTTCGGTATTAATTGCCTTCTTACCAAAACAACAAGCTTCGCC
>CAYHRT010000323.1:0-3454 GCA_964359085.1 uncultured Bdellovibrio sp. | reverse complement strand
CGGCGGAAATGCATGGGCAGACATACTTTGATAAAAAATGTGGAAGCTTTGGTGATCTAAGTACCTTTAGTTTTTATCCCAATAAACACATCACAACCGGTGAGGGGGGGATGATTCTCACTGACAATGATGAGTTGGCTGAGAAGTGTCGCGCGCTTAGAAATCTCTGTTTTATTCCCGAGAAAAGATTTGTTCATCACGAATTGGGTTGGAATTTTAGGATGACTAATCTGCAAGCGGCCTTAGGTCTTGCTCAGCTAGAACGGATTGAGACTTTCATTCAGAAAAAAAGATGGATGGGGGCCATGTACCAGCGCCTTTTAGAGGGAATCGATTGGCTTCAACTGCCTGTTGCGCAAACTGACTATGCTAAGAATATTTATTGGGTTTTTGCCATGGTGATCCGCAACCGTGCCAAGATCGATGCTGAACAGGCCATGAAAAGGATGGCAGAATTTAAAATAGGCACTCGTCCATTTTTCGTGGGCATGCATGAGCAACCGGTTTTTAGAAAGATGGGACTCTTTCATAATGAGTTTTACAAAGTCTCTGAGAATATGTCGAAGAATGGATTTTATGTACCCAGTGGGCTCGCCATTACGGAAGAGCAGATTCATCAAGTTGCACAACACGTAAAAGAGATACTATGAGTACTAATTTTCTCGATTACGCCAAATTCTACAACCTTCTCTATAAAGACAAGGACTACGTTGGAGAATGCAAATTTATCCATGAACTCATTTTAAAATATCACCCCAATGCCAAAACTATTTTGGATGTTGGCTGCGGCACTGGAATGCACGCAAATATTTTGAAGCGTGACTATGGATATGAGGTCACCGGGGTGGATCTCTCCCATGATATGATTAGCATCGCAAAGTCTAATTATGCCGGCATCTCATTTTCAGAGGGAAATGCCCGAACCTTTCGTTTGCATCAAAAATTTGACGTCATTACCTCCCTCTTTCATGTCTTGAGCTATCAAAATACCAATGAAGAAGTGGGAAGTTACTTTGCTAATATCAAGGCCCATTTGAAATCGACCGGCATTTTTATTTTTGACTATTGGTATGGCCCGGCCGTCTTGAATTTAAGACCTGAATCTCGCATAAAAGAAATGCATGATGATCATTACAAAATTACCCGTTTTGCCTCAACCAATATGGATTACAACAAGAATCTTGCCAATGTTCATTACAAAATGTTGTGTGAAAATCGAGATGGTAAAATAATGCACCTGACCGAAACTCATCCTATGAGATATTTTTTTCTGCCTGAAATAAAAATGTTTCTAGATTCCTCCCTGTTCTCTGTCATCCATCAAAGTGAGTGGTTATCTTTGAATAAAGCACCGGGTGAAAACTCTTGGGCCATTTTTAATGTGGTAAAATCTCGATGATGAAAATCGGAGTCTATTTAGGCCATACTCCCTTTGCCGGCGGAACCTTTCAATACTGTTTAACTATTCTGGACGCATTAGAAGAACTCAAACAGAAATACAAGCTTGGCGTAATTGTAATTTATGAAAATTATGAGTGGGACAAATATTTAAAAGATTATCCTTTTATCGGTGTTAAGGCCCGAAAATATCGCTTTTTTGAATTTTTCTGGCGGGTTTGGCGAAGATTTACACTTCCAGTCTTTCCGTGTCGAAAATTGTTTAAAATCGTTCACCCTTTGGTTAAAGAATTTGTGAAACAAAATTGTGATACCTGGATCTTTCCCGCACAAGATCATTGGTCTTATGTCGCCGAGTTAAATTGCATTGCCACGATTCATGATCTTATGCATCGGTACGAGCGCAGATTTCCTGAGGTGGGAAGTCGAGTGCAGTTTAGAGCAAGGGAGTATCATTATAAAAACATCTGTAGATATGCGCAGAAAATTTTAGTTGATTCTAAGATTGGGAAAAATCAAGTCTGCGAATCGTATGGGGAAATTTATCGGGCAAAAACATTTCCACTTCCCTATACGATCCCGAAGATTATTCAGCGGATCACTCCTGACTTGAATGTCCTAAAGAGTAGAAAAATCTCGCATGAAAATTTTATTTTTTATCCCGCCCAGTTTTGGCAACACAAAAATCATCTTGGTCTACTGAAGGCCTTTAAAGAAGTGCTGAAAGAAGATCAATCTCTGCAGTTGGTGTTTGTGGGTGCCCAAAAGAATGGATCAGATGAAGTGCAGCGTTTTATTGATGAGAATAAACTGGCCGATTCCGTGCATATTTTGGGTTACGTTTCAGATGCTGAAATAGCGGGATTATACAAGTTAACCAAATGCTTAGTTATGCCAACCTTTTTTGGGCCTACCAATATTCCTCCTCTTGAGGCGAAATTTTTCGGCGCAAAAGTCATCTATTCCAAAATTTATGCGTATGATGAGTTCCTCGAAGAAGATGAAAATACGCTTTTTATCAATCCAGAAAGTACTCAAGAGCTACGATCTGCAATTATTCGTGTTCTAAAAAATCATGATTCTACTGGTCCGTCTCAATTAAAGGACACACATTTTGCTAGGACTTTATTTGAGATTATTCGCGCAGAGATCTAGTCTACTCCATATCGGGCGGTGGCACCACAAACGCGCGTAACTCATCCCAGGCGCGATCAAGCGTTGGTTGCGGAATCATTTGCGTGAGCGCAGCTTTACGATCGCGTTCAGTCAGCAAGAGTTGGCGCGTGAGTTCATGAGTATTATCGGCGGCAGTGGAAAATGCCCCGGCATTTTTCTCGGCCTCCTCCGGCGTGGCCCGCAGCTCTTCTAAGAGACGCTTCACGCGCAGCCGCCGATCAATCTCCTTGGGCGCTTCAATTTCTTTTTTTGAAAGGTCGCGTGGGTTAAACGCATAGACGATAATTTGATACTCACTGATGCCGAGAATTTTTAGTGCGCTAAAAGTTTTTCCTTCCAGATGAAAATACATCACCACTTTTTTAACGCCGAAGACCTCGAACAATTCCGAGGGCATAATCCACGGCGATTCATAGGGCGGATGATCTTTTAGCTCCTTGATTCCCGGCAGCCCACCCGCTTTGCCCTCGTAGGCCTCAAGCGGTAGGCGGTAGCGGGCATTTTTGAGTTTGCGGGCAAAGCCATCCAAGGCACTCGCCTTGCCTTTGCCGCCGGAAGCGCTGGCAGGATTTCTGGCAGCACTCGTCGTCCCCCTCGAACCACTGCCGCCACCACCACGTGCAACTCTTCTTCCCGGGCCAGGTGGCACGCTTGCCAGTCGTTTAGGGCCATCTGTCGGGCCCGGCCCTGCGATAGGCGTCGCCGCCACGACTGGAGTAGGAGTTGCAATTGCGATAGGATTCGGAGTCGGCGTAACTTGCACGACATTGTTATTGTTGATGGAGTTGTTCAGTGCCTCACGCTCGCGTTTTAAGCGTTCGATTTCTTCTCGCAGGCGCGCCACCTCGGCCAGGCGCTGGGCCTGTTGAAACTCCGCTTC
>CAYHRT010000322.1:0-3474 GCA_964359085.1 uncultured Bdellovibrio sp. | reverse complement strand
ATCTTCCCTGTAAAATCTTTACGCCAACTAGGCGACCTTAGGGGGGGTGGGTAAGATAGAGTATTATTTAATAAATTAAATAGGATGTGTTTGTATGAGCAGCTGTTGTGGGGAATCAACTTTCAAAGATAAAAATGATCGTCGTGGCGCTTTTTTTTCGGCCACTCAATCAATCTGTCCGAAATGTAGAAAGACCGTTCAAGCAAAAATTATTTTTCGAAACGACCAGGTTATTTTAACTAAACGATGTAAGGAACACGGTGAATTTGAGGCCTTGCTTTCATCGGATGTAAATTATTGGGTTAAATCCTTGTCGTACACTAAGCCGGGCACCATGCCCAAGAAATTTTCCACTCCAGTTGATAAAGGTTGCCCCGATGATTGTGGATTATGTGCCGATCATGAACAACATACCTGCTCACCCATTATTGAAATCAGCAATAAATGTGATCTTGAATGTCCCATTTGTATTGTCTGGAACCAAAATAATTACAATATGGAATTAAGTGAGTTTCGGCATGTGATTGATGGCCTCATAGAGCGTGAGGGAACTTTAGAACTTTGTTTATTGAGTGGAGGTGAACCAACCTTGCACCCCAAGTTTTTTGAATTGGCCGAGCATGCCCGCTCAAGACAGGAAATTAAACGTGTTTTGGTTTCATCGCATGGTTTGAAAATTGGCCGAAGCGATGAGTTTGCCCGCCGTTTTAAAGAGGCCGGACTTTATTTGTCCTTACAGTTTGATTCGCTTAGCGATGCCAATTATCACGCTATCAGAGGAGAAAATTTACTTGAGGCCAAAATGGCGTGTTTGGAAAAATGTGATAAGTATAAAATTCCCACTATCTTTGTTCCCACTATTGCACGTGGTTTTAATGATGAAGAAGTCGGAAAGGTGGTGAATTTCGCTCTATCGCAAGACTTTGTAACTTCGGTTACGATTCAGCCAGCGGCGTATACCGGTGCCGGCGGTACGGCCTTCCCCCAAGACCCCATGAAAAAGCTTACCCAAGTTGATATTCATAAATTGCTTGAGTCTCAAACCGATTGGCTCAAGAAAGACGATTTTCTGCCGATTCCTTGCTCGCATCCAAGTTGCTATACCGCCTGCTATGCTTTGGGAGTAGATAAAGGTAAATTTGTGCCGCTGACCCATTTTGGCGATGTGGCCATTTATCTCGATGCCCTCACAAATCGTGCTATTCTTGGGGCGGGAATGGATGATAAGGCCCAGCAACTCATTCAAGATGCTATTTATAATTTATGGTCGGCCCAGTCCGTAACTGTAGATACCGAAAAAGTTCTTGGTTCGCTCAAGTCGATTTTGAAAGAGTATCAAACGGCGGACACTATGGGACAAGACCAACTATGGAAATTGCAAGAAACTAAGATCAAAGCCATTTTTGTTCACTCCTTCATGGATGAAAATGATTTTGATGTTTCCCGTATTCGTAAATGCTGTACCCATTATGCTCTACCCGATGGCCGTTTGATGCCAGGATGCGCCTATAACAATGTTCATCGTTTCAACGACAAGCGTTTGAGCATGTCGAAGGTGAAGACCCCTGTTCGTCAAGAGCTGACGTAGAGTCGAGACATGGGAAAGATTAAACGACTACTGCTTGTGCATTCGTCCCATTACGATGATCAAGGCAAGGTCGTGCGTGCTGATCGCCTGATTGACAAAATCTCAGTTGCTAATGTCGTCCACTCGGCCCTGCCCTATTTAGCTTCGTACGTGCGTCCAGAGATCGAAATGGAATTGGTGGAAGATTGTTTTGAGGATGTGAATTTTGCTGATCCGGCAGAAGTGGTGGCGATTTCGGCCCAAGTCATGCAAATTCGGCGCGCCCTCGACATGGCAGATGAGTTTAAAAAACGTGGAAAAATTGTTCTCATGGGAGGCTATTTGGCCAGTATGCATCCCGACTTGGTTTCGCCTCATGTCGATGCACTCTGTATTGGCGACGGAGATCAGGTTTTTCCTCAGATGTTGCAAGATATTGAGGCGGGGGCCTTAAAGAAAATCTATAAGGGCACTTCAGAAGTTCCTTTGAATAATATTCCTACTCCTCGCTATGATCTCATTAAGAAAGATCGTACCGTGATTTATCCCATTCATGCTACCCGTGGTTGTCCCTTTAAATGTGACTATTGTTCAATCATACAATTTCATGCATACACTTACCGTCATCGGCCGGTGGAGCATGTGATCCGCGATATTCAGGCGGCAAAAAAACATTCACTGTTAAATTTGATTTTTTTTACTGATGATAATTTGATGGAAGATTTTGAATACGCCAAGCAACTCTTTCGTCAAATGATTCCCTTAAAAGTGGTGTGGGGGACCCAGACCACTATTAATATTTATAAAGACCGTGAGCTGCTCGAGTTGGCCTATAAGGCCGGATGTCGTTGGGTAGCGCTGGGGATGGAGAGCCTCTCCCAGACCAATTTAAATCAGGTGAATAAAGGTTTCAACCGCGCCGACAAATTCGCCGAGCAAATTTCCCAAATTCAGGATGTTGGTATAGCTGTCCATGCGCTCATTATGTTTGGGCTTGAGCAAGACACACCGGCCGTTTTTGATGACACTCTCAAATATTTGGAAGCATTAAATATTACCATCGCCGAGTTTTTTATTAATACCCCATATCCTGCTACCCCGGCCGGTAGGAAGGCCTTGAGCGATGGAATCATTATTGATCTGGACCTCTCACACTATCGTGAAGGCCACGTCGTCTTCAAGCATCCTCATATGGATGCTGAGACGATTATGAAAAATTACTGGAGAGTCTTACGAGAATTTTACTCCATAAAAAATATCTTTAAACGTTGGCTTAAATCGACTTATAAAAATAAAATGTACCATTTGACCAATTCATTTTATTATTGGCTTAAAATTAAACGCAATATAGTCCCGGTCTATTTTGGGGTGGGAAATCGAAAAGTTGAATGAAAATAAGATCTATTATGACGACAACTGGAAACTTGATTGGGTAGGGGAGTGGTTTCCCATCATTCGTTCCTTTGGTGAATTTACCGACATTGTCTATCTCAAATGTTCATTGTCGGGCACTGTCGAGAATGTCTATTACATGGATCACGGCCAATATGATGGAATAGGTGGATTTCAGGTTCTGTTGGAAAAACATCAAAATAGCGATGCTGTCTATCGTGCCCAGACAGAAGTTCGACCTAATTTCTTTTGGCAGTGTTTAGGATTTATTAAATATTTTCTTGAATCCGGTGCGAATTCAGTGAATTGGAAAAAGCGTGACCATTCCATTCCCGGACGGAAAATGGCACCGCATGTGTGTGTGTTTAGTCTTGAGCAAACGGCATCTTTAATGAATCAGACCCGTTCGCTCCAGGTGACTTTAACTGCACTGATTCTTAAGCGTTTGGATGAATGTGTGCGGGCCTTATTGCAAAATGCCCAAAAGAAAAATATTTGGCTTATTCCGGTCAATA
>CAYHRT010000321.1:0-3483 GCA_964359085.1 uncultured Bdellovibrio sp. | reverse complement strand
CTTGGATTGTTGATTAAAGAGGATCAGTGGGTCCCCTTACTAGTCTTAGTAATGTTGGTGGCGTATGGTATGGATACGGGAGCTTGGTTCTTCGGACGCAAGTTTGGCAAGACCCAGCTTTGGCCGAGTGTGAGTCCAAAAAAAACGCGTGAAGGGCTCTACGGTGGGATGTTGGTGGCAGGAGTTGTTGGAACAATTTTTTATGCGATCAAATTTGATTCTTTATCTCTTTTTTTGCCGCTAATTTTTGCCCTATTGGGCTTAATTTCTCAATTGGGTGATTTGGTTCAGTCAAAATTTAAACGCCAGGCAAATATTAAAGACAGTTCTACTTTGATTCCTGGCCATGGGGGAGTCTTTGATCGAGTTGATTCACTGATTTTTGTTATACCCTTCTATTTGATTTGGGTGCAATTATGGCGGTAATAGCATGATAGAGAATATTTTGATTTTTATTATTTTTTTATGCCCATTGGTTTTTTTTCATGAACTTGGGCATTTTATTTTTGCCAGACTTTTTGGTGTTCGTGTGGAAGTTTTTTCACTCGGTTTCGGGCCGAAGTTATTTCGTTTTAAAAGAGGCGGCACAGAATATGCCTTTAGCCTGATCCCGCTTGGTGGCTATATTAAAATGTTCGGGGATGATCCTCTCAATAAGGAAGCGGTACCTGAGAGCGAGAGAAAATTTTCTTTTTCATATAAGAGTAAGTGGGCCAGATTTTGGATAGTTTTTGGTGGCCCTTTGGCCAATTTGATCTTAGCCTTTTTTATTTTCTGGCTTTTGCTTGTTGTGGGAGAGACCCTGCCTGAAATTAAATTTGGTGTTGTAAGTAGGGATACACCTTTTTATGAGAAAGGAGTACGAAGTGGAGATTTGCTTCGTGCAGTTAATGATGTATCGGTATCATCGCCTACCGATATAATATCAACGGGTGAAATCGTTAAGTCTATCGCGATCGAACGTGAGGGGAAGGTAATTAACTTACCTCTAGGATTTGATTCGCAATTGTTTTTAGAGCTTTTTTCAAAAGTCATGCCTCTCTTGCGAATCCCCGTAATGATCAATGAAAAAGATGAATTTTTTGCCATCACCATAGAGCCTAATTTTCCGATGGGAACCAAGTCTCTAGAAGAATTGCAGGATTTTGTTGGAGCGAGAGATTTTCATGTTTACAAAATTGCTGACGGCATTAAAGATTTTAGTAATTTAAAAGCTGAAAACTTTTCATTTGTGAAGAAGATTTCAGTGACCAGTACGGATGTTAATTCGTTTTATGGAGAGTTTGCTAAAAACAATCTGTTCCCCCACGATTTACTTATAAAAAGTGTCAACATGGATTCACCTGCGGATAAAACTGGATTAATGGCCGGCGATATCATCATATCACTTAACGATCATGAAATGTTCTCTTTTGATCAAGTACGTGCCAATATTCAAGATTTACCAATTAAACAGAAAATCAAATTGGATGTAAAACGTTTGGGCGCGGTGAAATCTTTTGAAATTTTGCCCGAAGTCACCACGCAAGATGGTAAAGAGGTAAAGATTATCGGGGTGTATAGTACGGGTGAGTTCATGCCCATGAAGTTCGTCAAGACCGCATCAAAAGGTTTTTTTGAAGCAATTTGGATTGCCTTCAAGAGAACGATTGATGCGACTGAAAAGACCTTAGATGGTTTCAAGAAATTGATCACAAAAGAAGTTTCTTTGAAAAATATCGGAGGACCTATTGCCATAGGCAAAGTGGCTTCGGATTCTTTTAAAACTTCGCTGAGTTATTTTTTTCAGATTATGGCCTTTATTTCTATTAATCTTGGCATTATTAACCTTTTTCCAATTCCAGTACTTGATGGCGGGCACATAATGTTCATCGTGCTTGAAATTGCGAATAGAGGCCCATTATCTCGAAGGAAAATGGAAATTGCGCAGCAATTTGGTCTTTCAATGTTATTGATTCTAACAGTTGCAGCGATTTTTAATGATATTTCAAAATTTTTCTAATTTGGGATGCTCCCGTGCCTAGTCTCTATCTGGATACCTCACACGTAATTTCCATTGGACTGCTGAATGAGCAGTTTGAATTTATTGATTATCAGACCATTCAAGATAAGAAATCGGGTACCCGTGTCCATGTGATCCTGGATGATTTTTTTAAAAAACACAAATTTGATGTTAAAGCAATTAAGAATTGGTTCGTGTTAGCTGGACCTGGTTCTTATACCGGAATGCGAGTCTCTGAGGGGATTGCCCAGATTTTGGAATTGGAGCAAATTCCAATTTATAGTTTCTATACCTATCAAATTTCAGAATTTTCCGGAGCACTCAGTGGCCAATGGCTAACGTCGGCGTTTAGAGGTCAAGTCTTCGTGTATTCCTGGGGGCCAACTTATAAAACTAGCGAATTAAACGATCTGAAGAGTTTTACCCCACGTAATGCCTCAGAGGTCTATTTTCATGGGGATTTACCAAAAGAATTGCAGAGGTTGAAAACTGAGCACCATGATACCAATGTACTGATTCAACAGAACTCACAAGTTATTTTCAAAACTGTCAAAGAACTTGGGCTTCGCCATCTGCCGCAATATTTTCGTCTTGCAGAGCAAGAGTTTATACCAAACCCATAAATCAATTCTGGGTTTGGTATTCCCGTGAATTTTCACGAAAAATAATCTAGACTTATTCTTGCCTATGCTATTTCCCAACTACATTAAGAAAAACCATATCATTCTCTTCATTATTGTCGAAATTCTGTTGATGCTGTCAGGCTTAATTTTGCTGGCAAAATTTTGCGTCATTGGATTTGCGGTGGCACTTTTTCTGTTTCGCTTAGGCGAGATCTCCGGGCCAAGTACTATGATTGAACATGAGGGCCAAAGTGGGATTTATGCTCCGGTCGGCGGGAAAATCATTGATATTTCGGTAAGAGGGCAGGAGACACAGGTTCTTTTCCAAATGCCGTGGCACTTATCTTACACCGTTCGTGCGCCCATCAAGGCGGATGTGGAAGATATAAAAGTTTTTTCGAAGGGGTCAGGCATTTTTCGTTTTTCTAAGATAGATGATTTTTATCGGGAATCTTTTCCTGGCAGCATTGCAATCAGGTTCATTGTTGGACACCATGGCCTGCACTCTGCCGGTGAGGCATCTTCCGACTGTCACTATGATCGTCTTACCTTAAAACTCATCGAATGTGTTTTTGGGCTTTTCCCTGATGTCTGGGTTAGGCAAGGGGATCGTTGTCACATGCAAGCAGCTATTGGTGTAATTCCATTTGGCGGAACAGTTTCACTATCTTTGCCCTTGAATTATGAGATAATTACAAAAGTTGGTGATATGGTGACTGCCGGTTCCAGTCGAATTGCCAATATTAAATAGGAAACCAATAATGGAAAATCATTTAGAGCATGAAAAACGTGAAGCTAGAAAATTAGCTTTTTTCCTTCCGAATACCTTTACCGCATTAAATATGGCCTGTGGATTTA
>CAYHRT010000320.1:0-3568 GCA_964359085.1 uncultured Bdellovibrio sp. | reverse complement strand
CTATCTTCTTTTGCACTAACTTACGATCAACAAAGGGATTATCATAAATCAATCTCACGGGTGTGTTATAGGCATCACTCTCGGACAAGGCGGGAAAATAGCGCGGATTACCGAGGAACTGGCCCAGTGGCAGTTCGACTGCCTTTTCTTTTCGTAAAAAACTTTTTGCACGATAAGGAATTCTGGCAATGTCATGGTAGAAATAATAATGGAGGACTTTCAATTGCATTGGCAGATCGCTGGGGAAATTGCCCCCCAAGCGATCTAAGTGTTTTTGCAAAAGGAATGGTTTGATAAATACTTTTGTTGCCACTTGAGCGGCCGGGCCTTCAAATAAAATGTCAGTATCATGCCAGCCAAGTTTGCTTGATCCACCTTGTAGATACTCATTTCCGATATTCATTCCTCCCATAATCATCTTTTCGCCATCCACCACAAAAACTTTGTCGTGAATCCGATTTTCGGCGAGCTTGAAGGAAAAACCGCGAAAATTCCAAAATTTGTTCCATTGGACAATATTTTTTCTTCCAAGTAACTTTTTAAGCGTGAGGTACATTTTGCTGGCAAAGAAATCTCCCGTAGATGCGGGCGAGGTCCAATCCACCATGACTTTTATGTCAATATTCGGATTGCGCTCTTTTAAGGCCTTCAATTCCTGATACATGGCCTTGCCTTCGTCATCTCCATACCAGTAGGGAACCGTAATAAAGACGTATTCCTTGGCATCCGCCAAGAGCTGAATTCTAGCGCGCTTTGAGTTTACTCCCAGATGTAAAAGAGTCGCCTTGTTAAAAGTTTCTTGAGATTTGGTGATTTCATCCAACGATGCTTTGTTGAGTACGTATCCAAGGACCTCGGCCAGGTCTTGGGCAGGAACTTGTGAAGTAAATAAAAAAGTACCGAGAATAATGGAAACCCATGCAATCTTAATCATAACTACTCCCTAGTGGATTGCTTTTCTGCAAAATAAAGGCCACGAAAAGCGTTATTTTGGAGACTTCCTTAGCTTTTTTTGTCGTAAAACTTATTCCACTGTCAAAACATTAGGCGTGCCGAAAAGGCACCCCTGAAGGACTCCGAAAGATCACCAAAAGGCCACTTTGCTCCCAACAAGCAAGCTAGGTTGTTACCAAATGACAAGCACTTAAGGCCGGCATGAGTTATGCAAAAAGCAAAGGCAAGCGTGTTCATGGGTGAAGACGCTGTTTGGGAAGCACAACACACTTTTCTGACTAAGGATGGTCAATATGAAAAGTTCTTTGTGGATTAGGAATTTTTATTTTGTTTTTTGCCTCAGCTTACTGCTTATCGCCTCTCCCTCTTTTGCGACTCTCATTCAAATTTTGCACACTAACGACATTCACTCGCATCTTGAGCACTCCCCTCACCAACCGGACCTCGGGGGATACGCGCAACTCAAGGTGCAGCTTGCTGGCCTACGCCAATGGGGCGAAGAGCGTGGCATTGGGACTATTGCCATGGATGCGGGCGATTTTCTTGAAGGTAATATTTTCTATCTCGCCGATCGCGGCAAGAAGGCCTATCAAATTCATGGCCAAGTTGGCTTTGATGTTGCCACCATCGGTAATCATGATTATCTCATGGGTGCGCGAGATCTTGAACCAATCATGCGAGACGTCTCGACTAGCTTTCAACTCTTAGGTGCTAACTTCCACGTCGATAAAAAATATAAGGCCATCAATTCCAAAATAAAACCCTACTGGGAAACAGTGGTGAATGGTGTGAAAGTTGGCGTGGTTGGACCAACCCTTAACGATGTTCTGTATAAATGGCGTATTGAGGAAGGCGATATCAGTGACGAGATTGAGGCCACTCAAAAATACGCCCGTGAGTTGCGTGCCCGGGGTAATCAAGTCGTCATTGCCCTGACACACGTAGGTCTATCTAAAGATCGTAAGATCGCAAAAAATGTTCCCGAGGTTGATTTCATCGTCGGTGGCCACAGCCATGATCGGCTTTTTAGTGTTGAATATGTTAAGAGCAAAGGAAATAAGCGCATCGGTATTGTCCAGGCCGGCAATCATCTGGAATGGATGGGACAACTTATTCTTGATTATGATCCACTCAATAAATCGGTCCGCGTAGCTTCCTATCAACTTATCCCCGTCAAGGCACCCTATAAAGACCCTGACATAGAAGCACGCATTGCCGATGCCAACGATGCGCTGGATGTTCTCTTTGGTGCAGGCTGGTTGACCGACATTGTAGGTATCTCAAAACTTAAAACTCCCCAGATGGGTGGAAATAAACTGGTTTGGCAATTCCTGCTCAATGATGCCATTCGCGAAGCGGTAGATGGGGACTTCGCAGTCAATGCCGAGGCCCTTGCCGGAACCAACTACCCCACCAATAAAGACATCACTCGTCGTGATCTCTATAATTCAAATCCACGTACTTTCGAGTTTGATAGAAAATATGGATACAATGTTTACACCGCTCGGGTGCGCGGTCTTTGGATTTCGCTAGTTTTCCGGGTTGTCATGCGCTTAGGCCTACCCCTCTATGTCTCAGGAATCACCTTTGATGCCCAACCGGCAGGCGATGGAAAATATGGCGAGAAATACAAAGTCTCAAATTTGCGCGTGAACGGCAAACGCATCAAGTTGCCTAAACTCTACAAAGTCGCCCTGCCCGAAGCCATCGTGCGTGGCGGTTTTGCCATCACACAATGGGTCGGTCTCTTGCTTAAATTTCCGGATGATTACAAGATCTCCATGTGGCAGGCCCTGGAAAACAAAGTGCGCCAACTCAGAATCGTGCAAGAAGACTACTTGGATCGATATTTTTTTAAACAAGATGGAGTTATGCTAAAACCAGAGCGTGTCTATCTTCCTTAAATCACAGCGCGATCAGCAGGGCCACGCAGCAGAGCTACGTCGAGGATTTTGAACGCGGAGGACACTGAAATCCTTTGCCAGACGGCTTCGCAGTAGACACTAATCCAAAACTCAGGTTTGTAGCATCGAAAGCAAGCGCTGGGCCAAATGGCCATCGTGATCAAGCGAGGGATGTATTTGAATTGCCATGGATAATTGTCCATTCCAAGTCACTAGGCCAACCCCCACAGGGTGTGATTTTGAAACCGGCGGACAAAAGGCCCATGTTTGTCTTTGTCCCTCCTGCGGTCCCTCATTTGTGTGAGACCAAACGCCTAAATTGCTCAGCGTCCCCGCCCATGAATGTTTTTTATCATGATATTTTTTCATTAAACGATGCATACCCTTTAAACCGATGATCCGCCCAAGCAAGATTCCCCACCAAGCTGCCCAGTGATACCCCATCTTTAAGGCCACTTTTAATTTTCGACCAACCACCGCCACTTCCATAAAAGGATTAAGAGTGACTGAAAGATAACTGGCGTGATTACTATGAGGATTTTTTCGTTTCACGCCTGCTCGCATATTGACCGGGATGAGCCAAAGATTTTTCTTTTGGCCATTTTTGGGCGAAAAAATTATACGGTAAGGGCACGATGCACGGGAGATACGGGAGTGCCGACAGGCGCGGTGCATTTTAAGTTATTTCCTTAGAGACCAGCTTTACCCGG
>CAYHRT010000319.1:0-3580 GCA_964359085.1 uncultured Bdellovibrio sp. | reverse complement strand
TAACCTTAAAAGTTTTAGAATTTAGAAGGATGGCGTTATGAAAAAACAAATTTTGACTCTCTCGATTATTTCGTCGGTTCTCAACCTTAACCCCGCGTTGGCGCATGAGCGAGGCATTTACAAACAAAGTAGCGGTAACAATGTGCAAGGTTATTTTACCGGCGGTACAGATGGTGGTGGAGGATTCTGGTTTCCCGAGCTAGAAAACCACGAACTGCAAGGACGAATTATTCATGTGGTGAAAGGTTTGATTGGTGCAAGCCAACTCCACGCTGATGGCACGGTTTTGGAGAAGGCCTTGAACAGGCTTAAAATGCAGATTTTGGTGTTGGATAGTTTGTATCCTGAGCACGCTGCAAGTGTGAAGAGGAAAATTATGAATGAGCTATTGAGAGCAGATGTCGTTGTAAAAGATGATGACTCGTTTTCTTTGAATGACTCGATTGTGCGTGAACTTGAAGAGCGTGGGATTGTTGCTGATATTTATGCCAAGAGGGGTGGAATTTGCACCGATTTTTAACAACAATATTGAATATCATCAGCATAATGTCCATGGTGGCAGGTTGCACGCCTCAAGGGCAAAAGGATAGTGATAATATGAAACTGAAAGTTGCATTTCCCTATGATCGTCCGGTTAATCAATATGAGCCGACTAAGATTCATTTCGCACCAGAATACATTTTTTTGGAAAATGTATTTAGTCCGCTAATTGAGTTATCAACATCCAACGGACAACCCATTGGTGGAGTGGCAGAGAAATTTCAATGGGATGAATCCACTAACGAATTTTATCTGCAAATTCGGAAAAATTTGAGAACAATTGATGGCCATCAGATTACGGCCCATGACGCTGAGTTTTCGCTGAAACGCCTTCTCATCTTGTCCAGCAATACCCACGGCAACTTTAAAGACATTATCTGTCCCGACCAGGAACTGAAGTCAATTGAGTCGCCATGCCCAGGAATTGAAGTCCGTAATGATTTCACTCTTGTGTTAAAACCTGGGAAAAAAATTCCATTTCTTACTCATCTTCTGACTGCCATCGACTTTGCTGTTATTCCTCGAAAATCAATTGATCCTAAGACATTGGAGATTGTTGATTATAGAAATACTTCAGGACCATATTATGTAGAGTCTTCCGATGGGAAGGGCCAGATTATTCTTCGTCCTAATCCCGGGCACTATCACTACACGAAAAATATAGCGCAAGAAATTGAATTTGTTCCAAGCAGTGCTGGTAAATACAAATCGTCTATTGATTTGTACAAGGAAGGCAAAGTCGACCATATCATGACCATTGATAGTTTTGCCGCTGGGATGCTCGTGGATTTTGTAAAGGAGACCCAGGATGCTTCCTTGCACACGACGATGGACATAAAGATGTCGGCCATTTTTTTTACTGAGCGAGGCCTCAAGGAATTAACAGTACAGGAGCGCCTGGCATACGGAAAAACGATTAAGGGTCTTCTTACCTCTTATTTTCTCGGCAAGCCGGGTTACCAAAATCGGACTCAGTTTTTGGCCCCCTTTGGTGACGGACAGCTTACGAAGGCGCAGCAGGAGGAACTCGATAAAAATGTAAATGAGGTGAGTGTAAGAAACACCGGCAAGGGTTTTGATTTGTCGCTGTTTAGGTATATTCCGATTGAGCAATTGAAGGCCCCGCTGGAAAGTGCCATGCCTGGCATCCGCGTCTATCAGGAAAATAAAATCCCCGCATTTGCAGGATATAAGTCCCTCAAGGAAATCCCCCATGCCTTTGTCGCCAATGTTGATATTTCTTTTAACGAGGATATTTCTCTAATTACCTATGCGATCAACGCGGGTTTTTTTGGAATGACAAAGGACGAGCAGAAAGCATGGCTTAAGGATTACATGTCTATCATGGATAAGGAAAAACGACTTGAAAAATTACAGAAATTGCATTTTGAATCGCTCAAAAATGGTGTCGTGTATCCGATAGTGTCATCTCCATATGTAGCACTTCTTCGTAAACCCTGGGTGAGTCATCTCCCACAAATTTTCGCCAATAACCCACTATGGACAATAACAAAAAACTAAAACATTGGATTACCGGGTACGCCAAGGTGCTTAAGCTTCAAGTTGAGCGCATGCGCTGGGTGGATGACTGGTTTCCAGGCTATTTTGATTTTTCGTTGAGTGCCCAGGTTGATGGCCAGACATTCGCAGGGCGTGGGATTGCTGATGATGAAGATACGGCCTTCTTAAAAGCGTTCTCAGAAATGGTAGAGCGCGTGTATTGTTCATATCATAAAATAGGCAGTAACGGCGTGGCGGCGCATCCTGACGGAGAGCAGGCCATTTTTAATGCTAGGAAAGAATTGATTGAGCGTGATGCTGTCCTTTGCCACACGTTGACTAACACGCCCTTTTTCCCGGCCTTGGCTTACGAATATCATTCTATCGCTGACCATCTTGCTAAAAAGGGCCTAGCACTGAATTTGGCCCGGGCATATTCATCCGTATCCGACCTCTTAGTTGTCATCTGCATGGCATCAGGCGAAGGAATCCTGGGCCAGCTCTTTGGATTTGGCTGCGACAATGACCTGCAAAGTGCCTCTTTGAAGGCCATCTTTGAATGTATGCTGAATACTGTGGCCATCCTTGATGGTCATGACAAACTTTCACCGCTTCGGCTGGTGGAATTTTTAGAGATGAAAAAGCACGGCCCAAATGAGCATAAGTGCGTTCATTTTACTGAAAAATTGTTTTGTTTGAAGACTGAGAGTATTTGTTCAACCCCGCCTCAGCATTTAACACTTGATGATATTTCCACCCAAGAGCTATTGAGTCCCATCCCACTTTTTGATTCAATTCCTTTGACGGTTATGAGGGCAGAATCAGATGCACTGCAAAAGATGTTCTATGGGCCGCCCAAAATAGATAGCGTGAATTTACACCGGCTCACCAACTTCGCTGGACGATCTTTAACAATTTCAGACTTGGTGAGTATCCCTCACCCGATAGGATAGTTATGGCAAATAATAAAAAACTGACCAAGCATTTTATTTCTCTTTCTGTTGTAGTTGGGGCCCTTCTTCTTTTAATCACGGCCGTTTCCGTGCTGTCGTATGTGTACGCCACCAAACGCGAGAGTGCGTTTCATGTGTCGAAGGTGGTTGAGGGAATGCTGAAATCCCACCAGTACCGTGAAGCGATCTACGCGCTTTCAAATGCGAAACTTGGGAGCTTCGATGCCATCGGGTACTATGATTTTGAAGGCAACCGTGTGTTTATCCTTCCACCTAGCGTAGGCCCTGATTACTTTAAAGAAAAAGGTAAGGGGTTGAATCTGCTTTTCACCACTATCATCCCTATTAATATTGACTTTGATGAGGAAGGGCAGAATCGTGCAGGGAGGATTTTTTATGCCTACCATAACACCAAGCCCATCCCGTCGATTTTTCTTCTCTGGGTGATTGGTCTCTTATGCCTTCTTCCCGTTTTTTACAAGTACAAGACTTTAATAAAAAATGGACTTGAACGCGATATTCTTGATGAAACGAATCGAGGAATCAAGGAGACCGTCAGACAGGTATGGCACGATTTAAACCAGCCC
>CAYHRT010000318.1:0-3593 GCA_964359085.1 uncultured Bdellovibrio sp. | reverse complement strand
AAATGCTTGGAAACTGAATTTTTCGCCTAAAGGCCCAAATGAGGACACGCCCTAAACTGCACGCTTACGATATGGCCGCGCGCTCTGTTCGATTAATTTGAATTTCTTTTAAGTAACCTGCTTCAATCACCTCTTTTAGTGAACTGCGACACAAAATAAATGTTTTCGATAAGGCCTTGATGGAAACAGAATAGGGATACTCAATATTAAAAAGAAGCTCCCGTGCACCGATAATGATGTTTGGTCCACGCAGAGTCTCAATCACCCTTTTGCCCTTACTAATTTCAACTTGTCCACTTAGGATAACGTAGGCAGCTAGTGGGACATGGCATTGATAGATGATTTCTGTGGATGTTTGGAAAAGTTTTTTTTCTTCGTGGCCGTGTAAGAAATCACACAACCCTTTTTCCGCGATAATAACTTCAATAATTGGCCGGCGACGTGATTTCATCCACAAAAGTCTAAGGGCAGAGGCAGATTAAAAAAATTACATTAATCAGCTTTTACCAGCTTGTTCTGCCCATAATCAACATGGGTTAATGAAGTAGTGTTATTAGATGACTATTATCATTTAGATCGGGAGCGAATCAAAAATCATCTCCCATATCACCAGTTAGGGCCAGATATCTTTGTTCGATATCACGATGGTGGCGTTTTTCCTCAAGAACAAGATTTTGAAATAAAGTTTTTATTTCCGCATGGAGCGGAAGTTCAGCAAAACGTTCGAAGAGTTGAATGGCGCTGAACTCTCGAGTGAGAGCGACCTTCAGAATTTCCTTCATGGTGATGTTGGCACTCCATTTGATGGGTTCGCCTGAATGAGAGTGTCCAAGATCTTTTACAAAAGAACCTGCAAGAGGTGTGGAGCCATCATAGATTTCATTTTCCATTAAATTTTTCATCATCCTTTCATGCTGTTCCTCTTCAAGAATTAATTGCCTTAAAAAGTTTTTAACATCGTTCTGTTTGACCTTCTCGAGAGCTTTTTTATAAAACAGTTGAGACTGCACTTCTTGGAAGATGGCCTGTTGAAGTAGATCATCGACGGTGTAATTGTTGGGCATGATAACCTCTTTGATATTGAGAACATTAATGGAAAAATCATCAAAAATAGATTGAGTAAAAACTTGTCTGTCAGTGGAGCAATAAATGGCACTGTAAATCAGATTAGTCCCTAATAACGCCAAAGTTTTGAGTTGGTCTTCGCCCTTTTGCAGCAAACATTCCACGTGTATCAAAAAAGTCTTTGGAGGGATGGATCGGCGGTGAGCATAAGAAACACCGGCCCAACCTCGCATAACACTTCTCTCCGTGTCATAGAGCATATTATGGGCAAAAATAAAATAGTGATTGCAGGGAAGCGATTGAGCAAGAGCAGATTCCGCTTCAAAAATTTTACGAATGCAATGTTCACTTGTAAGTTCAGCACATTCTTTTTGTTGGCAGATGGGATTACAGAATTTTAAGTCGCACACTGAAGTCATCTTAAGAAAACCATTCTTCAATGAAGTAAGCCCGTGTAACAGCTCTCCAACACTTAATGCGCCTCCAACTTCAACAATCGTTCCACCAAGCCCTGTATCTGAGCAAATTATTTCAATTTTTCGTTCGAGATGCTGAATTTCATTTAGACTTTCGCTATGGAACATTTTAGATTATCCTCGAATTTTTGATACTATAAGCATAATATGACATTTTGCAATGGTTTTACCAGTCAAGTGGATTAGTCAAACTCTGGAGTCGTCACGATGTTTAAGATTATTGAGGGCCGATTTCTTTCAAGAGATGTTAAGTTATTTAGAATCGAAGCGCCACGCATTGCTAAAAAACGTCTCGCCGGGCAGTTTGTTATTTTGCGTTTAGATGAGCATGGGGAGCGAATTCCTTTAACCATTGCTGACTCTGATTCCAAAGCAGGTACGATCACTCTTATCGTTCAAGGCATTGGAAAAACGACCAAAAAGCTCAACACTCTCAACGCTGGAGATAGTATTTTGGATGTGGTAGGACCATTGGGAAAACCCTCACATATCGAAAATTTTGGAACCGCTGTGTGTATTGGTGGAGGAGTCGGGACGGCCATTGCCTTTCCCATTGCCAAGGCCTTAAAACAAGCGGGAAACCACACCATCACGATCAATGGTGCGCGCAGCAAGGACTTAGTGATCCTTGAACAAGAAATGAAAAAATTTAGCGATGAAGCCTACATCACCACAGACGACGGATCGTATGGCCATCATGGATTTGTTACTGATATTTTGAAAAAAATAATCAATGAAGGGCAAGAAAAGAAACAACAGATTAATTTTGTTTTGGCGATTGGTCCCATTCCCATGATGAGGGCCGTGACTGAAGCGACTCGTCCTTATGGGATCAAGACGGTGGTTAGTTTGAACCCCATCATGGTTGACGGTACAGGAATGTGTGGTGGGTGTCGTGTCATCGTGGGAGGAAAATCGGAATTCGCCTGTGTGAGTGGCCCCGAATTTGATGCCCATAACATAGATTTTGATAATTTGATCAATAGAAATAAGACCTACTTAGATTTGGAAAAAGAAGCAACCTTAAAATTTGAACATGAATGTAAGCTGGTTAATCAAAAACCAGAATAAGACAAAGCACGGAGAATAATCATGGCTCAGTTTCCACCAGTAAAAGACAGAATGAAAATGGCCCGCATGAATATGCCAGAGCAAGACCCCAATGTTCGAAATACTAACTTTGAGGAAGTTGCCCTCGGTTATGATGTCGGTTTGGCCTTGCATGAGGCCCAACGTTGTTTGCAGTGTAAGACACCCACATGTATTGATATGTGCCCCGTCAATATCAAGATCGATCAGTTTATTGAGAGAGTTGTGGCGGAAGATTATGTCGGTGCATATAACAAAATTCGCGAAGACAATTTTTTGCCGGCCATCTGTGGTCGGGTATGTCCTCAGGATAAGCAGTGTGAATCGACTTGTGTCTTGACCAAGAAATATACCTCGGTAGCAATTGGTCGCCTGGAGCGATTCGTAGCGGATAAAGTGATGTCGCTGAATATGATTCCCGCCCCGATAAAGGCCAAGCCAACGGGGAAAAAGGTGGCAATTGTCGGAAGTGGTCCGGCCGGGTTGGCTTGTGCCGCCGATCTCGTCGGCATGGGACACGATGTGACGGTGTACGAAGCCTTGCATGAATTGGGTGGGGTCTTGGTTTACGGGATTCCAGAATTTCGCTTGCCTAAAGCTATTGTTCGCCAAGAAATTCAGAGATTGGCCGATGCCGGAGTGAAATTTGTTAAAAATGCCGTGATCGGTAAAACTATTACTATTGATGAATTACAAAAAGAAGAAGGTATCCAAGCCATTTTTATTGGAGTTGTGGCCGGTCTTCCTAAGTTTATGGATATTAAGGGCGAAGAATTGGCAGGGGTCTATTCCGCCAATGAATTCCTCACACGCGTGAACTTAATGAAGGCCTATCAATTTCCAAATTACGATTCCCCTGTGCTCGATCCCGACGGAAGAAATGTTGTGGTAGTTGGAGGTGGAAACACCGCCATGGATGCCGTTAGAACAGCTAAACGCCTTGGGGCAAAGAGTGCGCGTATC
>CAYHRT010000317.1:0-3608 GCA_964359085.1 uncultured Bdellovibrio sp. | reverse complement strand
CGACAGAGGCGAACGAATCCCTCTACGGTTACCTTACTAAGTTTAAGGGGGAAGTCTACGCCTCTTCAAATTGGTACATCAATGGCAGCGTTATTTCTGAAAAACTAGGGACGGTTCTCTTGGAAGATTTTTGTGATTCTAAATATGAGTTGGACGGAAATAAATTAATACTTAATCTCAAACGTGAAGGTCTAAGAATTGAAATGGGCACAATCGATGAAAGTGTTATTGCCGGTTTGGCAGAAGGTGAGCGCGCCCTTGTCCAAACGATAGAGACTCTCAAGTTAACTTTAGTTGCAAAAAAATCTCACCCCTCTTTTACTCTGGGGTGGGGATGTGGGATCACGGGATGTGCTTTTAAACCCCGAGCTGAAATCAAACGGAAATATTTATTGGAGTTATCCTTAAGTGATGGGGAAATTATATGTGTGAATCAGGGATATCGGTCATCGCGCGCAAAATTCTATAGTGGAAAATGTTTGAATTAAAAATATACATCGAGTATGAAAAAAGTTGCACTTATCAGTGATCAGTTGACGTTTCTCGGGGGTATTAGGACCTCGATCTTATCCTTATGTCATGTTTTACAGAAGGCGGGTTATGCCATTGAATTAGGACAAACTCTTTCAGATGTTCATGAACCGGATATTATTTGGACTCATTCACCCTCCAAGTTGTCTTTGATCTCAGAGCTAAAAGAGTGGCTTAAGCGCCACCCTGGGCAGCCGTTCATTTATCAAGTTCATGACTATCGAGAAATTTGTCTGACAGGGAGAAAATCATGCAGCAAAGACTTTGCACCTTGTTGGCGTGAGATGGGACTTGAGTGTTTTGCCATTCATTATAGTCAGGGATGTGGGCCAGCACTCAATCCAGTTAGATTGGTAGACAGAAATAAGATGATGAAAGAGCAGCTCTCGTTGCTTAAGATGGCCACTCGTGTAGTGGTATTTTCCGATTATCTCCGAGACCAATTGGGTGTCAACGGAGTTGCTTTGGAAAAGATCTATAAGACCTTGCCCTATTTTACTCCCCCAGAAGTCAATGAATTGGAGAGCAAGAAAGCATCCATGAGCAATTCAATGAACAATTCAATCCTTTGGTATGGTCGTTTTGTGCAGGAAAAAGGGCCTTTTAACTTTATCAATCTTCTCCATCAACTCAAGGAATCGAAAGTTCCTCTGGGTAAGTCTTTGATGATTGGCGAAGGCCCATTGGAAAAAGCCTTACACCTACTGGCGCATGAATGTGAGTTGGATGATGTTCTGACTTTTATTAATTGGTCCCAACCACAACATCTATGGAACTATATTTGTGAAGCCACCTTTGTTCATTTTAGTTCGCTCTGGCCTGAACCTTTTGGGCTATTGGGAATTGAAACCATGGCATTAGGTGTGCCTGTGATAGGGCGACCCGTTGGTGGGTGTCATGAGTGGCTGAGAAATGAATTCGGACATATTGCGGTTAACTCAGATGATGTTGGCCATATTTTTGATGCTGCTGCAACGTTACTGAGTGACCGTTCTTCATACAAAATCAGATCCAATAAATTGAAGTCCTCATTTCAGCAGAATTTTTCCGTTTCAAAACAAATTGAATCAATCAATCGAGTCTTACAGGGATTCTAGGATTATCTAAAATCTTTGTAACTGCACAATGGCTCCTTAACTGCTCTCAATTTAGGCCAGATTTGGCCGCGAGTAGGAGGAACGACCGAGGCGTGGTTTATCCACGCCGCAGGAAGAGACGACGCGGGAGCGGTCAAAGATGCGCTTAGTGTGCCTAAGCACAGTGAGCGTAGAAGTGAGAGCAGTTAGAAATCTTTTTTAAATGCCCTACTATTTACTTGCATGACTTGGGCCTTAAGAAAAAATTCCCAATCGAGCACCAGTTTCTGAATAGGGGTTAGATTTTTGCTATATCGAGGAACCAAGATGTGATGCTTGCCTTTGCTGGTCGTGGTATTGAGCAGCACCAGTCCGTCATTCTTGGGAAGTTTGTCTTGAGGGTAAGTTTCTTTTTCAAATACTTTCCATAAATGTTTCAGATGGAAAATTCGATCAAGATGCTGAAATTTGCTTTTACTTATTTTAATTATCTTGGTTTGTGACAGATCAACCTTCCAGATTTTGGCGATAAATTCGTCAGAATCTTGTGGTGTTTTTTGGCTTATCTCGACCCCGCATGGTTGGCGTATGGAGTGGCAATAGGTGGCCAATTCATAGACCCCAGGTGGATTCTCTGCCCAAGCTAAAGGGCACCCTATCATCAAAAAAAGTAAAAAAAGTCTCGCAATACACATACGGGCCCATTGTGACAGAAAAAATGGCCAATTTCCACTTTCCCGACAGAAAAAATCAGGAAAAAATGATCATCTGGGTGAAATACTTTGCTCTGTTACAATATCTTTATGTCGCGACAAAAATTGTCAACGCAACCGCATATGCCCTCACGGCGGTATCAGCATTTTCGTGAACTTAATGGCAAACATCCCATCATGGATGCTGTTCCAGATTTGTGCGTTAATTATAAGACCCGGACTCGTCACAAAGGTAAGGTGGCTTATTTTAATTATGATCTGGCCAGTGATATGGGCCTGATTCCAAGAAACCATGCGCGAGTCATAAATCCTGAATTAGAAAAAGAACTGCTCTATACTTTTGGTCTTTTTATCATTAACGAATATGATCAAATTCATGGGATTGAATATCCCGCGAGTGAGATAAGGGCCCATCAGTATATGGCCACTCGTTATCTGCAACTGCAGCATCCCTCGAAAACCGGTAAAACCTCTGGTGATGGCCGCAGTATCTGGAATGGTACGATTTCCCACCATGGCACACGCTACGATGTTTCATGTCGGGGAACTGGAGCGACTTGTCTTTCACCAGCCACATCGCTCAAAAAACGCTTTTTCCAAAATGGCGATCCCACTATTTCCTATGGTTGTGGAATGTGTGATCTGGATGAGGCGATCGAAGCCGCTTTTTTTAGTGAAATTCTTCATCAAAATGGAATTCGAACAGAGCGCGCTCTGGCCATTTTGGAATACCCAGGGAAGTTGGCCGTGGTGGTACGTGCTTATCCTAATTTGCTACGGCCTTCTCATTTTTTTCGATATTTACGCCAGGACAATTATCAAGGACTTGAAGCGCTCTTTAACTATCATTTTGCACGCGAACAGGAAAATGGGGTGATTCCCAAAGGGAATTTCAGTCTCAATGAGAAATGCCAACTTTTTTTAGATAAAGTTGTGGTTGATTTTGCAACGGTTACGGCATCTTTTGAAGATGAGTACATTTTCTGCTGGTTGGATTGGGATGGTGATAACATTCTCATGGATGGTGGGATCATTGATTACGGTTCTGTGCGACAGTTCGGTCTTTTTCATCATGAGTATCGTTATGATGATATAGAACGTTTTTCGACTTCAATCTCAGAGCAGAAACATAAGGCCCGTTACATCGTTCAGAATTTTATACAGATGGTGGATTTTTTAAAAACTAAGAAAAAAAATAATCTGCACAATTTTTCTCACCATCCGAGTTTAAGAAAATTCGACCATACCTTTATGTCATGCAAAGATCAAAACCTTCTAAAAAAAATTG
>CAYHRT010000316.1:0-3610 GCA_964359085.1 uncultured Bdellovibrio sp. | reverse complement strand
CGTGAAAAGCAAGAACAGCTCAATCAGCGACTTCGCGAGTATAATGCCCGCTAGTTTCCCAGCATCTCGAAGAGAAATCTAGTTATAGCTTCAGGTGCTTGCTCAAGAAGTGCGTGTCCCGCATTGGGAAATTCCTTGGTAGTAAATCCCAGAGTTTTATATTCCTCGGCAAATTTTTTATACTTTGAATCCAGTGCTCCAAAGCAATAGCATCTTCGGCCCGTCGTCTGATGATGATACAGGGCCAGTTTTTTTAGGGTCTGTTTGAAATTAGGATGGGTTCCCTGGCCAAAGAGTTGCATACTCTTGGACCATTCATCATGAGGAGTTCCGAGGCGTTTCTCCACAAGTGAAGAAAAAAACTCTTTGGTGTTAAGGGTGCCCCACATAGAACTGCTGTACCATGTCTGCAGGAATTGTCGTTTCTCTTCTTCGGTAGAAAAATGCAATTGGAGACTTGCATCTTGATCCTGAGTACGGCGCGTGCGACATTTCTCCTCATCATCAAGACCGAGACTGGTTGAGAGAAGAATGAGATCATCCAATAACTTTATGCCTTCATCTTTTAAAATGCGTTCCAGTATGCCAAGGGCAATCCGCCCACCCATGGAGTATCCCATTAACGAAAATGAAGTGTGTGGAAAGAAGTCTTGGTACCATTTCACAAGCAGCTCACATCCGTGTTCAAAATTATCAAACTGCCCAATGGGCGTGCCATGCCCAGGGAGGTAGGGGACGACCCAATGAAACTCAGGCAATTGCAGCGCAAGGTTGTAGAAATCATGAGGACTTCCCATAAATCCATGGAGCGCCAAAATTTTTTTGCCTGAGGGGTTCCCCCAATCTTCAAAGCGGATTCTTTCATAATCGGTGATCCAATCCCTAAGTTCTTCTTGTGCAGGTTTGATTCCACTTAGGCGATGCTTAGGGGGAAAAGGAATAATTTTTCGTGGCCTTTGAAGCGATGGCAATGTTTGTAAATCGTTGCTGATTTGTTGTTTGAACTTGGAAGTTAAAGAGATCTGGCCTGATTTAGGCCTAAAAAACAAAACGGGAATGGAGTCTAAACGCTCATCCGGCAGGCCAGCGACCGTGAAATCCGCGCTTTGTTGAATTTGCGGCGATAGAACTCCTAGGATTTCATCAGGATCAATATTTTCGCCGCCACAAATAATGGCTCGATCACCTCGCCCCAAAATTGTTAGGGAGCCATCCTCTGGGTTGATGTTGCCGAAATCTGGCGAAAGAACGGATCGGCCACGATGAGTTTCAGGAAAAGCATGCCAGACTTTGTTTTGAAAAAATCCCAAGGCCACGGTTGGACCGGAAATAGTAAACTGATTTTCGGTTATCGTCTCAAGTTCTCGATAGGGAAATGGTTGGGCCGAATGCTCACCGAAAGCAGTCGCTGACACTGTTCCTCCTGTTTCAGTCAAACCGTAGCTGATTGACAATGAAAGGCCGTGCGATTGGGGAATAGGTGTGTGTTTGAAAGCGGCACCTCCGACCAAAAAGTTCGACGTCACAGAAGGTCCCGAAGATCGTGACCTGAGTGCTTGTACGATATCGTTGATTTGGGTCGGGACAACCGAAGCTACATGGACCATTGTCCGCAGGGCCAATTCTTCCGCCGCTTCGACATGGATCACTTTGGCATTGAGTACAAAGGCGCGCAACAGAACCATGAAACCACCGAAATGGTGCCAGGGCAAAACTAATCCGAAGCGAGGAATAAAATCATCTGACCACTTTAATTCCTCTTGCCATCTTTCTAACACGCCTAAGACATTCCAAA
This sequence comes from uncultured Bdellovibrio sp., assembly GCA_964359085.1. Classification (GTDB taxonomy): domain Bacteria; phylum Bdellovibrionota; class Bacteriovoracia; order Bacteriovoracales; family Bacteriovoracaceae; genus GWA2-49-15. The sequence continues at coordinate 1,815 of CAYHRT010000316.1, read as the reverse complement.
GCAACCCCTCAAGGGTGTGGAAGACTGCCTTTGGTGTACCCCCAGTGCCTGAGGTGAAAACACCTATTATGTTTGTTGATTCACTTGTTATATCAGAGAGAGTTCCGATAGTGCTCAGCAATTTAGTTTGATAGGCGACATCATTTTTGTGCGAGAAAAGAAGAGGGCATTTTTCTACAGTAAGGGCCTTAAGAAATGAGGCAAAAAAATGTACTGGGTGATGAGAGGCAAGACAAGCGTACCGGCCTTCCTTCTCATTTAGGCACTCTTTTGTTAATCGGTAGAGTTCCTGATAGGTCACTGTCCCATGTGGCCCTTCATAAAAGGTACGTTCTGAATGTTGCAGGCCAAGTTGCAAAAAAGCTTCGAGTTGGTCGCTTTGAGATCGTAATATCTTCTGAATGGACAATAGGTTTGCAAACATATTGTCCATCCATGTAACACTATAGACTAGTAACCGTAAACACCTTCGTGACTATCATAGGGAAGCCCGTAATCTTTTGCCATCTTTTCAGGATTTGACATGCGTGGCGAGGCGCTGTGAGTTTTGTTGTACTCGTCGATTTTGTCCTGGGCATCTTTTCTAAATTGAACGCGAAATTCTTTGTTGGCCTTGTATTCATCTGCTTTGGCCTTTGAATCGGCCATAAATTTTGCAAAGCGTGCCGAGTAGGCCGAATCGTTACAAGAAAAGAGGGATGGCATATAGGAAATTGCGCGTTCCAAAGTGCCTTCACCATTGAGATTTTTCCCTTGAGTTAAGAGCAAGGCACCCAGTAATTTTTGAATATCGGAGGCGCGGTCAAGATTGAGCCCAGTTTCCTTTTTTAAGGCGACAATATTGTCTGTAGCCGCAGGCTTACTGGAACTTGAGTTTGCTGCTAATGAGTCTTGATTGACGAAACCCTTCTGAGCGCTGAATTTACACTGATCACTGCCTTCAAGCTCACGCAAAAAGTCCGAGGAAGCTATTTTGATTAAAATCTTGCCAGGTTCTTCACCCGAGGCACGTCTTGGGAGGGCATCGCTCACGCCAATGACCGCGCCCGCGCTGTCTTTAAGGATCAATTCATTTAAACCTTTGAAGTAGCGAGGTAAAACTTCAAAAGGGATGTCAGCATTAAAGGATTTTAGGTAACTGACATTGCCATAGAGGGGTGAACCGGTGATGACCACCAAGTTAATATCACCAGCAGTTGCTGTCACTAAATTGGTGTGAGGGTCTGCATTATTTTCCTTCACGACGATGATCGAGGCCACTGCGTCGGCCACCACTTTTCCTGCTCCATGGTGTCCGTCTCCGACCTTTTCTTCCAATTGATTGATCATTTTGGCGGGATTTTCAGTTACCATTTTATAGAGATATTCGTCGGTAAAAATTTTATTCATTCCTTCTTGCTTTAAATAGTTGCGGGCAATTTTCAGTTCTTCCAATACCGATTTTGAGCCCGTGGGAGTCCAATCTGAGCCAAGCGCCAGCATGACTCCCGCCTTATGAGCTGCGGTAATGTCGGCCGTTTGTCCATAGAGGAGGAAGTTAGAGAAGGGAGACCAAATGATACCCATCCCTTGTTTGGCCATGTGCTTAAGGCCTGCATTATTAATGCCTACAGCATGAATCAAATTCACATTTTTCTGATCAAGGCCGATAATTTTTAAGAGATCAAACTCAACTTGGTTATAGGGATCAATCCGGCGCCCTTCAGTCAAGTGTCCAATAATGGAGGAGGGATGGGGATGATTGATGTAGTAGATCTTCACGGGATTGGTGGGCAGAAAGAAGGACATGAAGCGCATAACTTATGATGAACGATG
>CAYHRT010000315.1:0-3621 GCA_964359085.1 uncultured Bdellovibrio sp. | reverse complement strand
AAAAGGCCGAGCACCGCTGCGAATATGTGAGTCCGCAAACTGGTCGGCGCTGTGATAGCACTTATTTTCTGGAATGCGATCACAAGATTCCCTACTTCCTAGGCGGAAAAACGGTACAGCAAAACATGCGCGTCCTGTGCGCGCAACATAACAAGTTCTTATTCCATGAATTAAAAAGCGCGGACGTATTGGGGTGAAAAAAAGAACCTCCTACGCTTACTAATATCAGTACGTTACAGGTCAAACCGAACCTGAAAGTTTGTAAAAAATTCCACCTGGCGCACTTTTTTTCCAACGCCCTTGCAAACTATTCTAAATCCGTATAAATAACCTCCAGTTTTTATTCTTTAAAAAGGCCATTTATGAAATCACTTCTCATCGCGCTTTTGGTTTTGATTTTTTCATCGTCAGTATCTGCGGCGAAGTGGGACCCGAGTCGCGAGCAGACCATTCAACTTTTCAAATTGCTGGCCCATGAACTGAATCGTGAAAAAGTTTTTATCGAGTTTAAACGCGTTATCGATCAGGGCGTAAATGTCAGTTTTATCGATTTTGAAGGCGAAACAATGCTTATATGGCTTGCGAATGTTAAATATCATCGATGGGAGGCAGACGAAGATCAACGTCCAATTCCTTTTTCGGACTGGGACAAGAAACTTTTAAAACTATTGGTGGATAACGGTGCTGACTTAAATCAAATCCTTGTTTCGTCTTCAAGACTCCAGTATACGGCACTTCATCGAGCAGTTGAAAACAAGAATCTAGCTCTAGCAAAAGAGATGGTAGCTCTCGGAGCAAATCATCTGACCAGTCTTTCTGAACACAGCTTTAATCTTGAACAAAATGTTTTGACCTATACTATGAATTTTGGCACCTATGATCTGGAGACCTTTGAGTATTTTTTCAACCTAGGCGGTTGGGTTCCCAATACTCGTGCATTCTGCTCGGCCGGGGATGGGGCCATGAGCAATATTGGGTCAGGCAGAGGTATGGAATTGAGGCGAAAGAAAATCCTCAAGATACTGGAAGCGGCTGGATATGATTGGGAAAAATGCGATGTCATTCTTGGACTTGGACACTAACCTTCCCGACGTCAGACTTCCTCACTCAAATATTTATTACGACACTCATCTTTCTTAAAGTTTCTCCGACATGTAGCTGTGATTAAAAGAATTCCTTTAGCAATATTGTTTTGCATTCTTCCTGTGTTGGCCGATTGCCCACCAGAACTCATAGGGATGACTCAGGTTACGACCGAATTAGAGTCTTTGCTTCCTACCGATCAACGAACATGCGGTAGAGCGTTTACGGAAAGAGTCATGCATAATGCTGAAGATGCCGACTTCTGCGGCTGTTTTACTCCAAGAAATGACATGGATCGGTTGGCGGCTTCCGCAAACGGCAGCGAAGAGGAAAAAAGACGTTTTGATAATATCTTAGGTGAAATCCTGGAAAAGATGGTGCTGTCCAATTTTAAAGAAACGCTGGAGTCGACCTTTAACAACACTATCTACTTTGATGCCTACGTGAAACGTGATGCTCTTGATTCGCGCTTTCTCGCCAATATGGATCAGTGCCGATTGCAGGGGATCATGCATGAGTTTTTTACTCCTCCAAAAGACTGCGACCAGCAAATCTATATCCGACGTTTGACCAGAATTTTATCAAAATCAGAGACCGACGTACGCACAGCACTTTCTCTTGAATCAACCAAAAAAACTCTTGAAGAGGATTTCATCAAGGCCTTTCAAAAGGAGGCCATCCCTCTTGCCAAAAATTTAAAGCACCCTAAAGTGGAAAACGCCTGTCTCCCTTATAAGGCCTATATGATGATCGCCGCACCCCCGATTGATCATGATGACCTCTTTCTTGATACTCTAAAATTTGGTGGCATGGGGAAAGATGAAGATTTTGAGGCCAAAAAGATGCTGCTCATGAGCTATCTGCATTACAACGATCGCCCGGCCCAACTAAATTCCGATATGCCTCATCCCTTGGATAGAGTTTTGAAAGAAGGAAAGAATATCGAGCGCATGCGGGAGATTGCCAGCAATGATCCTGTAATGCTTTTGGCCTTTGGCGATCCAAAAATTATTGAAAGGTATATGCAGATTCGCGAGTATCGAGATGAACTCCGCAATAAGTATCAGGCGGCCCGAAATGCTGTGGTAACTCCTCAGTATAATGCTAAACGCGATGAACTCCAGCGTGCCTGTGCACCCAAAGACCGCGCTTGCATGAGTACAGCAAGGGATCAGGCGCATAAGTTAACCGACCCTCTCTTTCCAGGCGAAGAAGCGTGGCGAATCGCTCAAAACTTGCCCGCCCCTGAGGAGGAAGAAGATTTTTTCCACAAAGAGACCACCATCAATGAGGTTATCAAGGCGCAAAATAAAAAATGTGAAGATTTAGGTAAAAAAATGCGCACTGATTTTCTGTGCAAGAAAGATCTTGGGACCCTCAGAGAAGAAGTGGTCGACTGGGAGCTGGCACCCAAAATCTATGCCCAATATCCCACAGAGGCCCCACGCATTTTGAATCATTATCTGAAAAAAAATTACTGTACCGTACAGTCTGATAAATCCGTTGGTCCTAGAGAAGAAATTACTTATACATCTTTGAGCGACTCCGTCCTCGATCCCATGCGCCCGCGCTCGGACTTGACCGATCTCAATGAGGATAGGCTGAGTGATTATGAACGTTACAATAATTTTTTATGCGCGAAACTCAACGCCCGTCGCCCCGATGGAACAACCTTTTCCTGCACGGAAACTCCCGTGCCGTCGGAGTGTGAGAATCCGCTTTATTTAAAACACATGGCCTGTACGGCGCTTAAAAGTGAAATGGCGTCCGCCCATCCGCCCATAACTGCTTATGACCAGCAAGATCTTTTGCAGAACCCCGGCGACAATGGCAGTGCCAATATGAAAAAGCTTCCCGTCGCAAAGGAGCACCCTGATCAGGCGGCAATGCTCTTGGAGTTTGAGCGGCTCACCAATACGCTTCCCGGTGAACTTGGCAATAATTGTGCACTACCCGCCAACCCGACGACCAACGTGGCCAGCGCCAATTTAGGTTGGGCCAATGGGGAATTTAGTGCAGGAAGTGGAGGGGCCTCTCACAATGAGGCGCTGTTTGGAGATTACTTCTTGGCCGGAACCGATGAAGATCAGCAACATTTGCAAGAATTCAAACAGGCCAATCCCAATATCACAAGCGGCACGGCGGCCTTAACCATGCCGCCTCTGCCCTATGAGCGCAGAGTAACGATCACGGCACCACCTCCCGTGGTGGTGACCGTTCCCGTCGCGGTTACGCCCACTCCTGCACCCGACGTCATCAATGATCCAACTATCGCCAAGGCCACCGGAAGTTTTGCCGAGCGAGGGTTGACCTATCGGACGCCGGCCTCGCTTTCCCCGGCACCCGCATCAAACGCAGGCGATGTTCCACTGGTTGGCCCGACGCCCGCACCTTCGGCCACCGCCGGCCCGATTGCGTCGAATGATCAGGATGAAAATCTTCGCCGTTTAAGAGAGATGGAACGGCAACTCAAAGAACTGGAACGAAGGGAAGCGGAGTTTCAACAGGCCCAGCGCCTGGCCGAGGTGGCGCGCCTGC
>CAYHRT010000314.1:0-3632 GCA_964359085.1 uncultured Bdellovibrio sp. | reverse complement strand
CATTTTTATAGTGGGTGGATTTTATTAACCACTCTGTGGCCGCAAGAAGCCTTTCTGCTAACATCGGAATATCAAAACGATTATCATGGATTTTATCTTCATCAACAGTCAAAAGATCAAACAGGAGAGTGGCAAAACCTTGTTGGTTCAATTCTGCAGCAACCCAATTATTGCGCTTGCTTTTCCTAGAACTGCCACTTCCATGGGCAAAAATTATCCAGGCCTTAACATCTTCGCCATATGACAGATGTCCTTGGAGTTTGAGCCCTTCATGATTGACAATGATTTCCTCGAACATCAAAAGATCCTTCTCTACTCGGATTGCGGTGGCAGCACCAAGATATTTCCTTGAAAAAGTTCAAGCATCCTACGGGTTTCTGATCCAATCAGCAGTTTTTCAATAATTCCTTTCTGGTGACGTCCCATGATTGCTAGATCCACACTGTCATCATGCAGTATTTTGGCCAGATATTTTGCAGCGTGATTTTCCTCTATTACATCGACTCTCACCTTGCATTTAGAATGTGCATCTAACTTTTCAAAAATTCGCTCGCGCATTTTTGACAAAATAAGTTCTTTCTCTTCTTGCTCAAAGTTCACATGAGGATAAGATTTCATCAAAGCAGTTAAATTATGAAACTGGGATGAAACATTTTTCCAAAGAGCAACAATCTCAGGCTCGGCCGAAAGGAGGTAAGAGAATTCCTCAGTTGCCGCAATGATTGCTTTCATCGGGCCTGTTGTAGACACAAGCCCCGCTACTTTCTCTTGGGGAAAGTTCAATACCTTCTTGATTACCAACACTGGTTTGCTGGATGAAGCGACAATCTTGGCCGTCATACCTCCCAATTGAAAAGGTCCAGACGTTTTCCCCTTGTGCCCCATGATGACAAGATCGGGATTTAATTTATTGATCGTCGCATGCATGCCTTCGTAAATTTGATTCAATAAAATATCGGTTGTGCATTCAAGCTCACATCTCTTCACCTGATCTTGCATAAGTTTCTTCAATGAATTAAGCAGGCTAATCTCGACATCCCCTGTAAATAGAGGCGAATTACTCCCAGATGAAATCCAATCCCAGTGTACTGGAAAATCTGAAATATGAATCGCATGAACCCTGCCGTCTACTCGCTTTCTAATATTTTCAGCCGACTTCATGGCATAATCGGAAGGTGTACTAAAATCAGTGTAGACTAAGATAACAGGATTACTAAGCATGATGGCACTCCATGGTGAAAATTAAATTCTAACTCCATGCGGATAGGTTTCAGGAAATTTATCACTGTCGAAATTTGCTCTAATAGGAGTCAATGCACTGGTACGATCGAAATAAATAAAGGCATCATACCTACTGGTCAGTGACGTTGGCACATAAGCATCCACCTGTTCATGCTCAGGGGTATAGACTACCCCTATGGCACGCTGACCTTTGATTTCGCTTAGAGAAGCCAAGGCCGATCGACCATTGTGAGAATCAAGTAACAAATAATAATTTGGAAAACCTAGGCCCGCAACGGCTTCATGAAAAGAGTGCTCTATACTGTCAAAATGTGGCGCAGAAATATTTATGGTCATCATCGGTCCATTCCACGAATGGGATGCCACTAATGAGCCTGAAGATGTTCCCATACCAACTAGCGCTACAGATTCCTTCCCATAAATTTCACGCGCCAGTCCGCCAATATTAATTTGTCTGCGTGAAACCATATCTGTAGCGCGATAATCTCCTATGTGAGAGTTATGTGCCCAAATAATGGCCTTGGCATTGTGTTTATAATGCTCCATGAGCATTTTTAATGTTTCCATCATATGAGTATCGCGCACGTTCCAAGAATCATCATCGCCCAATAACATGGCCCGGTAATAGCTCTCAGCATTGAGAACTACTAAAGCATTTTGTTTGGCATCAAACCAAAAATCTTTATCCGTCTCGGACTTAATCGTCCTATGCAGTGTTTCTGCCAGAACGGCAGCAATTTCTTTTTTACAACCTTCATGACCCTTAAATAGAGAACGCGCGTAAGCCTTTTCATCATGTTTGTATGGTCCGAGGCAAACGTAATATTTGGCTGCATCATTGGCCAGTTCAGGATCAATTTTATTAAGTTGCGAAAGAACTTCATCAATTGATTCATAGAAGGAATATAGATCAAGACCATGAAATCCAACTTGCTTTGCTTCATGTGAATTCCAATCTTTCAACCAATCCACAAAATCGATCATCTCAACATTTGCCCAGAGCCAGGTGGGCCAGCGCGAGAACCCTGAAAGAACATCACGAGCGCTTCTACCATTCTCTCCCCCATGATCATGGCTGATAAAGCGATTTATCTTTTGGCATGGAGGCCAATCGCCCTCAACTGCAATGAAGCTAAAACCATGTTTTTCAATAAGCTCCTGAGATATAATTTTTCGCCATTCATAAAATTCTTTTGTGCCGTGAGTGCTCTCACCCAACATAACTATTTTTTTATTTTTTAAAATATCGATAAGAGATCCCATATCAGATTTTTCTCTTAGCGGCTTGGCGACCTCTCTGATTTTTTCTAAGTAATCTTTTTCACTCATATTGAACTCCTTAAGCCTGCGGGCTTAAATTGTAGATTTATCATTGTAGGTTTATCTAGGATAAAGCGCGCTGACCTTAATCAGCGCAGGCCCTGAGTAAAAAGCTAGCTGGAGAATATATAACCTGGCAGAATATTTATTTAACCTGAGTTCGGAATTAGGGTCGTAGCGAGAAGTCGTCTGGCAAAGGAGTTCAAGGACGCACAAGTGAAAAACCGGAGGCGTAGCAGAGCTACGTCGAGGATTTTGAACGCGGAGGACGCTGAAATCCTTTGTCAGATGGCTTCGCAGTAGACCCGAAGTCCGAACTGTGGTTATTTACATTGTGATAGAGCAGAGAGAGTTTTTAAAAACTGCCCCCCAGTGAATTTATGACCAGCCGTTTGGCAATACCATTTCAAATCCCACTCCGATTTGCCGATGATATGATCGGTCAAATCATGGGCCACAATGAATAAGACACTCATGGGTTGAAGTCGCTTAAAATTTATTCCATGAGGGAAGCCGGTTCCATCGGGCATTTCATGATGTTGTCTAATAATCGTAATCGCATCAGCAGGAACAAGTTGAAATTTTTCTAGCTGACTGGCCATCCATTCCGGGTGCTCCAAAACATCTCGGTCTTCGCGAAATTGTAATTGTCCTTTTTGTTGTTCCAGTTCAGCCTTGGTAGAAATTTTTATCAGATGTGGTTTGTTGATCAAGCTCCAGTCATGTAAATAAATGGCATAGGCCAATATTTCAAAAAAAGAACCATAAGCGCACTCCTGTTGAACACCAATGGCAGTTGCGATGTTAAGGAGTAACCCGAGATGATCCCGATAATAGCTATCGGTACTTTGTTTAACATTTAAAAAATCAAAAATTTTTTTTATGCCAGGGTTATAATTGAGCTGATTAAGAACACCCCTAACAGCTCCTTTTAGCTCAGGAGGAATATCAAAGGGTTTATTAAAAGAAACTTCCTCAAACAATACTTTGGGAACGGATTCCTGACTGACCGGGCCCTGTGTTTGGCCATCTAAGACTGAGACCATTGGCCACGTAAGAATGAGAGTATT
>CAYHRT010000313.1:0-3659 GCA_964359085.1 uncultured Bdellovibrio sp. | reverse complement strand
CTTAGAGTGGACTGAGTTAAAAGGCAAGGCATCCTTAAATCGCTTATTGGGATTTTCAAAAGGAGGAAGGCCAAAAGTGGGAGAACGCTCGGTGGTATCGGTCAATAAAATACTACTCAAAAAAGGTGAGGCCACATAATTGCAAAATTGACCATTCAAATAAGTATGGGATTCAAACTCGGCCAATTCATACAACGACTCCATTTGCATTTTCTCATAGGACGACAAGAGATGATCCAAAAATAGCATGGCTTCAGATACAAAGTTCTCTCGAATAAAAAGCGCCATACAGAGGGCGGTCTGTTGAATGGTGGTGGCCTGCAGGCGAGTAGAACCTGCCAAGCACATCGGACCAATATCAAAGCAGATTTTCTTGATGCTCGAATCTTCAATAACTTCCTTGGAACGAAAGGCCACCTGACAAAGAGTGGTTTGAGGATTACAAAAAAGAAAATAGGGGGCGGTGTGAGATATTTTTAAGGCCTCCCATACTGTCCCAATCACAAAAGGAGTTTCTCCTCCTTCGGTGACAGCAATGAGCATATCCCCATCAGCAAAACCTAATTCTCGCAATTGCCGTGCCCCGAATTCAGGGTGATCCTCAAAGCTCTCCAGCGAATGAATAAAGGCCAGATCACCTCCTGCCATAAAGGCCACTACCCGATTTTCTAAGGGATGGTTCGGGTGACTATCTCTCCACAATTTTTCTATGGATAAGGCCAGTCTGCCGGTGGCACCACAACCTGAGATAAAAATGTTTCGACCTCGGGCCAATGTCGCATGAATAGCACGCCCCATCTCTTCCACTTGAGATAAGTTATTTTTTAAAACAGTCAGAGCATCATGATCAATTTCAAAGAAAATTTTATAGGCATCTCTGATTGAGGTTTTGGCCAGGAGTGATAGATTTTTAGATTTGGAATGCGGTCTCTCAGTGGGTAAGTCACCAAGACGATATTGGTCTTTTACCTTAAGAAATAATCCTAGCTCGCGCTGCCATTCTTTATTCATCATTCATTGAGCAAACTTATTCTAGAATTTCGAGAACACTTCTTTTTCTAAGTTTGGTGGAAGCCGCGTTCAAAATAGTTCTGAGCGCTCTGGCGGTACGGCCCTGTTTCCCAATAACTTTTCCAAGGTCCGTTTTATCAACTCTTAGCTCAATCACGGTGGTCTGCTCACCAACTATCTCATTGACATGAACTTGCTCGGGAAGGTCAACCAGAGACTTGGAAACATAAGTAATCAGCTCTTGCAATTCACTCATAATATTCTCATTCGCTCTAAGGTCAGGAGAAGCCAAGGCCTCTAGAATTTCTAGAATTTAATACTATTTTTTTTCAAAAGAGTTCTTACTGTATCGGAAATAGTTGCACCTTTATCTATCCACGCACGTAGGCCCTCGGTATCCACATCGGTCAAAGATTTTTCCGCTTTTTGAGGGTTATATTGCCCCAATTTGGCAAGAAAACGACCGTCGCGGCAATAGCGAGCGTCAGTAGCAACAATGGTAAAAACTGGTTTATGGGGACGTCCACCACGCGCAAGTCTAATCGTAACCATTTATAACTCCTCAAAATTCATTGTCATTGAAAAACAAACGGCAAGCCGGGCATTTGTAACTCATGGACTTAATGAAGTCAATTAGGGAACCTCATCGACGCGACGCGCGCTCCTTAAAAGTATCTATTTCCCCAAGGGCCTTTCCCTCTTGCGGCCGGATCTTTTTTCTTGCGCTCTTTTCCTCCAGACCCTCCTGGCATTCCTAGAAAACCTCCCATGCCTGCCAGTCCAGGCATTCCGCCCTTCATCATTCCCATCATCTGGCCCATCATCTTTTCCATCTGTTTAAACTTCTGCAAAAAATCTTTTACCTGCTCCAATTTTGTCCCAGAACCGCGGGCAATACGTCCGATGCGTGAGTCGTTAATAATCTTGTAATCGCTTCGCTCGCTTTTAGTCATCGACTGGATCATCACTTTAATTCTTTTAATCTCATTTTCGGCAGGTGATAGATCACCAACCTGTCGCAACATACCTCCCATTCCTGGAAGCATCTTCAAAATGGACCCCATACTTCCCAAACGGGACATCATCTCCATCTGCTTTAAAAAATCTTCAATGGTAAATTTACCTTTCTCCAGATTCTTCATCATGGAGCTGGCCTCATCCTCATTAATTTCGGTCTGGGCCTTTTCCACCAAGGAGACAACATCACCCATATCTAAAATGCGTTTGGCCATCCGATCGGGATGGAACAGTTCCAAATCCTTTAATTTCTCACCTGTGGAAATAAAGCGGAGGGGAATTCCTGTCATGGTACGAATGGAGAGCGCGGCACCACCCTTGGCATCAGAATCCATTTTGGTCAGAACGGCCCCTGTGAGCCCGATGGTCTCATGAAAAGACTTGGCCACATTTACTGCCTCTTGACCAGTCATAGCATCGGCAACCAGCAGCGATTCCAGCGAGATCTGAGACTGATACTGGCCCATGGCCTCCTTCACATCCTTGAGTTCCTGCATCAACTCCTGATCAACATGCAGACGGCCGGCGGTATCGATGATGATAACATCGGCGACTGGCAAGGCCTCCTTAAGACCTGCGCAGGCGACGTTGGCGGGTGTTTGCGAGAGATCAGAATCGTAACAAAAAACTTGCGCCGATGCGGCCAACACCTTCAACTGATCTTTGGCGGCGGGACGATAAGTATCGGCAGGAATCAACCACACTTTTTTATTTTTTCGTTCCTTCAAGTAGAGCGCTAATTTGGCGGAAAAGGTGGTCTTACCTTGGCCATTTAACCCCACCACCAGAACCACGAGGGGTTTTTTCTCCTCAAAAGCCAACTCAGTATTCTCGGTGCCCATAATCTGTACCAACTCATCATGGACAATTTTGATGAATTGCTCACCGGGATTGACTCCGCGAATGACTTTCTCTCCCAAAGATTTTTCTTTCACTTTGGCAACAAACTCTTTGACGACTTTAAAGTTTACATCGGCCAATAATAGGGCGTTTTTTACTTCGGCAAGAGTCTCTTCAATGTTGCTCTCGCTAATTTTTGCTTTTCCGGCAATGGCCTTGAAAGCATCGGAAAATTTCTCGTTTAGAAAATCAAACATAAGCACCTCGAATAATATCTAAACACTCAAGCGGGGTATTGGCCAAAAAATCAGGAGCATGTCGTAAAACAGTCTGTCGATCCACACCTTGGCACCAAAGCGCGGCAATAGAACGACAGCCAAAATTTTTAGCTCCAAGAATATCCATATGCGAATCACCCACCACGATCACGTCCTGCTTAGGAACATGCCCCACCATCGCCATGATTCCATCGGGACTAGGCTTAGTGGCCGTATCATCACCACAGCGAAAATCGCTGAAAAGATTTTTTAAGTTAAAATTATCCAAAATTTTTAAGGTAGAGGCGCGATCGCGCGCCGTCCATAAATAGATCGCTGCTCCCAACAGACGCAATTGTGAAATAGACTCAACGATGCCGGGAAACAAGACATAATCAAATTCCATTTCCAAGGCCAACTCACTCCAACGCCTGCACAAACGCTGGCCTAACGCCAAATCAGTATGGGCAATGTTGAAATTTTGTAGCAACTCGGGCAGGTGGGGCGAATAGTGCCGCTTTACCTAATCCAAAA
>CAYHRT010000312.1:0-3662 GCA_964359085.1 uncultured Bdellovibrio sp. | reverse complement strand
GAGCATTGATCATGTGGGAAAAAATGTCGGTCAGGTTCATCGTTGTTTCGGAGACAGATTGCCGTATATTCTGGAAGACATTTCGCCGCAAGAGTTGACCAAAGATTGTGAGGTTGTTTTTTTGGCCCTCCCTCACCATGTGTCCTTTCTCAAAGTTCCCGAACTGATGAAGATGAATATTAAGATCATTGATTTCTCCGGCGATTATCGTATAAAAAATGCCGCTGTTTACAATAGCTACTACAAGACTACTCACACCAACCCGGAAAATTTAGAAAAATTCGTCTATGGTTTGCCGGAATTGAATCGCAATGAAATTGTGAAGGCCAGATACCTTGCCAACCCCGGATGTTTTCCCACCTCGGTTGCCTTGGGACTTCTGCCTCTTGCCAAACATGGTCTGCTCAAAGGTAAAGTCCGGGCGATTGGGCCCACGGGAAGTAGTGGAAGTGGCGTGGCCCCCCAAGAAGGAACGCATCATCCCATCCGAGTGAGCAATCTGAAAAGCTACAAGCCACTTAATCATCAACATCAGCCAGAGATGGAGCAAACTTTGATTTCCGCCGGAGGTAAGGATTTATCCATTGATTTTATCCCAATCTCTGCGCCGCTTGCTCGTGGAATTTTGACCAACTCAGTGGTGGATTTGCCTGCCTCCATAACTGAAGCAGAGATTGAAAAGATCTATCGGGAATATTATAAAGGCCATCCCTTTATTCGCCTGGTTTCACCCAAGGGGTTACCCGAGGTCATCAATATTGCTCACACCAACTTTGTGGAAATTGGTTGGGCACTTCGGGAAGAAAGAAGTGGCAGCAAAAGTTTTGCCGTCATTACCGCCATTGATAATCTGGTGAAAGGCGCAGCCGGCCAGGCCGTGCAAAACATGAATTTAATGTTTGGATTTGAAGAAACCGCCGGACTGGATGATTTTGGATCGTGGCCGTGAGGTTTTTATGATTGTGATCAAATTTGGAGGAGAGGTTGCAGAATCTCCAGACGGGCTGAACAATCTTATTTATTCTGTAGGCCAGTTACACAGTCAGAATCATGACGTCGTTTTAGTGCACGGAGGAGGCCCTCAGGCCACGGCGCTTTCCAAGCGTCTCAATCTTGAACCCAAAATGGTGGGCGGGAGAAGAGTCACATGCCCAGAAACTCTAGAGGTTATGAAAATGACACTTCCGGGTATTATTAACACGAACGTGTTGGCCATCCTGCATAAATTCAAACTGCCCGGTGTGAGTGTCAGTGGCATCGGTGTGGTTTGTGCAAAAAAACGTCCGCCTAAGGTCGTGAGTGGCAGCGAAGGCAAGGTTGTTGATTTTGGATTGGTAGGAGATATTATTGAAATTCGTCCAAATTATCTTCAGTATTTACTCGCGGCCCGATACATTCCAGTCTTAAGTCCACTTTGTAGTGATGACGAGGGTGTTATTCTCAATATTAACGCCGATACCGTTGCGGTTCAGATTGCCCAGACACTTAAGGCGAGCAAGTTGGTTCTAATTACCCAAATCGGTGGCGTGTTTGAAGACCTCAACAACCCCCAAACAAAATATAAAACATTAAGCGCAGCTTCGGCCCAAGAAAAAATTAAAAACGGCACCATCAAGGGCGGCATGATTCCCAAATTGGAAGAAGGCTTCAAGCTGCTAAAAGGGGATCTCGATTCCTTTCATATTGTCGGTGTCGAATCTTCCGATACTGTTTTAAGCGAAATTAAGATTCCCGGGAGTCGAGGGACAGCAATCGTGAGAGGATAAGCAGCACGACAGGCACCAAAGTGAAACAAACAACAATGAGGGCACCGACTGGTAGATCCAAAAGATGCCCTAGGATCATGCCAATTAAACTTAAAGTCAGTCCTAAAATCCAACCGAAAATCAAGCGCGCACGAATGGTGGTAAAAAACAAACTTCCCACCACCGCAGGCACAATTAAGTAGGCAAAGACTTGGAGGACTCCGGCCATACTGACAGATGAAGTTATCACAACGCCAAAGAGGGCATAGAATAAAAAATCCCAAAAAGCAGAGTTCTTGGCATTATGTTCAAAAGAGGCCGCGATGATTTGCTTCCGGAATAGATAGTGAACAATGGCCACGATGGCATAGATGATGGCAGTCTTGATCACATCCGGCCAGGTTACCCATAGGACTTGTCCCACCAGGATATCTTTGATGTGCTCGGCCCCATGGGCGATTTTGTCCACTACCAAAACGACTGAGGCCGAAGCTAGAGCATAGACAATCCCGATAATAGCTTCTTGAGAAAATGCTTTCTCATGTCGCCTGGCAAAGGCAAAAAGTGTCGCTGCACCTAAAGTAGAGGCAAGCGAGATAAAATAGGTAGCGGGTGAGTGGTGATCGAAGCCAAAAAAAATGGCCAAGGTCGCCCCAAACGCCGCCACTTGAGCAAGACTCAAATCGACAAAGATCACTCCTCTGGCCAGGACATGCAATCCTAAATAACAATGGATCCCGGCCAACAGAAGGCACATGACAAAAGGCGCTGCAAGAAAAGAAATGACTTCAGAAATCGGCATAACTACTTCCCTTTGCTTTCGCTCACGATCTTGATGAGGTTTTCATAGAGGTCATCCATCGTGGAGATATTTAGCCCCCCATCAATGGCCACGACCACAGTGGCAGAGCGAATCGTAGGAACATTATTTTTAATTTTCTCGGTCACGGTTGGGTCAAAATAATTTTCAACCAGGATGAGCGGTATCATTTGTTCTTTGATAATTTTGATAACTTCAAGAATGTGTCCACTGGTGGGTGGAATGCCCGGTTTAGGTTCCAAGATGGCAGAATTTTCCAAATGAAAACGATTCAAAAAGTAAGACAGAGTCTTGTGATAAGTGACAATTTTTTTGATGCCACATTGATCAATTCTGGACTGCCAGGTTTTACTTCTCTCTTGTAATCTTGTCTGCATAGTTCGGGCATTTTTAACAAAGACGTCCCGATGTTCTGCATCCAATTCTCCCAAACGTTCAGCGATAAAAAGTGCAATTTGCCCGGCCCGAAAGGGGTCCAAGGTTACATGGGGATTGCCGTCCGGATGAACATCACCTTGGGCCCGGGAGATCTTTCCCGTGGGAACTTCCAGCGGTTCAACCAAAGGTCCCACTTCCAAATTTCCCTTCTCGCCTCTTAAAATCTTGGGATTTCTGGCCCCCTGAATAATATTGGGAAGCCATCCGATTTCCAAATCAAGGCCGATAGAAATAAGTAAATCGGCGCGATTTGCTTTGGTCATGAATGAAGGCTTGGCCTCAATGTAATGAGGGTCTTGTGTACCTTTGGCAATGCTGTCCACGGTGACAAACTCTTGGCCAACTTCTGAGGCGATGGCCCTAAGGTCTGTTGTCGTCGTGACGACATAAAGTTTTGCTTGGGCCGCGATTGGCAAGGTAATCAGAAAAAACAGAGCTATTTTAAATAATGGAGTCATAAAATTTTTCCTTAATAGGCATGGGCGGGATGTGCGCCAATGCTCACATTAAACTGCAGAGTGAAGGTATGATCCTCTTTCTCCTGCCCTTGAGTCTGTAAATTATCATACTGAAACCTGATGCCGGAAAATTCTGAGGGGAAAAAACCAAGAAGGGCACTCCGCTTGTTTTGAAAGGGAATGCTGGCAGGGTGTGGGAGT
>CAYHRT010000311.1:0-3683 GCA_964359085.1 uncultured Bdellovibrio sp. | reverse complement strand
AAGAACAACCCGTACGTGATCTATGAGATTTATAATGAACCAATCTATCCCGATGATTGGAATAAATGGAAGTCCGAGATTGCGCAACCTGCTGTTGATCTTGTGCGCGGCCATGCTCCTGACAATCTCATCATTGTGGGGGGGCCGCTTTGGAGTGCGCATATGGCGGGTGCAATTGATAACCCAATCGTTGGGAAAAATATTGTGTATACTGCCCATATTTACTCCAATCAATGGCCATCACAAATTACAAAAAATTTCGGAAGGTCTATTGAAGAACTTCCCTTCTTTGTAACCGAGTGGGGATTTGAGAGCGGGGGTACCGAGGGAGGGAATAAATCCGGCTATGGTGCCCCTTTCGCACAATGGATGGCGGACCATCAATTTAGTTGGACAGTCTGGTGTTTCGATACTCGTTGGGGGCCACGAATGTTTGATTCAAATTGGCAGCTACTAAGTGGTGATGGAGGTATGGGAACCTTTGTGCAAGATTTGCTTTTGCAAAACCATTTGAACAACTACTAATATCTTTTACCTTTACCAAGGAATGGGAGTCATCTCCCATTCCTTCTCTCTCCATTCTGATGATGGCAACTCTTTCAAAGCCAGTACCATTTAAGATGAACTTCAAATGGTAGGATGCCGATGCGAGTTTTCTTCCAACAATCCTTCCTAATCGATCTTCCTCGCCACCAAAGGCCAGATGCAGATTAATTTCTTTTATTACCATCAATCCCATTTTATATTTCGCATACTCCAAGGGTGTAAGTACCGGAACTAAGGGTAATTTTACAATTGCTTCGCAACTATCGGTAAGGCATTGGGCACCTTCCAAAAAACTGATAAATGCTTGATCACCACCGGCGGTTTTATGGATGACGTAAAATTCAAAATTATAACATTGGTTGATGGGTTCTCCATCATCCCACTGATAACAATTGAGAATTTCCCAGATTACTGAGAGTTTTAGCGTTTCAGGATCAGAAAAGAAAATTTCTGGCTTCGAATAGGTGAAATCAAGCCCCCCTTTTTTGAGGGCCAGGGTGGAGCCATTTGCTATATTTAAAAACATGCACGTGATCATTGCAAAGGTAAAACATTTCATGGCCCCACTCCAGCAAAAACACATGATACTAAAAGTCTTTAAAGCTTTTTTTAAGTTTTTTATACGAAAGAATAGAAAACAAAAGTAAGACATATCCTAGAAGTGCCAAAGAATTTGATTTGGGGTTGGTTCCACTATCGCCCGCATAAGCGTCTCTTGTGCAACCTCCACCTCCGCCTCCATTTGTATTGACTACCGTGATATTTCCCGTCACGGCCTCATGACCTTGTTCGTCTATCGCCGTCACAGTCAAAACACCCGACTTCCCGGCCTGCGCGCTTAAGCGACCGTTTGCATCGATAGTCGCTAATTTTTTATCTTTCGCATTGACCCGCCAGACAACTTGGCCACGCGCTTTGATGGCCGAGAATAGAAAGCTATCACCATTCTTAAGATTAATTTGATGAGGCCAGATTTTAAATTCCTCATTCATTTGTTGTAGGGTAACGGAGGCATCGAGATCACCTTCGGTGATTAAAATACCACGGTAGCTCTCTCTGATGATCACACTATTAAGCAGTCCGTTTTTAAGCTCAAGGGCACTCAAATTTTTATCCATGGCCAAAAGAAGACCTGCCACGCCGCTGGCCATCGGGGCCGCCATAGACGTGCCGCTCATGCGCTTAAAAGTATTATTTAAGTAAGTTGAGAGGACATTTGAACCTGGTGCGGCCAGGTGAACCGAGGTGCCACCAAAATTACTGAATGAAGATAGTTGACCGTCAGAGGCCGATGAAGCGATGGCAATCACTCCTTCACTGTCACTTCCTGCTGGATAGATAGGTTCTTTGTCACTATTTGCCGAATTATTGCCGGCTGCCGCTATAGTAATCATACCTTTTGAATAGGCATAATTAAGAGCATCTGTCAGAGCTGCGGAATTACTCGAAGAGCCCCAGCTCGCATTCAATACTTTGGCACCATTATCTGCGGCATACAGAATTGTGGAGATCCCACCTGAGGTCGTGCCGCTACCGTTTTTATCAAGGAATTTCAGCGGCATAACAAAAACGTCCCAGTTAATGCCACTCGTCCCAAAATTATTGTTACCCTCGGCACCAATAATACCGGCAACGTGTGTTCCATGACCATGTTCATCCTGGGGTTTGCCATTACTTGAAATAAAATTCCATCCACTTACATCATCAACAAAGCCGTTCTCATCGTCATCTTTCCCATTGTTTGGAATTTCTTTGAAATTTGTCCAGATCTGATTCGCCAGATCTTCATGGCGGCTATAGATACCAGTATCACTGACAGCAATAACGACATCGAAAGAACCAGTAGTAAAATCCCATGATTTTTCGATACTAAGGCGCTTAATTGAATCTTGGTCATAAAATAATTTGTCATTAGGTGTTTCAACAACGCTAACGGGGTAATCAAGTTCCATATAGATGATCTTATCTTTTTGTTCTTCTTTAAAAACTTGAACTTGCTGAGGGTTAGGGTTTGAGACAACCGAGACATTGATTTGAGGGAAGTTTTTTAGGAGTTTAAAGCCATGCTTATCAAGAATTGTATCGAAATCAGAAGCCAAGATCTCCTTTTTCATTTTGATCATATAGACAGTGTCTTCTGGGCCTGTCTCGTTCTCGCCTTTTGTGCCTGCAAATGAGTGCAAGAAAACACAGCTAAGCATAAAAACAAATAAAAATAAAATCCTGCCTTTCCACATAAGTAATCCTTTAGTTTTTAGATGAAATAAACTATTGCGAGCGAGATAATTTGCCCTAAAGATTTATTTGAGCAAAATGCACCGATCAATGTGCAAAATGATTTTAAACAACCAAGGCGATGATGCAAGCACGCTCATGGCAAATTCTCTTTGCCGTTGACAAGGATCATTGCCTTTCCTTAATGATTTTTACAGGATGAGCGCTGCTAAAGCAATTTGGCCGAGTGGAAGCAATGAACATGAAATGGCATTATAGAATTTTGGAAATCTTTTACCGCTCCAAGCTATTGACGTTTGCATTCTTTTTAAAGTGTCTTTTAAAAAGACCACTGGTCATTTTGATGTTCCATAGAGTTAGTAATGGTGATGTTGTAGGCTTACCTACAGTTAGCATCACATCGGATAACTATGTAAAATTTATTAATATGATTCAAAAATTCTTTAATGTTATTTCAATTGATGATTTAGTCCGCGCTACAAAGAAGAACAAAAAAATACCGGCGAGACCTTTGATCTTGACCTTTGATGATGCTTACGAAGAGATATCTACGAACGCCTTACCAATGCTACGGACTCATTCAATGCCGGCAACCATCTTTGCGGTCACAAACTCACTAGAAGAGCAGAGTATTTTTTGGTGGGATGCCGTGTATGCCTTTCTTCGATATGCAAATCCTGAAACATCACTTGTCCCCGCATTCTATGCGCTTTTGTCAGAAGAGTTTAAAGAGATCTTTGATGAAATCCTAGGAACTCCAGCTGAAGCAAGAATCTCACAAATAAATTCTTTTATCGAAAAGTTGAAAAAAATAAACATAGAATCAACCAATGAAATCACGGCGCATCTAACCAAGAGTTACAATAGAGATTTACGCGCTAAACATGGGCCCATTGCCAGAT
>CAYHRT010000310.1:0-3704 GCA_964359085.1 uncultured Bdellovibrio sp. | reverse complement strand
TTGGAAGTGAAGTTTTGGACTCTCTACCCAGAGTACCGTTGATTGATTAGTTTACTTAATGCCCTGGGATTTTTAATGATCCCGGGGCATTTCTGCAACCGTAAAATTGTATTAGCCGATAATTGTGACTTCAATCCCTGCATCAGTGGTCACGTCACGAATACAATCCCACACAGGTGTCTTTACATTGCAAACATCTATTTTTTTATTTTGCCCATTTGCGATAGGAATTAATATTTCATCAGCAAAAGATGAGCCCAACGTATTAACACCAGAAAAATCTAAAACCACAGGATGTTGAATTTCACTACTTATTGTTTTCATTGTGTCTATACCAAATTCTCGTCCGGTTAAAACACTTCCATATTTATTCATTTTCAAGATGCTCATACCTTTCCATCTCCTTTTTCAAAAAATCATCTGCTTCTTCACGAGATTTCTTCTGAAACTTATGATCTACGTATAGGAAACCAAAGCGAGTCCCCCGAGAATTAAATAAAGGAGGTATTACTCTAATGATTTCGCATTTATCTTCTTTTTGAAAATCTAATTCAAAATCAATATTACTACTTGATACTCTTAGGATGGATTGATTTCCCATTGCAATGGACGTGATATCAGTCAATCCTTTTCCTCTATTAAATGTATCATCCCAAGACGATACCCTATATCTGAATGCATTCAGCACCGCTATCGCATCACTCATATTACTATATTTGGGATTGCTTCTTAATGAATCCTGTATGCCTTGTCCCAAATCTGCAATTGCCATAACTACACATTTTGCATTCTCACCAATGGTGTATCGTTGAGCCTGAATAAAACAAATCTTTTCACTAAGTGTTTGTCCTCCATGTGTTAAAGAATTATCCGCAAGCTCCCCTAGCAACCAACCAGTATAGCCTCCTATGTCCTCTGAAAAACCTTGCGCAATAAATAAGGTGTTCAACTCCTCGACTGCTCTTCTTTCTTCGCCCTTTCTTCTAAGTACAGTGATCGGTAATAATGAATCTGGGGGGAAATATTTTTCCCCAACAAGAATTTTTTTATCCCATACCACCATTGGTGCAAATTGCTCAAGGCAGTTAAAAAATCCTACAAAATTAAGCTTTTTACAGGCCTCTGAAGTATTTATTAGAAGTTCGGTTTGTTTGCCCTCTTTTGAACGACCAATTAGATGCGTAAGTAATGAAAGGGCCCCATAAGCGTCAATATATTGAATACCTCTTAAATCAAAAAGGTCTTCTTTCACTTCTAAATTAATTCGATTTTTAGTTGATACTATTGATAATTGACCTACTGGAATTACCCAAGGAACTGATTCATCATTCAGTCCCTTTATATATTTCATCACTGCTTGCTTGGAAAACCTTACTCTTTTTCCTATGGGTATTTCCAGCTTACCTAATGCCGTCGTCCTCCTCATATTCCTTAATGTGGGCACGGAGACTCGAAGCAATTTAGCGACTTCTTTTGCCGTTAATAATTCTGGATCTTGGTCATCACTCAAAGGTAAATTCCTTAATTAGGTAAGACGTCACTACTTATCCTATTTTTCACTATTTTTCATCGTTTCATTTTACTCTATTTTTCACTATCTTTCACAATTTTACATCATTACTTTTTCAATTTTTCACTATTTTGTACTATTTTTCACAATTTTCGACATATCGCCCTACGACCAACCTAGAATAGACTAGCTGACTCCTCTCCCATGAGATTTTTGATAATTCCTGGGATTTTCAGTGATCCCCAGGGCGTTTTAATAACTTGGAATGTCATTATGTAAGTAAATTTAAGTAGATACGCATTGAAACATCTTCATTGTATACTTAATATGTATACAATGAATACACAAAGCCCCATCTTGGTGCCATATTTGATAGGAGAGGGGCTTCCAACCATAGGACATAGGCAAATGATGAAAAATGAAATTATCAATTCTAGAGTCGACGAGGAAACCAAAGAATTTCTCAAAAGAGCGGCCAAACTTGCAGGCCTAGATTTATCGTCCTATGTGATCAGTCGTGCAAAAGAGGCCGCGGCCCTAGATATAATCCGCTTTGAACAGGCCAATCGCATTCTACTCAACGAGGAAGATTTTAATTTTGCAAAATCAGTTGCCGAGGCACCTGCCAACGTGACGCCAAAGTTAAAATCAGCTATGAAAAAAAATCTAAAAATTTAACCCCTGTCTAATTCAATATGATCTTCTTCGCCGCGGACCATCATTTTGACCACCACAACGTCATCAAATATTGCGGACGTCCATTCACGGGAATGAATGAAATGAATGAAGAACTGGTGCGCCGCTGGAATTCCGTCGTGACTCCCAACGACACCATTGACCACCTCGGTGATTTCAGCATGGCCAAGCGACCAGTAGAATTTTTTGGAAAACAACTCAACGGCGAAAAACATCTCATCGTCGGAAATCACGATCGATGCCATCCACGAAAGAAAAACAGCACGGAAGTCCAAGAGAAAAAACAGAGTTGGTGCCCAGGAGAGGAAACCAGAACGACTTTTTTGTAAAATTTTTTCGCCTAAAATTTTCTGTTTTGTTTTTCAAGTTTTAGTTTAGATTCCAGCCGGTTATTAATGTTTTTCAAACCATGAACCGAGGTTTGGTTTGTTATCTGTTACTGTCTTTTTTGAGGTGTTTTCATGTGGCCTAGTACACTTTTAGTACACGCATGGTCTCTTAAAAATTGTTAATGATCTCGTCGAAAAATTCACTTACATGTGGCCATTCGTCATTCTTTACAGGGAGAACATCTTTTGGAAGATATAAATAATCGTGCTTGTGATGAAACTTATTGTGATTCACATGCGGACTATCATAGCGGACAAGGTTGCGACCGCCTTTTAACCATGCTTGATATGAATACCCTTCGGTTCTGGCCACTTGCTTTGTCCCGCCTGGCCTCACTTCAACATCCTTTTCTATGTTGATACAGACGACCGTCCCCTTCCTTGTTTTCAACTCAAGATTTTTTAGCGTTAGCTGGTAGTAGTATTCCGTGAATTTGATGACTGAATATTTTGGTGCGGGCGAAATAAAATTGGCCTGATATTTTCTCAGAACGCTCTCGTGAACCCGGAGATAGTTTTCCCAGGTGTTCCAACCATGTTTATTACTCATTTAATCATGCTCAGACTTCTGATGATTCGGTCGAGTGAAAGTGCCTCTGCATATTCGGCATTATATTCTTGGGATGATTCGGCCAGCATCAGAAATTCCTGGATGGTTTTACTATTTTTGGTGCAAATTTTTTCGAGAGCAGTTGCATAATGAAGCCGGGCATCCTCATTATTTTTAAACTGCGCTTTAAGTGAGTTGGCCTTTTCAAGCAATTCCGATCTCTCACTACTCAAATCATTTTTTTCAAACATAACAACCTCAAACGCCTTTATGACATTATAACCTTTCTGATCTATCAGGAGCAAACTCAAAAAACTTTTGATTTCAATCGGTTGCAAAGCCCTCTCTGCATCCATCGCCAATCAAGGCCTGCGATCGGCCTCATCTTCGATTTAATTGATCTCAATTTGAAATTCGCAGATTGTTTCTGCTTCCACAAACCATAACTTAATTTTACGATTAACAAGTCTGTCATTTCTTTCTATATCGCATGCCCACTTATCTCCTGCCGAATTTCCTGAAAGGGTACCGGCCAATTTCCTCAATGGGTACCACCTGA
>CAYHRT010000309.1:0-3752 GCA_964359085.1 uncultured Bdellovibrio sp. | reverse complement strand
CCGAAATATTCAAGGATTAGGCCAATGGTGAATACTGGGGCCACAAAATATTCAGCAATCTGCATCATCTCTTTGTAGAGACTAAAAACACTTTTCTCCTCGATTAGGAGCATCTCTTGTAAAATATTTATATTCATTTGGAACCTCCCTTCCCAGAGCGATTTAGATTGTAGGATTGCTCCTTTTCTATTTGCTCCAATCGTTTTTCTTCCATCTCTTCGGCCAAAAGGCGGTTGGTGGTTGAAACCTTCTCCAGAATTTCAAGCTGTGTCTTGTGCATGTCCACGTTGGATTCATAAAGGAGCGCGGTATTTTGCGCTGTAAGCTGCGTTGCTCGCCCTGTTGTCCGAGCAGCAATTGATTTTTCTACCTGGCCTTGCGCCATCCGTTCTTTTTTCTGATTCACCTTTTTCTCTGATTTGACCTGGGCCTTAGTTGTCTTTTCATCGCCCTTGATCTTGGCGTACTCACGCATTAGCTCCTTCATTTCTGTCATCGAATACTTAAGTTCTCGAATGGCAGAGTTGAGTTCGCCGAGATCGTTAATTTCTTTTTTTGAGGCGAGTGACTCAGCAATGTAAAGGATGCGTTCGGCCCTGAAATATTCATCTTGAAAAAGCTCATTATAGTGCTGCATTTTCGCGGTGTACTTCTCAGCATTGGAAACAAGTTTTTCAAGTTCGTTTAACTGGCTTGCGGTCGTCGTTACCAGCTCAACTAAGAGCGCGGTATCAGAACTAATGATTTGCCCATGCACATTCAAACTTAAAATAAGACAAAAAAAGGCAAGGATTCTATACAATTTCATGTGCCCCCCATTGTGGATTTTTGATTTTGGTGTAATTGGTAATTGCGTCCTTGAACGGGAGAAAGTGCCCTTTCTCTTTCATGTAGAGGTAAAAATGATTGGTATCGCTTTTGTCTGAAGTAAATAGCTCATATTCCAAAGCACTAGGATAAAAACGCAGAGGTTTCTTATGAGTTTCAGTAAGAAATAAAAATTCACTGTATGCCCCCTTTTTTGATAAAACCGAATCAAGTAAAGATTTTCCGGTCGCATCTAAAAACTCTGACTCCGATAGTGCCTGCTTGAAAAAAAGCTTGAAGTAGGTGTTTTGAATAATGACACGGCCTAGTTGCGTTTCAGAAAAATCATCCATGTTTTGAGAGATCGCTATGGCACTGGCATTTTCTTTCCTGAAGGTTCTAAAGCACTCCGCAATGTAATCAGCGTTCTTGACTAAGAGATGCCAGCACTCGTCAAAGACAAAGATTTTCCTCCCCGAGAGGTGTTTAAAATATTCAATCAGATAAATGATCAGTGGGGCCTTCATAGCATCCGGGTAAAGACCAAAATCACAGTAGGTAAAGTCGTTAAGTGGCATCACTTCATCCGAAAAATACGGATTCAGTTCAACGAAATAATAGCTGATGCCCGAAAACTCTTTTTCAAGCTCGCCGATGAAATTTGCAAAATTTGAGCAGACACCTTGCTCCAAGATTTGCGTAATGACTTCAAAGAGCCGCCCTTCTTCTTTTTTCCCAAGCCGTTCATCAATAACCGACAACACGAATTCTTTTAAGTAACGCGGATTTTTAAATTGCAAGGGATTGAATCTTTCAGAAAAAACTAGGCCCTCACTATAAAGGGCGTTTTTTCTGAAAGAGTTTCCAAGGTCGAGGCATAAGGCCTTAGTCCCTTGCTCCAGCTCATACTTTAAAATTTTATTGGCCATCATCGACTTTCCCTGGCCAGACTGCCCCGTGATCAGACAATTGAAATTTAGTGCCTCTTTGTGAAAGAGGTCTAAATAGACTGGATTCCCTGAACGACTGCTTAGTTCAAGGCCTTCCTCAAAAATAAAATCTCGATGTAGAGGAATAAGGTAAGTGAGATAGTCTGAAGGTAAATCCAATTTTCGCTTGAAGCTTGGGGCCACTCCTGGGACGAGGCATTGATAAAAATAGCTTAAGGCCCGTTGTTCCTTGAACAGTGAACCATTTTTACCTTTGAAATCGGCCAGGAGACGATCCGTCTTCTGATCCAAGGCCTCTTTCGTCTTGGCGCGAACAAGA
The DNA here is from genome assembly GCA_964359085.1 of uncultured Bdellovibrio sp. Taxonomy (GTDB): domain Bacteria; phylum Bdellovibrionota; class Bacteriovoracia; order Bacteriovoracales; family Bacteriovoracaceae; genus GWA2-49-15. The sequence goes on along the minus strand of CAYHRT010000309.1, from coordinate 1,676 downwards.
AAAAAGCATTCAACCAAAAAGAGTGCCCTATTATCAGTCGTGACCTCGTTTAATAGGTCTTCCGACTGATAATAGGCATTCTCAGAATCCAAATCTCGCATTCCCTTAAACAGTGCTGAGAAGTGAAGCTTGCGCTTGAAGTTGATTTTGCGTTTGGCCGCAATCTTTTGAATCTTTTTAAAACACAGAACAAAATCCGAGTATGCATTCGCTTCAAAGCGCCGAATAGTGTCTGGAAAATCTTCGACTGAGAGAATCCGTAGATAATCATTTCCGACGGTGAGGTAATTGTCGTAAAATTGTACCCGTGCCTCTTCTTGCTTTAAAAAGGTAGCGACAGGTTCATTCTTTGCAATGACCCTTCCGTGTTCAAGTGAAATATCGCCAAAGCAGTTTAGATACAACTTGCCACCTAACCAATAGAGCTTAAATACACCCTCCGTGTTGATCAGATCATTTTCAAGATCAGCGAAAACTCTATCTACGGCACTTGAATCCAAACCTTCGAGATCAGGGCCTAAAATTTCAAAAAACGTACTGACGTCCCCATTTAGAGAAGTCAACTTGTTTTCCTCAACGTGAAATAATGGAATCATTTGTTTCCTCCTTTCCATCACATAGAAAAACTTCTTTCTCTCGGGGCAGAATCCATCCGACCAAATCCATATTCTTTCTGATAAATTTGAAAGCAAGAATGGCAAGACCACTGAAGACGATACTTATCACCGGACGAAGATTAAAAAGCATGGAGAAGTAAAGCATCGCCATCAATATGCCTAAGTCTGGAAAACCAAGGCCGTAAAACTCTGGCAGTGACTTCAAAAATTTTGGATATTTTTTCATTACGCCAATCCTTTGATAAAACTTAAAATGGAAGGACTCAACATCAAGATAAAAATACCAAGAAGTGCCTGGGTCATTTTCTGACCAGCGTCTTGTCTCCCGATCATGAAATAAATTGCAGAGAGTACAAGGCCAAAGAGGGCCAGACCAAAGCCAATTCGAGTCGTTTCCTGCGCGAGCTTATCGGCGGAGGCCTTAAGGCCAACTGCCCAGGAGTTTTTAGAGAGTATGAATACAAAAATTAGAAGCATAGTTCGCATAGTTATTTCCTAGTTGAAGTAATTATTAATAACTGACGTAACCGCGACTTCCATTCCTTGAAAGTACGTTTTGTTCTCGCCCAGCTTCACGACGTCCCAGTTCACTCCACCCCGCCACCCTCCAAACTCTGCGGATTCAACTGACACGGGAAAACCAAAATGCACGGCATGGGCAGTGAGCATACGCAGGCAGTACAGTCGATCGCGCCCAGTAAAACTCACGAGCTTGTCCCCATGAAAAGTGGTATCTTTTAAGGCCATCATTCTTAAGGCGAGATTGGCCGCAACAGTTGGTGCCAATTCTTTTATTTTGCCAATGTCCGGGATTTTTATGTGGAGATTGCCGTTTATACTTTTGACTTCGATCTTCTTGTCTTTGAGGAGTTGATCAAGAGAAAATTCGTCGTGATCAACTATCAAAAGTATTCTCTTAAATTCGAGTGCATCAGGTGAGAGAGGGAAATTTGGTTCAATCGGTTTAAAAAGATTGATGCTGATCTCACAGGTAAACTAGTTTACGATACAGTTTCGCCCACACGATCCCCCTGGACTTGACCAAGTCTCTTTAAAATT
>CAYHRT010000308.1:0-3778 GCA_964359085.1 uncultured Bdellovibrio sp. | reverse complement strand
TGATCGCCATAGTCGATGATGCCAAAGTGGCGCCTCGTCCACTATGAACACTTACGTAATAGGGATCGGGTCGGGCCGCTCTATTTTCCAAGGTCACTCTGAAGGCCAAGACCATGTGGGAGAGAAAAATAAGTGCCAAGATAGCTTCGGCAACGTAGATAAAAGGGTTTGAAATCAGCTTATGCGAGTAGCTATTAAAAAATTCTGGCCCAAAATAAATCAGGCAGTTCCCGGCCATATGAGTGAGGAGAAATCCGCTTAAAAGCAACCCGGTTGCTGCCATTAGTTGTTTTTTGACAATAGATATTTTGGCGTACTTGAGCAAATACGACATGACCTTCTCCTTTCAGTTTTGCCCAAGTCCTGGGCGATTCGAAAATGTTTGGATAAGTGTTGGATAGTATAGTGGGTATCTTGTCATTGGTTAAGATAATTTTTATCATTCGGGTCATTTATTTGAATAGATGCCGCGGGGTATTACGCCAGGATTTTGACGTAATTTCGGCATGCGCATTGAAAAACAGATGAGCGATATCTTTCATATTAAGCAGTTACGACGAAGGTGAAGGATCATCCGAGATTGGCAAAATTGGCATACCAGTTGCAGAACCAACTATTGTGTGTGTGGGAGGAAAGAAGAAAGGATTTTTTCTGAACTCCGTTGAATGTCTCTCGAAAAGGCCCAGCTTCTGTTGGGCCTTTTTCATTTGGCGCTCATGCGCCTTCTATTGAGCGATAAGATTCTATCCATCAAACTTATTTTTGAGTAATCCGCATGCCTCTAAAAATGAGGGGCCGGAAGTAAAAAGAAGATTCCACTCGTCCATGTTGTAAGCCCCAATTCTTCGATAAAGCACATCTTCTAACGTACGTGGTCGTTCGGTGGCCACGATGTGTTCCAAAATTTCCTTATCAAAAGTATTCTGTTGCCAAGGGAGGATGGTGCAAGGCTGTCTCAAAGGATTTGTGGTTAAACCAGATAGGTAGGGGCGGTTTTCTCGATGCTGGGCCCAACTGGCGACATCCTCTGCCATCTTGCGGAAGGTTGTATATTTTCCGCCTGCAATCACACAGAGATTGTGCATGGGGAAATAGAGCTTGTGTTCTCTTGCAGTTTTTGAAAGATCACTTGAATTATCATCCCTGACGAGAGGACGCACTCCCGCGAAACTGGAAAGCATCGTTGATTTTCCAAAATTCCCGTGCGGGAAATAGTCCTGTAGAAGATTGATGAGGTATTGAATTTCCCCAGGAGAGGCGGTTAGGTTTTCAAAAGGTGGCGAAACCAGGACTTCAGTTGTTCCCACAAGAATGCGCTCATTATGAGGAATGACAAAAATAATGCGACCTTTTTTATCCTGAATAACCAGCGCCGCTTGAATGGGGAGGGCCTCTTTTTTAAACCATAAATGACTCCCTTTATTCGGGAGCAGGCAAGGGGGCCAGGAAGTCCCTAAAATCTTATTCATGAAGATATCAGTGAAAGGGCCAGCCGCCACTACCACCTGGTTAGCGCTAACTTGCTTAAGCGTGTGAGTCAGATTATCTCTCAGAGTAGTTTGGATAATTTCTGAACCCGGAGTCGTGGTGAGATTAATTAATTCGACGTGGTTTAATGCTTGGGCATTGGGTTCCAATAGGCCATCGTAAATTACTTCCAGTCCAAGCTTGGTATCGTCAACGATACAGTCATAATAAACTCCGGCACCCTTAAGCCCATGACTTTTGAGTCCCGGGAGAATTTTTTGAGTTTCCTTGCGTCCTAAAATTTGATGGTGGTGGTTGGAAAAGCCTGAAAGTAGATCATAGAGGAGTAGACCAGCACGAATCATCCATAGAGGGCGGAGCGAATCTTCAAAAACGGGGATCAGAAAGGGAGTTTCTTTACAGAGGTGTGGGGTGAGATGGGCCCATAAATTTTTTTCGTGTAAGGCCTCATACACGAGATGGAATTCAAAATTTTCCAAGTAGCGGATACCACCGTGGAGCATTTTGGAGCTTTTCGAACTGGTTTCAGCACAGAAATCGTTCTTGTCCACCAATAATACCTCATGTCCGTGAAGGGCCAAGTCACGAAAAATGCCAGCGCCAACAATACCTCCTCCGATAATCAGTGTTTCAACATGATTGGGTGCGGTGATCAGGTTCATAGTGGTGCTTGAAGATGGGAAAGCCATACAATGTTGCCGGTGCAAGTAATACGATAGGCATTTGTAAGCCCCTCATCACCGCCTCTGGCGCTGGCGAGAGTGGCGGTCAGGGGCGTGATCTGATAATTGATGCCGACCACCGCGTTGCCTTTTAATTCCTTTGCTTGTAGCCGAAGCTTTTGCGCAAGGTCTTTATAGATCTCAGCTAAGCTAGGTGAGGCGAAGTCAAGGTCGAAAATATCGATTGGCTTTTTCTTGCTCCCGGTGCGTTTTTTTTGAATGTTTTTATGAGAGTCATTAAAGGTTAATTCATCCACCAAGACAGACTCAGAGGCAACATCAAGATAGCGATGTATTTTATAATTTTCCAAGGTCGAGAGAGTAGAAAGGATGATTTGATCTAAGGTGACTGGCCCACTCATGAGGTCTACATGACTATCAATATTTTGATAGAGAGAATGTTTGGATACGAGCCCTCGGTAATTTTCATCCTTATAGCTTTTGCTTTGGTGAAGTTCCGCTGACAGTCCCATCTCCAATGTTAGGTCAAAACGACGAAAAGCATGTGCCAAAAAAATGGCAGGGTATTCTGCTAATTGAGACAGAAGAATAGAACCATTGACTAATCCCTGTTCAATTTCCTTTTGTGTATTTTCAGTTAAGAGACCATGTTCTTTTAATACCCTTTTTATTTCTTCCGCGTCTTCTTTATATTGAATATTGCGCAAGATGACACTATAGGGGGGATTTCCACCTTGGCCAACCTGACCAAACGTCATTGATTCGCCAAAGTCTCGAACATCTTGAAAATTCTCTTTTGGTGCTATCTCATGAGTTGGTTCTGGAGAACTGCTAGAGTCAGATGGAGAATCACTTGCATTTATTTCTTCAATTTGGATTTCTTCTTCAATATCTTCTTGGATGTCTGTGATGTCATCCGACAGCGATTCGTCGAGTTGCTCCACGATGGCAGTATCTTCATCAACTGTGATCTCCTCATTTATCACGAGTTCCTCATCGGCGGAGCTATCCTCGTTCGCCGTATTTTCCTCTACAGGAGCATCGTCAGTTGGTAGTTGAAAATCTGTGGTATCGTGTGCATCAAGAGATATTTCATCAGTACCAGGACTTGGTACTTCAGGGGATTCTGAAACTAATTCAGATGTGATTTCTTGGCCACTTTCTTCGACCAGATTCTCTGCCACGCTTGCGTCGACTTCCTTAGCGGAATCGGCCTCTATTGCGTCGACGGCTTCCTCCAAGGTAATTTCGTGTTCTTTGGAGTTTTCGGTGGAGGGATCAAGATCATCTAAATCATCGAGACTGGCTGAAGGTGTGCCTTTTTTGGGGGATTCCTTTGAATTATTTTTTGCCAAAATGGCTTCAGTTTTAGGATCAGATTCGTGTAAAAATTCAGAGAGATCTTCGAGTCGAGTGAGATCTTTTTTATCATCAGTTGAATCATCTGCACCATGACTGCTGGACATAAATTAAGCCCCGTGACAATGCTTGTATTTTTTCCCTGAACCACAGGGACAGATATCGTTTCTCCCCACCTTTTGAGTCGTTCGCTTAATAGGGTGATGAGACTTGCCCGATTCTGCTGCTCTTTCTGCTGCTATCGTTGC
>CAYHRT010000307.1:0-3787 GCA_964359085.1 uncultured Bdellovibrio sp. | reverse complement strand
CCCCCACCAGCACGTCCTCGACCCGTACTTCCACCAACAGCAGGTCCTCCACCCGCAGGTCCACCACCAGCAGGCCCACCACCCGCAGGCCCACCACCAGCAGGCCCGCCACCAGTAGCTCCAGCCTGTTGCTGTTTTGCCAAGTCAGCGCACATGGTGAGATAAGCGCTATAGGCACTTGGAGAGGAGAAATCGTTAGAATTCAACATTGAAGCGGGACTAGCACAGGTAGCGGCAAGTTGTGCGAGAGGTCGGTCGCCTTTTTTATGGGGCCCAGTGGCACCAGTGGCATGTGAAGGACTTGCACCTCCGTCCGCCGCCCAGACGGAATGAATGATGAATACGAAAAAAACTAAAATCATCCACTTTGTTTTCAAAATATCACTCTCCTGCCAACAAGACCTAATATTGACCAGTATAAACCCATTTTGTTCGCCCCCTTACCCATATTGAATAGGAAAAAAATTCATTTTGTAAGGAGTTGAATTATCATGAGAGCATAGAATAAACTCATGCAACAAAATTCGGGCATTCCCGATCAAGGTGAATTGTGTCTACGCCCACAACTATTAGTTCCATTATTTTAAGTATTCTCCTTTTATCTGGGGTGCTTGGTAGCGCACAAGGTGAAGATGCCCTTTTTGCGGGATCATTTCGCTACGTCAAGGGGGAAGTCACTCTTGAATCCAAGAAAGTGAAATCTGTTCAAAATGCCTTAAAGGACATGCAATTCTTTGAAGGCGACAAAATCACTACACAGAAAAATTCATTTGCCATTTTAAACCTCCAGGATGGCAGCACCGTTAAGGTCACTCCCAGCTCAGAGCTCACTGTTATTGCCCTGATTGGCAAAAGTGAAAAAGGATATTTTGGGGTCTCACGCCTCCTGTTGGGGCTTGGTGGTGTCATGGTTGATGTCGTAAAAAAATTTACGGGACCGCCTTCAGTAGAAATCGAGACAAAAAAAGGCCTTGCTTTTGGAGTGCGTGGAACAAAATTTTATACCTTTATCGAAAGTGATGCTGAGGATACCTGGACCATCGTTCTGGATGGTGAAGTGCAGGCCTTCGATTTCACTCATGATGATAGCGAGATCGTGCCCGCCGGTACATCCATTGTGGCCATTGAGGGCGAACAACTGACAGTTCCGCAAAAATATTTGTGGGTAAAGAAAATTTCATGGAACCATGACCCAGAAAAAGGGGAGCTGGACTCTGGCATTGCCACCACCTTTCATGAACGCCAAAGTGAACTGGCCATGGTTTTGAAAAAGATTTTAAATCGTAAAAGAAAACCATTTATTAATACCGAAAATAACCCCCGTAAAATGAAGGTGCGAGCGCTCCGACAAGACAACGAATCAGAACCAGAAGAAAATGCCAGCAACTCTGTTTTACGTCCAGAGGAACCTATCCCAACCACCTCGACCTCGACCGATACCGCTTCTGGAACAACAAATGGTTTCAGTCAGTCACACCTACCACAAAAAATTCAGGTGGCCTTGCAAAAAATTAGCGCCAAAAACCCTAATGCTCCAAAACCAATCCCAGCAACAGAGCAAAATGGCAATATTTTTGCTCAAGCAACGTGTACCAAGGTAGCACCAAGTGGTTTTCCCTGTATTGTCCGCCAAGGGTCTTGCATTGGCGAAGAAGTCTCGGCCGCGATTTTTTTTACTCCCGCCACTATTTATAATGTTTGTGTCAAAATCATCAATGGAGTTTTCCTCTAGGCCTTTGTATGTATATGTCCATTTTTGCATTCTCTTATTTATTTTTCCTTGGCCCAGTCTTTGGTCAAACGCACTTCATGGTTCAGGATCAAACAAAATTAGAGCAAGAAAAGTTGCGTGCGGTGGTTCAAATTAAAATTTTGGATAAAAAAGAAGAAGTGATAAGTTATGGTGCCGGATTTTTTCTATCCAAGACAGGTTACTTACTTACCAGCTATCACGTTTTGCAACCCTTCTTTGATGATCCGAAACTTACTCTTAAGATTCTGCCGCAAGATTTTGCGCGCACTCTGGGAGAGATTGAAATTCTAGCATGTCAAGATGATCGTAAAATTGATCTATGCCTGATGAAGGTCAACGACTATTCCCCTTCTGCTTATCTCGCTCCAAGTAAAATAAATTTTTCCCTCGGGCATCAAGGTACCTTTATCGGTCACTGTGCCGGGCGTGATTTTCGCATCGTTAAAGGTAAGCTGAAAGCAATTTATAAAGATATTTACCAATTTGTTACTGCGGTAAAAATTCTTGATGAATACCGACCTGATCGGAATTTAAAAGTTGAGATGGTGCAGTTGGACACTCAACATTGTGGCGGAGATTCTGGTGGTCCGCTCTTTGGTCTACAAGGAGAGCTATGGGGAGTGACTCAGGAGTGGATTGAAATCAATGGCTCCGGTGAAAAATTTTATCTCTTCATTTCAGCAAACGAAGTGGCCGATTATTTTGAAAAATACAAAAATAATCCACCTTACAAAATTCCCAAAGATCGGCTCTATGTTGTAGACTATAAGGCCAAGCTTGAACAGCTCAAGCAACTTCGAAACCAGGCCACCTCCGCACCAAAACCAAAACACTAATTATATCCCCGCTCATATTAGAACGGAAAAAATTCCCTAGCTTGAGTAGAAACACCCATCTCATTGATAATAAAAGCACCAGACCACTTATTTGAGAGAAAGGAGCTTTGCATGAAACGCCTTATGGCCCTGTCACTAATTGCCCTCTTCGTAAGTTCATGTTCGTCGTACACTGAAGTCACACGTATTGGAAAAAATACGGTTGCTGTGACCAAAAATGATAGCTTCCTTTTTGGTATCACACGCGGGCCACAAGTATGGCTATGTCAAGTGACACCTTCAGGATTAAAAGGTTGTGTGACAGGCGAAAATCCCTAGTATAGGTTCAGTATAGGTTCCATGACCCCTTTGGGACTCACTGCGCCGGTTTACGGCTGCAGTGAGTCCCAAAGGGGTCATGGAACCTAATCTTCGATCGCAATTTTTCGTATTATCTAGATAAGCTGAATTGCTTAGCAATTTTCCGCCGTTCCAAAAACGTTTTCCAAAGCATGTAAGGTAAGGCCCCAGTCTCTTTGGCCGACATGAATGAAGCAGCAACTACCATGTTGGCTTCTTCCGTCGTTAACAAACGGATGGGATGCTCGAGACCGTCCCTGGTATCACAAAGAATAGCGGGACTGAAAACGTAATTTGTTCGACAAACAGAAGGACGGTCAGCATAGGCCATGCACTCATTATTTGTATCAAGAAACATGCAACGCCGATCACTATAGGCCAACTTGTACCAATCTGCCGCACTATCTCCAGCACGCGCTTGTTTTTCTAGCCTTTCAAGATCTATTTTATTTTTTAATTTACTCTGCGCGATTTGGGCGAGAAGAGCGGCTTCATCACGGGTGACGCTCACCTGCGTATAGCAACATCCTGAACATCCTTTCTTGCAGGAGACATGTTTCGACACTACGGGATTGCAAAAGAGTTCCTCTAACGATTTGTCTACAGCATCGTGAGTGAACCTGATCCTCTTAATGGGATCGCCTATCTTGGCAATTGCTGTGATCATCTTCTTCCAAATCTGGCCCAAGATCGGACTGTTTTTGCATTGGTCGTAAGTCTGGGCCGCAATGGCCGGTATCCTCATAGATCCTCCATCGTTTATTATATCAGGGCCGATATTTATCAGTTGGAATTGGGCAAAATGCTCCTAGCGGTGCCTCAATTGACAATTGGCTTTAAAACAACTATTTAAACACCT
>CAYHRT010000306.1:0-3818 GCA_964359085.1 uncultured Bdellovibrio sp. | reverse complement strand
TGATAAGGTGAGACTAATTGTTTTTTTGCCCCAGCATCCACAAATTCGACTTTAATCGAGCCCCAATACTGTTGCTCTAAGGCACGAATCTGGGCCATTTTGTCTTGGCTAAAGGAATCCGAACTGAGAATATTATTCAAGGCAACTTTATAATCGCTCAAGGTTGTTCCTGCCTCATTGTTGCTCATGCGCAGACCGGAGATAATCTGATCTGTGGTAAGGGCAACACCAGTTGAGTTGGAACCGCTCACACAACCGCTGACGAATTTCTTTTTGAAAAAGCTCTTGGCCCCGTTGGCAAAGCCTTGGATGTTTTCTTGGAAGTGACTGTCCATTTTGGGAATTTGAAATTCGCCACCAACCACCGACTGCAATTCTCCCTTAATCTTGGCCAAATCGGTATTGAAGCGAGTGATTTCATTTTGCATGGCCTCACTCATGCCTCCAAATTGCGTCAGCCCGCCACGGCGAATGGTAGTCAAACGCGAATCAGCTTGTCCAACCCAGTCCTCCAGGCCAACCTCGCGAACATCACCAATCATGCGAGTCATTTGTGTTTCCAGGTGTTGCTTTAAGACCGGTACATCACGCTGAAAATTGGCAGCGGTGGTTCGCAACCCCTGTCCGCTCTCCCCAGGAGTATTGAAAACATCACGCAGTCCGCGCAGCCCTTTTCCCCCTCCTACCATGGCATCGGTGAGAACCTCACTACAAGCGCCATCCTTGAACTGATCGCGCAGATCGGTGGGACGATTGGCGTTACCAAGCGTGCGATTGCCTTGAGTTCCATTTAACTCATCACCGATATTGCGCATATCTTCGGTGATGGCACGATTCTGATCACGAAAAAGTTGCGTTTCTTTTTTGATGCGGGCAATGGTGGCGGTCAGCGAATTAATCTTGTCCGTGATTTGAGATTCCACCTGCTTTCTGGATTCTTCCAGACACTGAATGCCCACCGGAAAGGGTGTATTTTGCGCTGTGGAAGTCAGTTGTTCATAAAACTGATTATAGTTGGTGGCCATGTTAACCAGGGCATCCGCCAGTTGCAAGGAAGCGGGATCGGCGACGTTGTTGCAAGCATTGGCGGGAAAATTGGGATCGGCCTGAGCGATTCGACATTGAGGAAAAAAACGGGCCGGTACAATCCGCGGTTGCAGCGCTTGCATCATGGCCGCTGCTCGTTGCGCTGCCTGGGCCGCCTGCATGGATTGCATAAATGAATTTCCGAAGCCCGTGATCGCCCCCATGGCCGTGTTGGCCCACGCGGAATTATCAGGTGGAGGTTTCGGTGTGGTCGAAGTTTGGGCCCGCAATTCTGCCGGGCCTGCCGTGACAAGCAATCCCACTGTGGTGAGAAGGGCAAACCCTTTGCGAATAATGATCTTCAGCGGTTGCAGCATAATTTGTGACATTTTCCTCGATAGTTTTTTGTCCGTTTTGACCATGGTAATAACCTTTATTTTAAGCGTACTTCTGCCATTCTTATCGGCCTTTTTAACTGTAGTCTTAAGGCCATAACAGGCCAATTTTTGAGTCGGGTTCCGAGGCGATGTCGGAGTCCTCCTCATAAGGGCCTTTTCCCTATTGTAAAATCAGACTATTGTGGTTCCTACCAACTTTTGTATCTGGGCCTTCTTTCTTGTGAAGGTTCGGGTTAGTATATGCTAACATATTGAAAAAGCGTATTATTTTTGGGCATTTTTGAAATCTCAAGGACAATAGAGGTTTTTGTGAGTCGCCATTTTTCTGTGGCATATTTTAGGGATCGGGCGATTGGACTATGTTCCTTTATTGGGGATTTGGTGCTTGGGGCCTTTATTTTTGCCTTCTTAATCGGTCAGACTTCTCATTCGTACGGCAACTTTTTTGTCCAGTTTTTTACTGAGATTCTGGCCGGAGTCGAGACCTTAGGTTCTGAACTTCGCATGAGTGCTCTCATCGTCCATCTCTTTTTTATCTATACTCTTACCCTTATTCTACGGGCCTTTTTTATATTAAGTTTAGGGCGTAGTCCTGGAGATATGGCGGTTGGCCGAGTGCCCTTCATCAATCTTAGAGAAAGAGGGAAGCATGCCGGTCTTAATTTCCTGATGGTACTTATGCCCCCCGCGTGTTTGCTGCCCGATCATCGTCGCCGGCCTTCTCTTTCGTGGAGTGTGATTGTCCTCCTCGGGTTGACAGGCCTTCTTTGGCCGTGGCCTATGCTGTGGCGTTTAAGTCATAGCTCAAGTTTGAGCAGAAATGAGTCGCTCCCGATCAGTGAATTAAAACTGGATGTGGCCCAAGGTGATTTTAGTCAATCTGTGGTTTTTGAATCCCGGGTTTTCGGGTTCGAGGCCTTGAGTGAAAATCCAGAAAACCTAATCACCTTTCCCTGCCCGCAGAATACCAAAGGGGCGTGGGTGTCAGGTGCCGCCGATGTGTGTTTTTATGAGGTAGCGACAAAAGAATGGATGATTCTCTCCATGCCTGGCCTCTTCAGTCTGCAAGCACCCTTGGCACGCTACCTTGAGTTCTCTGGCATTTTTAGTACCTTTTTTTCCAATGATGCAAGTCATGAAGCAAGTAATCTGGCAAGGCTTATTGAACAGGCCATGGAATTGGGGCCGTATGATGGGATTAAAGGCGTTCTCGCTCATGGGCCTTTTCTTCAGGGATTTTTACATTTTAAATTATTTTTACTGCAACTCATGGAGACAAAGTCCGGCCCAGCGCTCGCCTCGCTGGTGAAAATAGGCGAGCGTAATTTTTTCCAAGTCAAGAGCGAAAATAAAGAGGATTGGTCTGTCAGCTTTTTTCCGCTAGCAACTCATCCTACTCCCATGTTGAAACTCAGTGGTCCTGTGCGTAGTGGTGATCTGCGAGAACGCTTCGCTAAAACATTTCTATCTTCCATTAAATGGTCGACAGTCAGGGAGAGCGAGAGTGATCGGGATGGCCTGGGGGGCCTGTGTGATTTTGTTTTTGAAGAAAATGCAGTAAACGCTGCGACTGATTCTCAAAGTTTGCTTCACAAAGAAGACGCATTAGTAAAGCTCTATGCTTCTGTCGCCACCGTGGCCATGCGAGAAAAAAGTGTGGCCCTAAGGCGCATTCTCTTACGAGCGTTGCAACAATTCAAAAGATCCAAGCGAAGTAAATTGTCAGAACGCTTAGAGAAAATATTGGGTGGTATTTTTGTGAGCTTAAGTAATAATGATACCAAAGGGTTTGAGGTAGACGCAGGAGGGAGTGGATGGAAATAAATTTATGGGTTGCCACGCTCTATGGATTGATTCAAGGCCTGGCAGAATTTCTGCCTGTGAGTAGTAGTGGCCATTTGGCCATTCTTCCAAAAGTTTTGGGGATTGATGACCCGGGGGTGGCCTTTGATCTGGCCATGCATTTAGGCACAGGTCTGGCGGTGTTGGTGTATTTCTGGCGTGATATCAAGAATATGCTTGTGGATCTATGGGCCATCAAGAATGGTCGCCTGGGACCTATGGGTTTTTTTGCTCTTAATATTGTGCTTGGTAATACCTCGACTTTAGTTGTGGCCTTGGCTTTTCAGGATGTGGCCGAAACATCTGCCCGCACTCCTATGATCATTGCCATCAATCTCATGGTTTTCGGACTTTTTATGTGGCTGAGTGATCGCTGGGGTGGCCGTGAGCGGAAAGAGGAGACATTTTCGGGACGATTGGCCTGGAAGGAATCATTGCTGATGGGGCTTTTTCAAGGCATTGCGGTTTTTCCGGGAGTCAGTCGCAGCGGGGCCACCCTAGGAATTGCCCGGTTGTTAAAGATTGATCGCCCCACTGCTGGCCGTTTTTCTT
>CAYHRT010000305.1:0-3826 GCA_964359085.1 uncultured Bdellovibrio sp. | reverse complement strand
GATTTTGCTTCTCCTCTGGAAAGTGCCAACTACGGTCCGGTTGAGATTGCTGGAACGCTCCGTCCTTCGATAGTTTATGGTGGCAGTTTTTGGTATCACTGCCTCCACAATGACAATTTGATTTTTGCCATCGCTAAAATTTCTGAACAAAATGGACACTTGGCCGCCATTGCCGCCACTTCACTGAAATCCATCTTTTTATCTCTCAGTACAAGCGGTAAGGTCAATAACCAAACAACTGCCTTAGAGTGTATTAATTACATCAACTGTACCTTTTATCAGATTTATAAAGGAAAGATTGTCTGCTCTCTCTTTTTTGGCATCTACAGTATCAGTCAACATCAACTGACCTATGTCACTGCCGGCCCTGAATTTGCTCCCCTCTATTTCAATCTTGCCGCCCCTCAAGAATTGGCGGCCTTGAATCTAACTTCAGGGCCATCTCTGGGAAAAACTGAAACCTATACTTTCCAAGAAAAAAGCATGGCCATTAAAGAACAGGATATTATATTCATCCAGTCTCCCACTCTCTACGAACTTCGAAATGATCAGGCAAAACCTATGGGCCAAAAAGGAATTCTCAGTCTGTTGGTGATGGCATTCAAAAAATTCCCACGCTTTCTGGATGCCTATATTGCCTTTAAAAATGCCATCACCGGTCAACAGGCCAAGTCCCAACAAGTCATGGATTACGCTTTTTTACTGATCAATTTCAAGAAATAGCATAACAACCTGAAAATACGTGTCTTCTGCCAAAGATCTCTTAAGAAAAAATTTCCTAGTCACTCGTCAAATGACCTGAGTAGTTCTATGTTGCGCAGTGTTTCAACTCTTTCTAAGGTGGCCCTATCCATGAAGAAGGTTAATTTGGTTGTCTCTTTAATTCCGCTATTCTGTTTCGCATGTCTTACTTCCACCGCCATGGCCTTTGGCCCGAAGGTGGTCTATGGCATAGACAACCGTCAGGAAGTGGCCGAATATCCCGATCTACGTTTTCGTGAAATGGCCCTTTCAGTCGCAGGCAAAGTACGCAAGTTCAAATTGCGATCATCTCGCTTCGGTGAAAACTTTGTTGATTTTCCCCATGTGGCCCTTTCTTACTCTCAAAATGTCTGCTCCAAAGAACGTTTTGCCGAGCAGTTCACTCTGCCTCACTGTAGTGGATTCCTCATTGCGCCAGACCTCATGATGACTGCCGGACACTGTGTAACAAATCAGGATGATTGTGATTCATCCTCTTGGGTTTTTGATTATCTGCCCCAGACTGATTATTTAGAAAAGAAAAACATCTACAACTGCGCACGGATCGTACAGCAAGAAGTCAGCACATCACTCTTTAAAATGCGCGACTATGCCATTATCCAACTCGATCGCAAAGTGAGTGCCGAACGCAAACCTCTCAAACTGCGACTTGAAGGAAAGGCCCATATAGGAACTCCCTTAGTGGTCATCGGACATCCAACCGGATTACCGCTTAAAATTACTGATAATGCCAAAATCCGTTCGTTTAATTGGGTGGAGTTACTTTTGCCTATTCGCTCTATCGCCCGCAAGAGAAGTTACTTTATCTCCGATCTAGATACCTTCGCTGGCAATAGTGGCAGTCCGGTTTTTAACCAAAATACGGGTGTTGTGGAAGGGATCTTAGTTCAAGGTGCCACAGATTATGTAAACGCCCCCGGTGAGCAATGTCTTATTCCTGCCCGCCGTGCCCAGAATAATTGGGTTGCATCGGAAAAAAGTTTTCGCGTTACCCAGATCAAGAACTTGAAAACAATCTTACGTAGATAGGTGCCTATCTCCGGATGAACTGGGCCATCTCTTTGGCAAAATAGGTCAGAATAATATCGGCACCGGCACGTTTAAAAGAGGTCAGCATTTCGGCCATACACTTTGTTCCGTCCAGCCACCCAAGTTGTGCCGCGGCCTTGATCATGGCGTATTCGCCGCTCACATTATAAACCGCCACAGGAAGATGGGTATTTTCTCTAAGGGTCTTGACGATATCGAGATAAGGCAGACCTGGCTTTACCATCACAATGTCCACCCCTTCTTCTTCATCAAGCTGCAACTCGCGCATGGCCTCACGGCCATTGCAAGGGTCCATCTGGTAAGTTTTTTTATCCCCTTTTTTGGGAGTTGAGTCCAAGGCCTCACGAAAAGGGCCATAGAAACTAGAAGCGTATTTGGCGGTATAAGACATGATCATGGTATTGGAAAAACCATTTTTTTCTAAGGCCTGTCGGATCGCGCCAACTCTCCCATCCATCATATCCGAAGGCCCAATAATATCGGCCCCGGCAGCGGCCTGAAGAACGCTCATCTTGGCCAACATTTCCACCGTTGTATCATTAACAATCTCACCACTTTTTGGGTCAACGAAACCATCATGGCCATCACTGGAATAAGGGTCCAAGGCAACATCCGTCATCAGAATAATTTCTGGAAAGCGTTTCTTAATCTCGCGTAAGGCCGAAAGATATAGGCCTTTTTCATTAAGGGCCTCAGTGCATGGAGAATTTTTTTTGTCTTCAGGCAGGGCAGGAAATAAACAGAGGGAACGCACCCCCAGGGTGAGAAGCTCCTCAATCTCTTTTAATATTAGATCAAGCGTGAAGCGCGATTGCCCTGGCATGGAAAGAATGGGTATTTTTTTGTTGTTTCCTTCGATGATAAAAAGCGGGGCCAGGAGGTCCTGTGGCATGACGGCATTTTCTGCAACCATGGCCCTAATTCCTGCATTGGTTCTCAGACGGCGTGTACGCTTGTTTAAGATCATTGCTGGTTCCCCTTGTTCATTTGTATTTGGGCCTTAAAGGCCAGGGCATATAAATTGATCTGTTTCATCATGGCATTCAGCCCTCCCGCCCGACTCATGGATAGATGTTGCTTCAAACCAATATCTTCAAGGAAGGTTGGACGACAGGCCAAGATAGTATCAGGCGTTTCGCCAGAATAAACACTTAAGAGCAGGGCAATGATTCCTTTCACAATGGAAGCATCACTATCGGCGCTAAAGAAAACTTTTCCATTCTCTAGTCTGGCCGCAAGCCAAACTTGGCTTTGGCATCCCTTGACTTTATTGGCCTCGATTTGTTGCTCTGGACTCATGCCAGGCAGCGTTTTGCCCAGCTCAATTAACTTCTTATAGCGGTCTTCCCAAGAATTGAACGCGGTAAAAGTCTTGACCAGCTCTTGAATTTTTTGAGAAATTTCCACCGCCCTACCTCAACTATTTCTTGCGATATAAGCACCAACCATTTTCACATTCAATGGCATTCATGCGCTCCAAAATGGCCTGTTTAATGCCCGTCTCGATAGGATTCTTAGCATAATACATGGTGGAAAATAAGAGATAATCGATATCATCAAGGTCTTGGGGTTTGAATTTCCAAGGATGCCAGTCGGGAGTGTTACTCACACCCTTGCCGGGTTTATAGCACACCGGCAAATGAGGCGCGTAGCAGGCCCAAAATTGACCATTAATTCCGTTGTGACGAATAGTGTAAAACATGGGAAGAAAATGGGTCAGGTCCAAGATTTTGGCAAAGTACTCGCTCTTATTACCAAACATCACGGAACCGAGAATGCGATTATTGGGAACGCGGGAAATCATCCTAATCGGTATCTTGGTTTCCTCTTGGTACATATAAGTTTTGTAGCAGTACAGGCCAAGAGATAAAAAAGCAAAAACTGTCACGATTAATTTCTGACGGGAATTTTGAATCCACTTCAAAGGCCAAAGGCCGATTATTAAAAATAGCGCCAGGGTCAAAAGACGATAGTTAATAAAGGTAATTTCGCTAGGAATGTAAATTCCCCAGGG
>CAYHRT010000304.1:0-3856 GCA_964359085.1 uncultured Bdellovibrio sp. | reverse complement strand
GTAGGTGCCGAAGGGCATATCCATGATGAGAAATTTATCGGGGGCCCCACGTCGGACGGCCTTTCCAAAAATTTCCATTTCGTAAAGTCCAACGCTAATGGTGTGGTCGTATCCCAAAATGACGTTACCGAGACTGTCACCGACTAGGATGATGTCGAGGTCAGTTTCGTTGAGGAGTTGAGCTGTTTGAAAATCGTAGCAGGTCAGGGCAGAAATAGTGCGCCGCCCAGAGTTCTTTTTCCAATTTCTGAAGTCCCTGGTGGTCAGCTTTCTTGAAGTATTTTTAATTTCGTTATAAGTCGACACCTTTTTTCTCCATTGCCTTGTGAGTCTGGGCCAAGGTTGTCGTTGACCAATCAGCAATAATGCGTCGCCTTATTGCGTCAAGGTCTTGCTCCATGACTTCTGCAAAAAATGAGCCGGACCAAATGTCTTCCGCAAGTGTATCTAGCTTGTCATGGAATGACTTGTCAAAAATGATGTGGCGCGCCTTCTCTCCGCCATAGAGGGCATTTGGACTGATTAATCGGTGAAAATTTTCTGGTCCAAACTTAATCATAGCATCAGCAATGAGTTTAACTTCCCGCCAGCATTCTAAGTAGGCGACTTCTCTTGAGATACCCCTCTCCACCATCTTTTCAAAAACTAGCCTGGCACCATAGGGCAAGAGGGAACATAAGAGGGCCTGCTCAGAAAAGAGATCAGCGAGAGTTTCCTCGCGGAAAGTACTTTTGAAGGGGCCTTGATTAATTCCCAGTGCTTTGGCCAAAAAGAGCAGGAGGTCTTCCGAATTACTGGCGGTGCTGCCTTCAGTGGAATAAACCGCGGCCAGTGGTTCGTGGGAGAGAAAGTTTGCCCGTACTTCACTGGCAATGGCCTTGGGTGCGAGCAGTAAATGAGACCAATTGGGATAAAATTTACTCCAAATGTGCTGGGTGTAGCTGACTCCATGGGCGTAAATAAAGGTCAGCGGGATATCGCGACCATGCTGACCAAAAAACTGTAGCACTTCTTTGTGAGTGTGGTCGGGGATTAGCATGGCAAAAATATCGTTGTTTTCCGGCCGCCACTCTTTGAAAAACATGGTGGACAGGTCGAGCTTTTGTGCCTCTTGAATTCCGGTGCTGTTTGCTCGTAATAAGATTTGGAAAGTGAGCCTGGAGTCACGCCAGTTTTGGGCCCAGGCCTTGCCTTGAGAACCTAGTCCTAGAATAAAAAGCCTTCTTTGGTGCAGAGGATTTTGCGTATACATAAGGGTGCCCCATCTAATAACCTTGTGTAATCTTGTAATTTTGGGAAGCATAGTCTTAGGGGGAGCAGTTGGCCATGATCGTCTATCGCTATTTTGGCGGTGTCATCGAAAAAATTGCTCAACCTGAGGCTTCAATTCTCTATGGTGATTTGATTTTTACTACCTTTCGGGCCTTTGGAAGTTTGATTCCTTGGTGGGGGCATCACCTTGAAAGACTTAGGCTTGGAACTATTTTTTTGGCATCTCATAATGGGCAGACGAATTGTGCCGTTTGGGATTTGATGCGACAGAGTTTGGAAGATGCGAGGTCAAAGTTTTTGCATCATTTTCAAGATCAGCAATGGATAGGACGTCCCACAATAATTCGCCACGATGGCGAATTAAGCCAGCGCAGCTGCCCGCAGGGCGGAGGGCCAGGAGGCCCGACGGCAATTAAGCGACAAGGAGAGGGACTGCAGTTGATGTTCTTTGCCTGGGAGGCACCAGTTTTACAATCGACAGGTCAGAAGTTGGCAGTATCCCTATCAGAGAGAAAGCGCGATTTGCCCGCAGAGGTTAAGGGTGGTGATTATGTCATTGAAAATAAGGGGCGGCAGTGGGCCATTACTTTGGGTATGGATGACATTCTCTTTTGGCAGGGGTCTCAAAAAAAGATAAGCGAAAGCAGCACGAGCAATATTTTCTTGATTAGTCGCAAGGGAGAAATCCTAACGCCCGCGACTAGCGGTGGAAGTTGTTTGGCCGGAATTGCACGTGAACAAGTCATGCTACTGGTCAAGCGTTTGGGCCTTCAGTTGCGAGAGAGAGAAATCTGTTTGTCCGAATTGGAGCAAATGCAGGAAGCATTTCTAACCAATTGTGGCCAATTGATAAGACCTGTTAGTCAGATCAATGATTATTTTTTGTCTTCTTCACACGACAATTCCTTGACCAACAAGCTAAAGAAGGAATTAAATTTTAAATGGGGAAATTGCTTGTGACCAAAAAAGAGTTATGGGTTGCGTGCCCAACTTGTGGTGAAAAATTTAAATACTCTGATTCAGAGTTTCGGCCTTTTTGTAGTGAGAGATGCCAGTTAATTGATCTAGGCCACTGGTTGGAAGGTGATTATGCGATTCCTTCCGATCCATCCGAAGAAAAGATTGATGAGGAGAGTGGTGAGGAATAATTTTATGAGTGCGCCAAAAAATCAAAGTCTTGAGTCGCGTGATTTGAAAAAAGTATGTGAGATGGTTATCCAATGGGCGATAGGGGCGGGTGCTATTACCACTCGATATCAGCGTAGATTGAGTTCTCTTCATATTTCGCGCAAGGTAGCGCTTGGTGTTGTCTCTGATGCGGATTTGGCAAGCGAAGCATACCTGTTAAAGAAAATTCGTAAGACTTTCAAAGACGATGCTATCTTAGCAGAAGAGTCAAGTTATAAGAGTCATGGTGGTAAGGACGCCAATTTTGAGAGTTTTTCAAAAGAAGAGTGGTCTTGGGCGGTTGACCCCTTAGATGGAACCACTAACTTTTTAAGCGGCATGGATTATTACTCGATTGCCATTGCGCTCATGTATTTTGGGAGGCCTGTCCTTGGAGTGGTCTATAGACCGAGTAATGGTGATTGTTTTTTTGCCTATCAGGGCGGAGGTGCCTATTTTTCAAACCTGAGAGAGAAAAAAGCACCTGTGCGCCTAAGACCTAGGCCGAATTTGAAGCCTATTCGCGATACTCTTTTGGTTACCGGATTTGCTGGTGAAAAAGGTCAAACTCTCTTGCGAGAATTTACCTATTTTAAAAAACTCGTGCAGTCGGCACGAGGGGTGAGACGTTTGGGATCGGCGGCCCTCGATCTATGTTATGTGGCCCGTGGAACCTTTGATGGTTTTTGGGAGTCTGGGTTGGGCCCCTGGGACGTGGCCGCTGCCGGAATCATTTGCCTTGAAGCAGGGGTAGAGGTTGCCAATTACAAAGGCAATGAGTTCTCACCCTTCCAGAGTTCGATTATGGCGGCCCGTTTACCCCTCTTTAAGTCCCTACTTAAGTTCGTAAATCGAAGCCAGAAAAAGAGAAAAACTGTCAGATAATTTTTTTACTCCGAATTATCTCTCTCCCTATTGAGCAATAAGAATTTCGGTTATCATAGAACTACAGGATGTGCAGTGTGCCCAAGCACGCCTTTTCTTTATTACCATGGAGGGGGGCCGGTGAACGAGATTTTTCGCTTATCCACAAATTTCACTGATGAAATTATCGCTCTTGCTCTTGGGCTTACCGCTATCTTAGGGTGCCTGATTATTGTTTACTGGCTTTACTATCGTCGTAAATTTCATCAGCTTTCCCACCAAATTCCTGCGTCAGTCATTAAAAATTATCTCGATTCGATCATTCAAAATTCCAGCGCACTCAAATCTTCACTTTTTAGAGGTGGCGGCATGGATCTTCCGGAAGGAGTTCCGTCTATCGTGCCCGTTAGTGGTCTTGGAAGTGGGGCCGTGAGTCTTGGCGCCAGCGATGAAATCATGGCGCAAAAAAATGCCGAAATTTCTTCATTGCTTGCGCGTGTGAAAGACAAAGATCGCACCCTGGCCGATTTGGAGGGACGACTGAGCGATGCTC
>CAYHRT010000303.1:0-3874 GCA_964359085.1 uncultured Bdellovibrio sp. | reverse complement strand
TGCCACAGCAGTGAATAATGCCTACAATTCTGGATACAATGACGGACATGCAGATGGTTATACCGACGGTGATGTTAATGGCCATGCCGATGGTGTGCATGATGGTGGGATTGCCGGAAGAAATGATGGCCTAGCTGACGGATATAATGATGGTTATGTTGACGGAGATGCCGCCGGATACAGCGCCGGTCACAGTAATGGTTATAGTGATGGAAGTGTTGATGGCGTTACCATTGGTTTCAACGATGGTTATGCTGACGGCCAAAATGATGGCTATACCAGTGGTTACAATGCCGGTAACAGCGATGGTTTCGATGATTTCTTTGATGTGGGTTTTAACGGTGGCTACACCGACGGGTATGATGACGGTTATTCGGATGGACAGGCCGGACTGTCTGATCATGAAGCCGTAAAGAGAAAAATCAATCCCGCTGTGCGCCTGGCTTCACTCTTTCAACAAGAGTTGGTCAATTACTCTAAGATTAAAAAATTTGGTGCAGGGAGGACTTCGGCCGGGGCCATGGCGGAAGAGGGCAGCTTACGCGCTCGTGACTTAGAACAGAGAGCGGCGCTGGAAGAGGCCTACAAAATTGGCCAGATTACCCGACAGATTGTGGAAAAATTCGGCCTGTCTGCAGGACGTGCCGAGCGTGTCGCCATGGTTGCCGATCAGTGGGCCAAGCTAAAAGGCCGTGAACTAACAGAGAAAGATGCCAACGCTTTTTCGCGAGACTTGATTGGTGTGAACATAAGCGACGTTCAGGCAGCGGTGAAGAAATCCATGCAAGGTAGTTCACAGGATCTCAATCTCTTAATGGAGAAGGCCGCCAAGGCCAATGAGACCACGCCTGAGCAAATTTCAAAAATCATGGGCAAAATCTTTTTCTAAGGGGAGATGTATATGGTGAGCGTAATGTTAACAACAAAGACGTTAAAAAAAGCAACCTCGCTTCTCTTAGTGGGAGCGATGCTCAATGTGACGGCCTGTAAAAATAAATATGATGAGGCCTTCAAACAAGGCGAGGAAACTGGTTTCCAGCAAGGTTTGAGTGATGGTGGCCGTGATGGATATAACGAAGGTTACACCGCCGGTGATCAGCAGGGTTATCAAAATGGATATACCAGTGGCCAGAGCGCTGGTTATACTCAAGGCTACAATGAGGCCAAGACCTATTTTCAATCGGCCACTTACAATACTGGTTTTAGTGCCGGACACGTTGTGGGCCTGGCCGAAGGTTACACGGTCGGTTACAACTTGGGTTTTTCCCAAGGCGAGACTCTTGGATATGGTCTAGGGCAAACGGCCGGATATAATTCTGGCGTTGTAACGGGTTCGGGGGCCGGAGCTTCGGCAGGTGCCACTGCCGGATTCAATGATGGTCGGACCGCCGGTTACAATGACGGTTTTGCCGAAGGTGATACAGCGGCCTATGGCACGGCCTACAATAATAGCTATAACAATGGTTATGGTGATGGCCTGGTTGATGGTGCCGATCCCGCCCACGTGACCAATGCTTATAACAACGGTTACGGCGATGGTTATACCGTCGGTTATGGTTCGGGCGATGCTGCAGGTTATACGCGTGGATATAACAGTTCTTACACTACTAATTACAACGGTAGTTATGGTTCTGGTTATAATTCGGGTTATGTCGATGGCGATACCCATGGCTACAATGAAGGCTATACCCATGGATATAATGGCGGAGTGGCCAGCACTTATACCTCCGGTTACAACTCTGGTTATACTTCAGGCAACAATGATGGTTTCAACAGTGGCTATAGCACAGGCTACAGTGATGGCTCTACAACTGGTTTCAATTCTGGTTATGATTCTGGTTATGATTCCGGCTACAGCGATGGCCACTACGATGGCCAATATGGCCTTTCGATTACCGCCGAAAAACCCGGACAGAAAATTAATCCAAGCGTGAAATTGGTTTCCATGGTCTACAACGACATGTTTGATTTCAAACGGGTTCGTTCTCTTAAACAAAGCGGCATTAAGTTGAGAGGATATGCCTTAGAAGAAGGTTCCATTTCTTCTAAAGATCTTGAACTTCGCGGCGCTATTGAAGAGTCTTTTGTCGTAGGCCAGATGGCACGCCAATTAGTTGAGCGTTTCGGGTTGTCTGAAGATCGTTCACAGAAAGTGGCAAAAATGGCCACGCACTGGCGCAAACTTCAGGCACGAGAACTTACTCGAGGCGACGCTGATGCTTTTTCAGAAGAACTTTTGGGCGTCAATATGGATCAAGTTAGGAAGGCCTTCCAACAACAAAATGACGGTAATTTCGCGGACATGAAGAATTTAATTAAAAAGGCCGCCGAAGTTAATAAGACCACACCTGAGCACATGGCGAAAATTATGGGCCAGCTTTTCTTGTAATCCTGCCACACACCAATCTGAAAAGGGGCCGAATGGCCCCTTTTTCTTTTATTTCGGGCCATTTGCGCCAAGGATAGGGGCCGAGGCATAATTATTTCTATGGCGTTTTCTACGCAAAATTTAATAGGACATCTTGAAATTATCCTGTTGTGTATGATGCTGATGAGTTGCGGCCGCGATAGCTCTCAGAAAGACCAATCTTCCTCGTCACAATCAATCCCCCAAATAGGCGGGCAATCAAATAGGGGGATGAGTGTACAGGGATATAATCAAGTGGGGGTGGAAACATCTTGCGTAATCCCTTCCGAAGAACTCATGTGCACAATGATGTATACTGAGGGTGAGCAATTTGCGGCAAAATGTAATGCCGAGGGAGGTCAAGCCGTGACCTGCGCCTGTCACCAATATTTGTGTTCTAAAAAGATTGTTTTTCCATGACACAAGAATGGCATTTTCAACTGAAAAGTAAGCTGGGCCCTATACCCAGCGATCGACCGGGTGGTCGAGAGCAGTCAGCCGTTTCTTTGATCTTGAAGCCCCATCAGGAAACTGGGGGCCCAGAAATTGTGTTTATCAAACGCGCCGAACGGTCCGATGATCCATGGTCCGGTCACATGGCCTTTCCCGGAGGGCGACGGCATAGGGAAGATCAAAGCATTGTCCAGACTGCCATACGAGAAACTTATGAAGAAATTGGTTTGCAACTGAGTGGGCATGAGGCCCTCGGGGCCATGGCGGCGTATTCGCCAAAAGTATCCCCTGGATTATCCGTCCATCCTCACCTTTTTTTTATCCATGATGTTCCCAGCTTGAAACTTGATCCAAAAGAGGTGGAAGAAGTTCACTGGGTGCCAGTGGAGCAGGCCTTTGATTCTTCGGCGTTTACTCAAAGGCCTCACACCTTTCGGGGAATGACTTTATCGCTTCCCAGTTTTTCCTTTGATATAAAGGATCGCCATATTTGGGGGGTAACCTACGTCATTTTTCTAGATTTCTTATATGCCTTGGCCGAGACCGATTGGGGGCAACAATTATGTCGAGAACGAAATTTTACTCCGAAGGAAATATGGGAATATCGTCCTTATCGTTAAGGATGGGCCCTAAGTGCGCTTGGGAGTATGTCTGGCCCGTTCCAAGAAGAGATCAATTTCTGTAAATAAGATCTGCATGCCATGTTTTTTATATTCCTCATAGGGACGATCCTGGATTACCGTATAGTAACTCATGATTGTTCCCAGTAAGTTGGAATAGATGATCTTGGCAAAATCTTCGATGTCATGCATGGGGACACTGAGACCTTCCGAACAGGTGAGGTGTTTTATTTTAGTCTGAAGGCGAATGATGATCCTTTTTAAAATGCGGGTGTTAAGTTTTTTGTAATGTTCGTGGACTGAAGCGAGATAGAAGCAATGTAAGTAACAATGGAAATAATGGGGATATGTTTGGAAATAATCCATGTATGCTGAGACTAAGTTGAGCAGGGCA
>CAYHRT010000302.1:0-3909 GCA_964359085.1 uncultured Bdellovibrio sp. | reverse complement strand
TGAAATCCTTTGTCAGGCGGCTTCGCAGTAGACCCTAATCCCAAACTCAGGTTTTAAGTGAGAGTAAAAAATGTCGTTCCCGACTAAATCTTTTCCATCAAGCATCACCGAAGAAAACTGGGATTTTTCCTCCTACCAGAAGGGATGTAGTCGGGCCTTTATTTCACTTGGTGGTGATTATGCCGCAGATTGTCAAATAAAACTTATTTACTACGTCACCGTGACAGATGTCGATGACCAAGTCATCTATCAAAAGGCCTTTCCCGATCTGCCTGGGGCAATTGTTTTTTTAAATCATAGTTATGGTCACTGGGCACCAAGCGATCACACCGTGCAAGCTCACGGATGCAATTCATGCCATGCCCATTAAGGTGCAAACCCTTAATACTTCTTGACGAATTAAGCTCTTTTTGGGAAATTACCGCGCTCAAAGTATATCATCCAAGCGAGAGGTTCGTATGAAAGAGGGTATCCATCCAGAATATCGTCCTGTAGTTTTCCAAGACGTATCTGGCGATTTTGCATTCTTAACCCGTTCGACAATTAAGACTCAAGAGACTGTTAAATGGGAAGACGGTAATGAATATCCTTGTGTTAAAGTGGACGTTTCATCGGCCACCCACCCCTTTTATACTGGCAAAGCGAAAATCCTCGACTCCGAAGGGCGTATTGAGAAATTTAGGAAGAAGTTTGGTAATGCTTACGCAGGCAAAGCAAAATAATAAGATTGAACGAAACATTGCCCTGTGACTTTTACCTGTCCTCTTGCGAGCAATTCCTATTCCTACTAAAATCCCCGGCATGAAAAAAGTGATTGCTGTCTTGATTCTTCTACCGCTCTTGAGTTGGTCTGTGTGGCAGTATTTCTCACAGTCAATGACGATGGAAGAAGAATTTGTGGAAGAAATGAACTCACCGTCCATCATAGCTCCTCCTGAAAAACATGCCGCCATCTCTAAAAGAGAGACAAGTACTCCAAAACGTTTACAGCAGTCTGAAGAAAAATTGGCACGTTTGGAAGAAAAATATATGCTTCGCCTAGAGGCTTTGGCCCGACTCTTGGAGACCCACAATCTTCAAGATCTATCCATTGGTGATGATATGCCCCACGATCTTCCAAAGGACGTGCAAGATGCTTGGAAATCCTATTTAAGCGCACTGACACAGTTGGAAAAGCTAAAGGTTGAACAACACGAAATTGAAGAAGATTTCATCCAAATGGCACACCGGGGAATGTCTCTGGCCTTAGGACTCGTGACAAAATAAGTTACACATCTGGCATAATTAGCGGGCCCTGGCCTTCGGACCGCCACCGCCCCCCGATTCCTCACCACCGCCCTCATGCCCGCTGCCACTTCCATCTCGACCATCATGCACATGGGTGGCATTGCTTACGCCAACAGGCAGTGCGTAGTGGCCGTCTGACCTCACCTGAAAATTAGTTGACTCAGCACACTCTGGCGTTGAAAAGGCTTGATCCCTTTCAATGTTTGGCGCACAAAATTTCACGATCCGTTTTCGTGCCCTATCTAAGTTCTTGGTTCTAGACTTATAATAGAGATTAACAGCTTCACAGTTAAAACCTGAATCAACTGCATATTCAATCACATCTCCTTGCATAAAAACCAATCCCACAACACCCATCCCTGCCAAAATACGCCCGGGACAGCGGTCTTGAGAGGCAAACAATTTTCTCTTCAGATTGCACCGAAGCTGATCAGAAACCATTGTCCACTGATAACGACACTGGGCCGAATCGCCAAAGTCACCATCGCGATTTCCCATGCACTCATCAACTGCTTCACATTTAGAAGCTGTATTCGGTATCCCATCGAGCACGCAGGTGTCTCGCCGAACCAAACATTGTTTTAATGTTTCACATCCCAATCTCACATCACGTACGAAGAGATCAGCATCCCTTAAGGCCTCTTCACACTTGGCACTACCGGCAAAGGCCAATTGCCAAGGTGACAAGCAAAGGATTGAGGCAAATACCAAAAAAAAGCCAAAGAGTATTTTCCACATAGCAGCACCCCACATCAATTCTTATCGTCGTATCGGGAAACAACAGGGGTAAATTGAATATATGCAGTTTCAACAAGTTACAAGCGAAATCATTTTTCAAAAATGAATGACTCCTCTTTCGATTTTTGAAAAACACAATTAGGGGTTAAAAACCATCTTCTCATGCCTGTCTCCAAGGACATTAAGCATAATAGCTAAGAAGAGAGGTTCCATATCCTGTACATAGGAGACCGCCATGCGACTCTATACTCCATTGATACCGCTACCAGAACAAAAAATATTGGTAGAGGCCTTGCGATTGCGCAGATCTATTCTTATCGAAGGCGAAAATGGTACGGGCAAAAGCATGTTGGCCCGCTGGCTTGCCGCCCATATGGAAAGATACAAGTCGATGACGCAAATTTATCTGGACTGTAAAGAACTCTGCAAAAACCACTTCGAAATCCATTTCCTCGATAAAATAAATAACCAGTATGGCGCGCTCATCTTGATTGATGGAGTTGAATTTATTCCCCTCCATCATCAGGCGAAAATTTTACGCATCATAGAGCAGCGACAATTAGTGATCATCTCCACTGCGCCTGTGTCCCTGGCAAAAAGAGTGATCAAAGGTGAATTCAGGGCCGATCTTTATTCACGACTTCGAGGTCAAAGTATTTTATTAAAAGCCTTACGTGAGATGCCTGAGCATCTCCCATTTATCTTGAGGCACGTAGCATTCTCGCAGGCCAATATTCACCTCGATAAAAGCGCATTACAGGTGCTCGGCCAATACACTTGGCCGGGTAATTTGCGAGAAGTTGCAAATCTGTTCGATAAACTCCATCATCATGCCACATATCCCCACATTCATGACTGGGAAACATTACTTAAACAGACCTCTCTAAAAAATCAAGATAGAGACATTGATTTCCAAAATCTTCAGAAGCTCGGACTTCGAAAATTTCTTCGCAACTTAGAACAATCAATAGTGCAAAAGATTTATGAAAAAAACCGTGGGCATGTGAGAAAAACTCTCCATGATCTGAAAATCTCAAGCGGGACTTTCTATCGGGCCCTAGGCGGTGAGTCAGGAACCTAATCCCGCCTCACCGTTTTTCCCTACTGTATGCCAGGGATTCTAAAAGGCCCAAAAAGACTAAATGAACAGGTCCCTTTTTGACGGGATCATGAATAAATTTTTCAATCTTATCTGTCACTCTAACTAGATCTGCTACAATTTCCTTTGCCGCATCGGCCGTCAATGATTCGTTGATAATCATACAAAAATTCGGTGCGCCAGATTCAGTTGCCTTATTCCATAAATCTGGACGAATAAGACTGGCGGCAAGAATGGCCAAACGTCGCGTGAGTTGATGGGATTTAAAATAAAATTGTTTCGATGTCGTATGAAAACGACCATCTTGCTCAAAAATCCATTTTTTTGCCAGAAATAGGCCCAAATGCTCTAAATGTCCCTGCCCCAGTTCAAACAGTTCTTTACTTGAAACACCGGCATGATGAGAGGCCAGCAGAAATGTCGTCAAGGCCACATCATTATGTTCGAGTAAGTAACGTTCAATCTTTTGAGAAAACTGTTCATCACTCTGAAACAATGGCCTTTTTTCAAAGTTCTTTAGAAATTGCTTTAAGAAATTCTTATCTTGTACACTCAAAAAGGGACGATTCCCATCACCTAATAAAAATCGCGCGATGGCGACAAGCGGTGCGGGGCCCAATTCACTCTTTTCAGTCAGTAAATTGGAGATGGTACTCTTGGAAACTCCACTACCCCGAGAGGCCCATTCCTGATTGCGTCTTTTTTTTGCCTGGAGAACTGTTCGAAGACAAGAGGCAATGACTTTCTGAGCAGATTCAAGCGTCATTGAAGTCGAAGATTCCATA
>CAYHRT010000301.1:0-3933 GCA_964359085.1 uncultured Bdellovibrio sp. | reverse complement strand
AAATGTTTTGGCAGCAACCAGCACGGACAAATGGGAAGAGACGGCATCACGATAGGTGACCAGTCCTCAGAGATGGGCGATAACCTCCTCCCTGCCAAGCTCGCTCTCCAACCAGGCATTAATGTCGAAACTGTCGCCGCCACAGGCGTGAGTACCATCGCCGCAGTCTTAAATGACGGTTCCATGAAGTCTTGGGGTTATAGCGGCCATTCGACCAACGGCCATAGCTGGCTTGGCGACAGCATTGCTCCGACGACCTTGGGTGAATCCATTCCTCAAATCGGACCAGGTGCCTCTCGCACTTTTGCTCAGATCGAAGGTGGATATTATCATTTCTGCGGATTGCTCGATAATGGGGATGTCAAGTGCTGGGGTTACAATGCCTATGGGCAACTCGGTCAGGATAATACCGCCTACTACGGGGCCAATCCGACGATCTCAAATACTCCTCCGATCAACTTAAGTGGCCAGGCCGAGAAGGTTTCGGCCGGATATCTTCATTCATGCGCTCTTCTCGTCGGAGGAACGGTCAAATGCTGGGGTTACAATGCCTATGGACAGCTTGGACAAGACAGCACAGTCGGGATTGGAACTGGGACAGGTCAGATGTCGGGGCTCACTGCGGTCAATTTGGGAGGAAAAACGGCGGTCGATTTAAGTGCAGGATATAATTTCAACTGTGTTGTTTTCGATGACGGCAAGGCCCGTTGCTGGGGACAAAACAATGCCGGCCAACTTGGGTTGGGAAATACCAATCAGATCGGAGATGCTGCGGGTGAGATGGCGGCACTGACTGATGCCACCGATATTTCGTTTCTCCCCAAAAAAATTATCAAAATATCTTCCGGCGTCTATCACGTGTGCGCCCTTCTTGATGACGAAACTTTACGTTGCTGGGGCCACAACGCCTATGGGCAACTTGGTCAGGGAGATAGCGTGAATCGTGGAACGGTGCCTGGACAGATGACAATTCTCACGGCCGTTCTCCTGGGTAATGGTAAAACGGTCAAGGATATCGAATGCGGCAATCATTGGACCTGTGCCATTTTAAGTGACGATACCCTCAAATGTTGGGGGTACAACGCCTGGGGGCAGTTGGGGTTAGGCCATCGAAGTGAGATGGGAAAAGTGCCTGGAGATCTGGGAGACCATCTTCTAGCGGTCGACCTCGGCACTAACGTCATTCCTAAAAAACTGCTCAAGACCAACGGAGATAGCAACTGTGTTGTGGCCGAGAAAGACGGAATCAAGGCCGTATATTGTTGGGGGCGTGTTTTGTATGGCGAAGATGGTACCGCCAGGGCGGCCATCGGACTAACATCCAGTGAGATGGGCAGCGGCCTTTCATCTGTCGATTTAGGAACGATGAATGGAGACGTTCAAAAAATCACCCACACCTACCTTGGGTTCTGCGTCACTGGAAACGACAAGACAACCAAGTGCTGGGGTTATAACGAGAGCGGTTATCGCCTTCTTGGCAGCAATTCAAGCGAATGGGCGGTCGGCGATACCTATGGCGAAATCGGAAGTGGTCTTGCGAGCGTCAACGCCGGACATGATCACAAAGTGGTGCATCTTGAGGGCAACCAACTGACACCTTTCTCGTGCGCGCTTTTCGACGATCAAAGTATGCGTTGCTGGGGTTACAATCCCTACGGAAATTTAGGCCAAGACGATAAGATCACCCGAACTCATATTCCTACCATCCCGCCAATTAATCTTGGAGCGGGAAGAACGGCCACTCAATTTTCCTCCGGGCCCTATAGCACTTGTGTCCTCCTTGATAACGGTACGATCAAATGTTGGGGGCAGAATCCCTATGGGAACTTAGGCCAAGGGCATAGCAATAATCTTGGCGATCAAGCAGGGGAGATGGCGGCGCTTACTCCGATTGACCTTGGTACGGGAGTCACTGGAAAATATGTTTGCACCAACAACTATCACGCCTGTGCCATCACGAATAACGATAAGATCAAGTGTTGGGGTTACAATGCCCACGGACAGCTTGGATACGATCATACCAACAACTTGGGCGATGCAGTCGGCGAGATGGGGGATGCGCTTCCCTATATCGACTTGGGTACAGGAAGAAGCGTGAAAAAACTCTCATGCGGCGTCAACTATAATTGTGCCATTCTGGATAACGATAAGTTGAAATGCTGGGGGTATAATGCCCAAGGGCAGTTGGGGCTGGGCACCACCGCAACAAAAGGCCATACACCGGTCACGATGGGCAATGCCCTTCCTTATGTCAACCTAGGAACCGGGCGGACGGCCATCGACATTAAGACCGGTTATTACCATACCTGCGCCGTCCTCGATAATAATGACGTCAAGTGCTGGGGTTACAACCATCGCGGACAAATCGGAGCGGGCAAGGTTGGAAATTTAGGGGATAATGCAGATGAGATGGGAGATGCGCTCCTACCCATTCGCTTCTAACACCAAACGCATAAATTAATCATGGGGTCGTCAGCCTTCGGTCTCGCCGCCTGCGACGTGCTAAACGCACGTCTCGGTGACTCGCCTTGTCTTCCTACCCATGATTAATTTCTGTGTTTGGTAACAGTGCGCCAATTCCTCGCGAGAATATCTTTATTCGCTCATACCCATTTCGAGTCATAATCAGAATCTTTTTTCTTGAGTCTTTTGGATCTTCTCCCACAAAAATAGTTTCCTTCTTTTGCAGACGCTTTAAGCTTTGAGTCAGAGTGCTCGGGTGCATTCCTAAGGCCTCTGCAAGTTTTTGGGGAGA
Organism: uncultured Bdellovibrio sp.; assembly: GCA_964359085.1. Taxonomy (GTDB): domain Bacteria; phylum Bdellovibrionota; class Bacteriovoracia; order Bacteriovoracales; family Bacteriovoracaceae; genus GWA2-49-15. The sequence goes on along the minus strand of CAYHRT010000301.1, from coordinate 1,178 downwards.
ACAACCAGGCATATCTCGTAGAGTGGCCAGAAGATAATACTGAACCAAGCTCAAGCCGAACTTAGTCTCGGCAGTTTTGTTAAGATTGTGAAACGCCAGATTTCCTTGTACAAGCAGCGCTATCTCAGACTCCATTCATCCTCCATCCTAAGCATACTATCGCTGATTGATCTTGATTAAACGCCGTAAGAGTTTAGTCATCTCGCTTTGCCGTTTCAAAAAGAACTGAGCTTGCGAGGTACTTTTTCGTCCAATCCTGGCCGTAATAATTCTAGTATCGGGCAAAGAAAAAACGTCTTCATCGGTGTCGTCATCGCCGATATAGAAGGCACACTTCAAATTGAGCTTCATCATTGCCTCAAGCAAGGCGACACCTTTGTGCGGCCCGCCTGCAGGAATGAGATTCATCACACACTTTCCCAAAATAACTCTTGGTGATGGTTGCAGTTTTTCGATGAGTGAGAATAATTCTAGGCGCGCACGTTTCTTATTTCTCGATTTTCGGTAATGCAAGGCAAGCGAATATTTTTTGTCTTCGATAAACGTGCCGGAATCGTTTTTCAGCGCTCCCCAGGTACGTTTAAGCTGGGCCAACCACTTTCGGCATACCAACTCAGACTTAGCGATAGTTTCCTTCTTGACTCCCAATCCTTCGAGGCCGTGGTTTCCAATCAAATGCTTGCGTCCGAGCGTGATATGCGAACTCAGATCCGCCACTGACCGACCTGATATGATGAGCACAGAGGCGCAAGAGGCCAGCTCATACAAGAGCTTTTCCGTTTCTGGCGAAACTCGCACTAACTCTGGACTTGAGACGATCGGTGCAAGGGTTCCATCAAAATCAAAAGCATAGAGGGCGCGTGTAAAAGAGAGAGATTCGACGACTTGTATCCCCGTATTTGAGAATAAGTACTTCACAGCTCGGGCCCCTCATTAAGTGAGACCTCACTTAAACGAATGCGTCCCATAAATCGCTGCCGCTGTCGTATCTTGGAAGCTTCAATAAGCATTCTTCCCGCCCAACGGTAAACATTGAACTCCTGGACTAGCCCTCGCATACTTCGCATTCGATCTCTCTGTTCGTTGATGGGCATCAAAAGCGCCACTCGTAGTGCTGTCGCACACTGGTCGATATTATAGGGATTGACGACAAGTGCCTCAAGTAATTCCCGCGAGGC
>CAYHRT010000300.1:0-3942 GCA_964359085.1 uncultured Bdellovibrio sp. | reverse complement strand
CTCACCGTCTCCGCCATTTTTTTCTCGCCGGAGAGATGCCAGAGTGGGCGAATGGGCCGGTTTCGAAAGCCGGTGTGGGGTTTACTCTACCTAGGGTTCGAATCCCTATCTCTCCGCCATTTTAAACTGAAATCGTTTGAAAAATTATTACCAATCCAAGTAATTGGATATTGATACGGATTTTCAAAATAGAAAAGTGTCGCGCTAAGGTATCTTCTACCAACCAATAATTATGGCCTCCAATTGAGTTTTTTGATGAAACGCTTAAGATGAGTTACATGAAAAAAACAATAATAGAATCTAAAAAGTGGAATTCTTATTACCAACTTCTGGCTTTTAGTCTTGCACTAGGAATACTTGCTGGATGTTCAAGTGGTTCTGTGAATCAAAAGCTGGGTTCAGACCAAGCTAAGACAGGAAATTATGAGGAAGCCATAAAATATTTTGAAGCTTCACGCGCGGAAGGCAATGACAGAGATGAATTACGCTTACAACTTGCAGAAGCCAAGTATCAACAGGCCCATGACACATATGAGAAAATAGAAGCTTCGATTGATAAAAAAGATTTACCAAATATCATTGCAGCACTGTCGAAGGCTAAGCAATACACGCAAGAAGCAATTGATGAAGTAAAAGTTATTAAAGATAAAGACATTAAAGAAAGCGATAAAAAACTCGGCGAAAAAAATAGTCTCTTGGAACAAATTGTCAAATCACTTGAGACAAAGAATTTAGAGCGCACGAACTTAGTCGCAAAAGTTGATGAGCTGAAAGAAATGGCAAAAAAGAAAGTAGAGAATGCCTTTTTGGAATTCATCCCTTTGTTACCATATAAAGATTATTTATCAGAGATTAGCGAAGCATATAGTGAAGTTAGCAATCTTTTGATCAATGAATTAAATACCATGGGTTTGGCAGCTCTCGATACTTTTAAAACGAATGTGGCAAAGGGGCATTTTGAAAAAGCCAAAAAGTATTTTCCAGAAATCACAAAAGGGCAGGAAGGTTTGCTCGCCATAGATGCTGTGAGTTTTCATAAGGAGAAAAAATTTAAGGATGCCTATGCGGTTCTTGGTGAAATAAAAAAGATTAATCCCGAAAATGCATATCTCCTAAAAAATATTGTTGTGATTCGCGATGGTTTACTCGCCAGTGAAATAAAAGCACTGGCCAGCATCGTTAAAACGAAAACGAATCAATCATATTTGAAGGCCATTGATGGATATCGTTTTCTATTACAAGTTGAGGGTATATCAAAAGAGCAAAACGATGCTTACAATGCTGAAATCAAAAAAATTCGTGGAGCAGTAGCAGGAAATTTAATTAAAAAGGCCAAAGATATCGCTAAAGAAAAAGATTCATTGCCACTTGTCTGGACGATATTAAAAAACGCTTGGCGCTTTGATCCAGAGCAGGCCCAGGCCCAAAATGGGCTTATAAGAGAAGCCTATGAGTATATACAAAAGAAAAGCGCACTAAACAGTATGATTGTCGTTAGAAGTAATGGTGATCAGGCGCAGGCCATAAGCCAAAATTCACCAGTCGAGTTAGAGAATCATGTGAAACAGCAAATCGTAACAGGTTCTCTTCAGCTTACTTCGTGGCCAGTTGGTGTCAAGTTAGTTCACGCCAGTGATGTTCTACCTATAGATTATTTATATTCGCTAAAAAAGCCCCAAGACCTTTCTCGAAAACCAAGTTCAGGGGGTGAAAAAATGAATGATTTTGATGTGATTCTTTGGGCAAATGTGTTGGAGAACAAGATCGAGGAATACGGCAATAATCAAGTTATCTATAAGGTATCACGATTTGTTTCGAGCACTAGAATGGTGGATAATCCAGAATGGTTCACTGCCCAGCAGGAGCTAGCGTCTGCTGAGCAAAGCTACAACAGTAGCTACCAGCAAATGCAAACTCTTATTAATCAGTGCGATGGAATGGGTAATGCCTTTGCTGTTGGGCTGTGTAAGGGTGCGGTACAGGGAATTAGTACCCAAGGAGTTGACTCGGCAAGAGAAAAATTTAATGCCACCCCAAGATATCTGCAGGAGAATGTTAATTCTGATTATAACTATCGCTACTATCGTGTAGGGCTAAATCTTTCAATGAAAATTGAATTACAGTACATTGATCTTACAAATAAAATAAATGCACCTTTGAAAATTCTTGAATATGTGATTCGAAATAAAGAAGGAGATGTTTATGAAGGAATCATGCCTAGCGATCTGAATGGGCTAAAAAATGAACGCGTCAACGTTCCCGATACGCTTTCAGAGAAAAAAGTCGGTCAGAATGCTATTATTGAACAAATTCAAAAAGAACTCGTGGATAAATTTACTAAAGAAAAGGGACTTCGCTTCTGCCACAAGGGTGATAAGATCTTGCGCTCATCAAAGCAGGAGAAGCATTACCTTCCCGCTTTTCAACTTTGTTTGTTGTTAACAAAAAACAACCAAGAGATCAAAGAAGGTCAGGATGCAGTAGAGTTAGATGTCGCCAGGAAGGTGCTTGCGAAATATTATCAGTTCTCTGATGACGAGATTCAAAAATACGCATTAAGCGAAAGTGAACTTCCGGCACCTTCCACAGACAATCTATTTACAATGTCTTTTTAATAAGAGAAATTCCTTTAATGAGAAAGATCGCAAGCTGGCAGACAGTAGAAGATTTGCTTCTTCGAATATGCTATGAAGTTACTAAATGTATTTTTATGCGTCCTGCCCCCTTTCATTTAAAGGAGAAGCAAAAAATATGGGAAGAGAAAGGCAAATCTTTTTATCTTGAAATTAAAATACTAAGAAAGCGTATTCGTGTATATGAATATGGAGATGGGCCGACCATTCTTTTGATTCATGGTTGGGGCGGTCGTGGGCTACAACTATATCCTCTTATCCAACCCCTCAGGGATTTAGGATATCGGGTTGTGCTTTTCGATGCTCCTGGGCATGGCGAATCCAATGGTATTGGATCAACATATTTAGAATTTGTTAAATCATTATCTCAACTTGCGAAAAATTATTCCGATGTGAGAGGGGTAGTGTCCCATTCAATGGGTGGTGGAGCTGCAATTGTCTTGGCAAGCCAGATTTCTCAACAGAATTTTAAGACCGTGCTTATAGCACCACATTACGATATGGAAGCAGAATTCCATGATTGGGCGAAATCTGCCAAAGGCTTACATAACATTTTAGATGTGTATATTCGACTTTCCGAGAGACTTTTTAGCTACAAGTTGAGTGAGATTAATCCGAAGAATCTTCTTCAAACTCAAAGAGGATCATTTCTATTAATTCATGATGTTGAAGACCAGGCATCTAGATATCTAAACTCAGAACTTTTGCACCAGCACCTTCCAAAAGCAAAACTAATTACAACAGTCGGGAAAGGACATAACAAAATTTTACATGACCCTGAAGTGATAAGAGGCGTCAGCTCATTTTTTGCACAAAAAGAAAAGTAAAAACAAATAGGTTATATAACTGACTCAAATATGACGAGGATACTAAAGTCATTAAAAGTTTTGACAGTTTTGGCACTGCTTTAATCAGAGAAGGTATGTTAGAATCCATCTCATTTATATTAGAGCGAGGCATATTTTCTGAGGTTACAATGCAGGGTTCTTATCTTGCCATTCAATCAAACTCTGAGAGCGAAGAATTACTTAAGGAAGAAATTGCTCTTCGTTTCCCTGAGCTGCGGCCCAGTTTTTCAGCACCGGGTTTTCTAACCTATAAATGCGGTCAGGGAGTAGTGAGTGAAAAAGATCTCACAAAGTTTTTACCAGTATATTCGTTGAAAGTTGGTATCTTCTATGCCAAAGTTGGCCGTAAACAACTTGCCGATAAGTTAAAACAATTAGAAAAAGAATTAGCGGCAGCTTTTTTTATAGAGCCAACTTCTTCACAATGCGTAGAAATTGACCTGTTAGTTAAGGGCCAAAAT
>CAYHRT010000299.1:0-4011 GCA_964359085.1 uncultured Bdellovibrio sp. | reverse complement strand
CCCGCGTGTAGTGCGTAAGGCACGCAACAAACGATAAGACAAAGCAATAAAAAAACCTTCATACTATGCAGTCTATTCCAAAACTTTCCTTGTTGTACAGGACGTACAGTGAAAGAAGGCCCTTAAAAACGGCCCTGGTCGGCCCTGAGAGCCAGGGAATCTCTCCTATGAAAGACACCAAAAGTGGTCCACCTTTCGTTATAAGTTGGGCGCGCTGGACTTTTTTGAAATGCATACGATAAAAACACGCAGCAGCTACAGCACCCGTGCCGCAAGAATAAGTTTCATTTTCCACTCCACGTTCGAAAGTACGGAGATGAATTTTATCGTTTTCGATGGCAAGGAAGTTGACGTTTGTACCGCGAGGAAAGAGCGGTGAATGACGAACCGGCAGGGCCGCCTTTCCGAGTTCTAATTGTTGTAGTTCTTCAAGCGTTTCCAAGGCAAATACGGTATGGGGAACGCCGGTGTTCAAAAAAAGATACGGGCGAGGATAACCAAATGACATCAGATCAATCTGATCGACAGAATTGGGTGGAGGAAAGGCGATCGATGGCCAATTTTTTTGCGGGCCTTGACCAAGTTTGACTTGGTATTCCACTCCCGATGACAAAAAACGCATGGTATTTTTGCCACGATTGAGCCTTAAAGTCGCGGCAAAATGGGCCAAAGCACGAGAGCCATTTCCGCACATTTCAACCCGCGCTCCATCGGCGTTCAAGTAGATCATCTCAAAATTAAATTTGGCCTTTTTGCATAAAAATAAAACACCATCTGCTCCAATCCCAAAACGTCGGTGACAGGCATGCGCCCAGAATGCTCGATCATTTTGTAGATCCTCACTGACGACACCCTTTCTGTTATCAATCACAATAAAGTCATTACCAGTGCTTTCATATTTAACAAACGGAATGGCAGGCATGGATTCCTTATTATTTTAGTCTTACGTGCTGCAATGAATTGATTTTTGATTGCAAAATTTTCTTTGTAAAGTTATAAAAGCGCGTTAAGCGATTTTCAATTTGGGCCTATAGCTCAGTTGGTTAGAGCTCCCGGCTCATAACCGGGTGGTCGTAGGTTCAAGTCCTACTGGGCCTACCAATTAAAAAAAACCCATATTCGTGCAAGCGATTATGGGTTTTTTAATTTCATGTGCCAGTGCCATATGGCACTGGCCACTAACTACTCGCTAGGGAGCAGCTTCAGCTGAGTTTAGATTCCAAGTTCCAGCGGTCCAATTGCCGGTCAATACGCCTAGGTTAGCTTCGGTAGGTGCAACACCCGTTCCGGAGATGGAAAGGGAAGTACAGTAACCACCATCAACGGCACCGGCTTGACTGCTGTCGGCGTCCAAGACGATATAGGCATTCCCACCGTTTTTGAGATTGGTCACACACTGATAGGTTCCTGACTGAGAGTTTGAAGTGCCATCACCGTCATACCTGGTGCCAAAGGCCAAAGTGTGATCCGAATTTCTGGTCATTTGAAATTTGTACGACCTGTTATTAGCAGCGGCATCGTTCATGGCCGCCTCAAAGGACCCAAGGCCTGTTGAGCTATTGAGGGTACCAGTCATGTACATGGAGAATTGACGATTGGCCCAGGTAGTTGCAGATCCGGCTTCCAAGTTTTGTTGCATATTCACACTCAAAGTCTGAGCAGTGGTCGTCGTACCGTCCCAACTTACCACCATGCCAAAGTCGAGTCTGGTTTCACCACTTGGAACGTCATTGTAGATTTCGATTTTTCCTTTTTTCCCTCCGCTATCAAGCCAATAGTTCATAAACTTCAAATGGGCCGTACCGTCCCTATTGGTATAGTCGGCCCAGGCTTCGACCTTGTAGTCATATCCACCTTGGTTGGCCGTCGCTTTTACAGTGAAATATCCAGTTCCGGTTTCATCGTCGGTTAGGGTATTGTTGAAAGTTCCCACACCAGTCACTCCAATGGTCTTGGTCAAATGGCAATTGATCATGGCGATCATGGCGAAGCCGCCTTCATCTTTGGAACTATCGCGGCCTTCGGCGCTGTCACAATCATTTGGATCGGGCAGGGGAGCGGTCATGTCCTTAATCATTCGTACCAGGTTGATGGGGTAATAGGTGCCTGCTCCAACGTCTCCCTCAGCGGCATGCGCCTTTTGGTAGTCCAAGGAAACGCTTTTGCCATGAGATGTGAGTTCCTTGCGCAGTTGCCACAGCAATGAACTGGTTGAGGCGTTTGCTCTCCATCCCACTTTCGGGAATTCCACTTGAAAGGAATTTCTCAAGGAATCGTTATGAGTGTTTTGTATAGTTATTCCCCAGGCCCCAAGCACCAATGCTGAAACGAAAATGGTCTTTCCAATTTGCTTTGTCTTCATTTTTCCTCCTCAAATAATCGTCAAATCATTTACAGAATCCACGACAAAATCCACGGTGCTAGGGCACCTGAGGAATGTCTGCATTGAGAAAGCTCGAGGAACTTGAATCAGAGGCAGGCGCGGCGCTATCCGATCCGCACGATGCACTGAAGACAAGCATGAGGGCCATAAGCCCCAACATCAGCAATTTGTTTTTTAAAATTCTCATACTGTATCCTCCAATATTCTTTGGATTTTTAAAAAAATAGTAGTCTCTATAGTCAATTATTCGGCAAAAGCTCCTTAAAACTTGAGTAAAATGTAAGAGTACTCTTATTTTACTGAGATAGCGAAGAAAACTAAATGTACGGCCGACGATGGAAGCAGCAAGCGATGACAAATTTTGTTGGCACCTCATTGCCACCTTGTTGACTAGCAATCATAATGCGACGTAAAATGATCACGTATGAATATTGAGCGCCTTTTAACACATAAACTGAAAAAAACTAAAAAATCGCTTCTCCTTATTGGACCTAGGCAAACAGGAAAATCCACTCTCATACGTACCCTTCATCCTGATCTTGAAATAAACTTTGCTGATGAGGAACAGTATGTACAATTTCTTAGCGATCCAGGACTTCTAAAGCAAAAGTTACACGGCAAGATCAGGACTATTTTCATAGACGAAGTACAGCGGATACCTTCCGTGCTCAATACTGTCCAATTTCTAATAGATCAAAATCCCAAGCTCAAGTTCTTTCTCACGGGTTCGTCTGCGCGAAAACTCAAACGCGGCCAAGCCAATCTGCTCCCAGGACGTATTGTCACTTTTGAGTTAGCGCCTTTAACTTGCAAGGAACTCGGGCCGAATTTTGATGTACAAAAGAGTCTGTCTCTTGGACTACTCCCAGGCATCTACTGTGAGAACGACCATGAAGAGGCAAAAAAAGTTTTAAAAAGTTATGCATCAACCTATTTAAAAGAGGAAGTACAGGCCGAGGCCCTGACACGCAATATGGAAGGCTTCACACGCTTTTTGCAAATTGTCGCGGCCAAAAGCGGTGAATTTATCGATTTTACGAAATTCTCCAAACTTGCCATGATCGAAAGACTTTCATGTGCACGGTATTACGAGATTCTTCTCGATACACTCGTCCTCAACCAAGTTGAACCCTTTGCCAAGAGTGTCACACGACGTCTCATTCAACACCCCCGCTTTTATTTTTTCGATGTGGGTGTTTTAAATGGCATGCTTTCCAATTTTACCCCATCACTCGATCGAGTAGGCATGCTTTTTGAACATCTCGTTTTACAACTCCTTCTGGCCCACGCCAAAGCTAGCGATGAAGATATTCGTGTTTCCGTCTATAGAACAGAAAGAGGGGCCGAGGTAGACTTTATTGTCGAACTCCGGGACCAGGTCTTTGCCATTGAAGTCAAGGCCAGCAAAAAAGTTGGGACCCACGACCTCACAGGATTAAAAAGCTTTGCTGATTTTTACGGCAAAAAGAAGCATATCCCCATAGTCATCTACCTAGGCAACGAGCTCCTTACAATAAATGAAATAGAAATCTATCCGCTTATCACTGGAATAGAGAGGCTTTTCTCTTTGAGTTAACAATTATATAGGATGACCTACAAGATAGAATTATAACTGGAGAGGAGTTTAT
>CAYHRT010000298.1:1755-4029 GCA_964359085.1 uncultured Bdellovibrio sp. | reverse complement strand
ATTGAGGATATAGAAGTGACAACGCAAGTAATGGAACAACAGACACATTTTTTCATCAAACAAAAAGGGATCAAAAGAAAACATCTCTACTCAATCCTGTTAGATGTCTTTTTATGGTCCTATCTTTTTTTAGTCTTATACAAAATCGTTTACCAGAAAATCATCCTGTATCTCAGATATCCTGATTTCAACTGGTCCCAACCCCTCGTGGCGCTTGCGCTGGGAGTCGTTGTGGCCGGAATATTCTTTGTGATCCCGTCCTTTTCCATAGGAAAAACAGTCTTTCGTCTCTTCAAAGGGGATACAGGTCTGCCATGGTGGAAAAAACCTTATGCGGTGTTCTCCGTCATCATGATCATCATGACTTTTGTCACCGGTATGTATATGACGAAAGCTTCCCTCACGGAATTTCTTTCGCCTAACGGACTGGCCGGCGCTAAACGAATCTTCTCCTCCCTTCTCACCCCCAATTGGGCGATTTTTGAGGATGCACTTTTTGCCGCCATAGAAACCATCTACATGGCCCTGATCGCTACCGCACTAGCGATTCCCATGGCATTTTTATTGAGTTTTTTCGCCGCCAGAAATCTAATGAGTCATTCACCTGTTTTCATGATCATCTATTCAATCACCCGTTTTATTTTAAATATGACTAGGGCCATAGAACCCCTGGTGTGGGCGATCATCTTCTCGGTTTGGGTGGGTATCGGGCCTTTTGCTGGAATGATGGCCTTGTGCTTGCACTCTGTTGCCTCTCTTTGTAAGTTGTACTCAGAGCAAATTGAAAGCATTGACGAAGGCCCCATCGAGGCAATGACCGCCACAGGCGCGCACCCCATCCAGGTCATCTGGTTTGGAGTCGTACCACAGGTCGTCCTGCCATTTCTTTCTTATACAATTTACCGATGGGATATCAATGTTCGGATGGCGACAGTCATTGGCCTGGTGGGCGGTGGAGGTATCGGTACCATGCTCATGCAGTATCAAGGTCTGGCGAAATGGCACGAGGTCGGACTTCTTGTTCTCGTCATTGCGGTCATTGTCTGGATTATGGACTATGCCTCGGCAAAAATCCGGGAGGCCATCAAATAGTATGTTGGATACCATGTCGTTAACCAATTTATACTTTGGTTCTCCCAAAAAACAGTTGGAGCTTGGGATTCGTCCGCTTAAAGAAGTCGATCGCAATTACGAACAAGGCGGTCGAAGTTTTTATTTTTTTGATTTTGACGATAACATCCTCAACCTTCTCACCCCCATTGTTATTTTCCACAAGCACACGGGAGAGGAAAAACCCATTTCTTCCAAAGAACTAGCTGCCGAGGGGCCAAATATAGGCGAGAGCGGCCTTTTTAAGGATTATGAATTACTCGATTGTGTAAAAACCGGTTCCTTTCGAAATTTCAGGGATTTCAATCTAGAGACAAAAGACAGAATTCTAAGAAGAAAGAATCAAAATTTTACTAGGGATATCTACGATATTTTACAACTTCCTGAACATCTCTGGAAAGGCCCCTCCTGGAATTACTTTCATTATGCCACCTTTAACCACCGGCCGCTTGCCATCATCACTGCCCGCGGCCATGATCCGGAAACAATCAAAGAAGGTATTGAGATTCTAGTGGAAGAAAAACACATCCCAGCACGTCCCAATTACCTAGGAGTCTTTCCTGTCACCAATGAGAACGTCAGAAAAGAACTTGGCAATTCTGACGTTACTGCATCGGTCGCAGGACTCAAAAAGCTTGCGATCAAGAGGTCGGTTCAATTGGCCTTTAAGAAATATGGTGAGAACCCCTTTCATCGTTTTGGCATGAGTGATGATGATCCAAAAAATGTAGAGTTAATCACTGAGGCCATGGTGGAATTAAAACACACCTATCCTGACAATGCTTTTTTCGTCATCAATACCCATGAGGGGAAATGCATCAAAAAAGAAATTTTCAAGGATCACTTTAAAGAAACAGAAATTCAAGAGATTGACCGTCTCCAACCTTCGCTGTTTGATTTTTAAGCTGCCGCCCTCTCAGATTTTTCTCTATTTATTGAGAACCAAAGATAGTCCAAAAGAGGATCTTCGTAACGATACAACAATTCCACAACCAATGCCTCTAGCGCCTGTCTTCGATCATTGATCCCCATTTGCTCCATCTGAAGCTCTAAGATGATTTCAAATTTTTCCGGCACAATATGGAGAAGGTGAATGATATGAGTTTGTAATCGGCGTTCAATTTCCATCATGGAATCCTTGCTTTTCTAAATCATTTAGAATCG
>CAYHRT010000298.1:0-1655 GCA_964359085.1 uncultured Bdellovibrio sp. | reverse complement strand
TCAATGACTTCGTAAAATTGCATAACCTCCAGAAAATTATAGCATCACATCTAAATCATGGGTTTTCATCTATGCGATCAAATATCTGGAAGGGTGCGCTTAGTTTTGGCCTCGTGAACATTCCCGTGCGGCTGGCGAAAGCGGAAGAAGAAAGAAACTTACATTTCTCCATGCTCGATGGAAAGGACCTGACACCAATTAAATATAAAAAAATAAATGCCATAACAGGAAAGGAAGTTGTCTTTGATCGCATTGTGAAAGGATACGAATATAAAAAGAATGAATTCGTCATCATGACAGATACCGATTTTAAGGCCGCCAATGTTGAGGCCACGGGAACTATCGATATTGAAAGTTTTGTCGCTCAGGATCAAGTTGATCCCATATATTTTGAAAAACCCTATTACCTGGTTCCAGAAAAAAATGCAGAGAAGGGATACTTTCTTCTATGTGAAGCGATGAAAAAAAGTCAAAAAGTGGCCATTGCCAAGATTGTCATTACAACAAAACAACATTTGGCGATGATTATCGCGAGAGGCGACCATCTGATGCTGGAAATTCTGCGATTTGCCCATGAGGTACTCGGGCCTAAAGAAGTAGACTATTTCAATTCGATAAAAAAGGTAAAATTCAATCCTCGGGAATTGATCATGGCCATGCAGTTGGTGAAAGACATGACCGCAGAATGGAAACCGAAGCAATATAAAGACACTTATTATGACGATCTAAAAAAAATTATCGAGAGAAAGGTCAAAAACGGAAAAGGAAAGGTCATTGAAGAGTATAAATTGCCGGCCACTCCTAAGGCCGGCAATGTGATCGATTTAATGCCTCTCCTAAAAGCAAGTCTTGCAAAAAAGAAGAAAAGAGCATGAAGCACGGCTTGAAGGTCTATAAGAATAAAAGAGATTTTAACAAAACTCCGGAACCTTCATTTTTTTTAAAAAACAAAAAAAGCAGGTTGCCAATCTTTGTCGTTCAAGAACATCACGCATCTCATTTGCATTACGATTTCCGGCTGGAGTTGGACGGTGTTTTGAAAAGCTGGGCAGTCCCCAAAGGGCCCTCGTTGAATCCCAAAGACAATAGACTGGCCGTGGAAGTGGAAGACCATCCCCTCAATTACGCAACTTTTCATGGCATCATCCCCCAGGGCGAATATGGAGGCGGAGAAGTTTTCATCTGGGATAAAGGCTCATGGAAGGGGGAGGGGAATCCTCATTTGGGTTTAAGACAAGGGAAATTAGAGTTTACACTTAAGGGAAAAAAACTCAAAGGGCATTTTATTCTGATACGTCTTCAAAATCGAAAATCACATAAAAACAATTGGCTCTTAAAGAAGAAAATGGATCGCCAAGCAGATTTGAATTTTAAACTTAAGCCTATCGTAGAAGAAGTGAGTGATAAAATTTCATCATTATCCAAAAAAAAACTAAAAAAAAAAGATAAATGGCCGGGATTTATCTCTCCACAATTAGCTGTTTTGGTTGCTACGCCACCCCAAACTTCAAAATGGGTTCATGAAATTAAGTTTGATGGATATCGTTTGCAGCCGCATTTAAAAGATGGAAAGGTGAAAATCTTTACGCGGGCAGCACACGATGTCCGATCCTGGCCTAATGCAGCCAGTCGATTCCTATCGTATGGCAGCCAGT
>CAYHRT010000297.1:0-4084 GCA_964359085.1 uncultured Bdellovibrio sp. | reverse complement strand
GGGTTCGGGCCCACAGTTCTGAGGATGAGGATAAGAATAAGAACATACAACCAATCAAGATGGTGAATAGATTTTTTCTAAAAACGTTCATAGTAATCTTGGATAATGTCCATAAAAAGACCTTTGGCCTTACTTCCAAATTGCCCCGCTCGGGCCTGGGGCATTTTTTCACCCTTATCAAGTTTCTCCCTTTCCAAGGGACTGGTGGCGGTCAAAGCAAAGGAGTAGAGCTTGCCTGAGCGAGCGACAAAAATCCCCGCCATTGATTGGACAAAATCGAGAGTACCTGTTTTGGCCCATAAGCGATGAGCAATATTAGGTTGATTCCAACGCTCTCTTAGCCAGCTATTTTGTCCTGCCATGGGGAGGAGGGCCCAGTAGTATTGCGGTGAGGTACTTTCATTGGAGGATTTGGCAAATTGAGTAAGATAGGTGGAGGCGATCCATGTGGCCAAAGTGCGTGCTCCAAAGCGATTTTCGGCCGTAAGTCCTGACCCATTGATCATCGAGATCTCCCCCCAAGGAATCTTGGTGGTATTGGCCTTGAGCCATGCCAGCATAGTCTCGGCGGCTTCTTTCAAGGTAACGTTCTTACCCGTTTCCTGGCGGGCCGCCTTGATAAGCATGGTTTCAGTATATAAATTATTTGAATACTCCATGGCCAATCTGGCCAATTCAAAAATCGGAACGGAATGATGAACAGCAATGCTTTTTGAATTCTTATAAAGTCCATTTTGCTTTTCGGGTAGTAATACTTCTGGAAGGCCTATTTGAATTTGCATGGCCTTCAACAAATCTGCAAAAATTTCTGCGGTAAAGCGAGATGGATTTTTAATAGGGAGTTCTTCCAGCACCTCATAGTGTTTCCCACTTGAATAAAGCCAATCTTCCAGACGCTCATTATTGGCCAAAAATTTAAAACGCTGCCCTTGCGCGAAATTGGCCTTCTCATCTTGGGCCATACGAAAATGAGGAAGATTTGGTACCGATCTAAAACCGTGCTCGGAGGAACGGACTATCTGAATCCGGTTGAAATAGAGGTTGAGGGCACCAATGCTTTGGTTATAAGCCTCATCACCCACTCCAAAGTTGGCGATTTCTGATTGATTATGAAAGTTATTTTCATCATAAAATAATCGCCCGGTAATTTTAGTAATGCCTTGGGCCTTGAGAGCAAGGGCCAAGTTGAGGAGGCCGTCTGTATTCAAAGAAGGATCTCCACCACCTTTCAAAATCAAATCTCCTTGTAATTCAGAACTTGAGAATTCGCCGTGAGCGAGGAGTTCCGTTTGGAAAGTGTTTTGCGAGCCCAAGATCGAGAGCGCATAGTAGAGTGAAAGCATTTTTGAGACGGAGGCCCAAGGGAGGGCCGCGCCGGCATTGTATTCTTCTCTTATTTGATTTGTTTGAATGTCCACCAAGGCGATTCCAAGTGAAGTGGTGCGTTCCATTTTTGAGCGAGCGATAATTTTTTCCAATGTGGGTGAGATGTCCGGGACTAATTGAGGGGGGAAAGCCAAAGCGGGCTTCGAAGCCAGTGAGAGTGAGAGAATGATAAAGATAAACAGCAAAAACTTTTGCCAATTACTAACGGTCATGCGCAATTTTAACGTAATTAACAAGAAGGGCAAGCAACAAGCGAAGAAATTAGCTCGCTCTTTGAGAGCCGACGTATTGGCGTCCATCGCGTTCTTCTTGCTCGGCAGCCTGAATAGAGAGACGAGTCCAGGGCATTTTTTCCAAGCGCTTGCGACCAATTGGTTCCTCAGTCTCCTCGCAGATTCCATAGGTGCCATCATCAATTTTTGCCAGGGCCATATCAATTTCACGCAAACGACGCAATTCTCGTTCGCGTAATTCAAAAGATAGTTCCTGATTGAGAAAAGTTTGAGCAATGTCTCCTTCTTCAATCATTTCTTCCGGTGGGACAGTGATGTCTTCTTTGTCTTGTGCGTGGATCTTATTCATCACCTCACTGCGCATTTCAAGAAGTTTGTTTTTTTGCTGCACAATAAATTCATCGTCGAAGTACTTTTTCATCAGAGACATAACGTAACTCCTTGATTACATCCCACATCAAAAACCTGAAATTATTTTAACATCAATTAAAAAACATGCACGTAAATGTTGTAAGAAATTTATTAATTTTCTTTAAAATCAATATGATAGTCTGTATTTTGAGATGTAATATTACATCTTTGAATGGGGATCTCGGCAAAAATTCCCCTGGTTGTGGTCGTGATGGCAGCGGCAACGGCGAATATTCTGGGCATGGCCAACTAAGAGCAAGAAACTACCAACCAAGGAAAAAATGCGTTCCATCATGAAATTTTCGTGCATTAGGATGCCCACGATCAGTCCCAGAATGCCACCCGTGGCCCACAAAACTGGCGACCAGGATCGATGCTGTTTCCAACCATGGTAGAAGGCCAAGAGGGCCAAGGGGATAGTCAAACCAAGAATTAGACCGTGAAACCAAGAATGAGGAAAAAGCCCTTCCAGCCATGGGAGGGACAAGAGAACAACAGGCAGGAGCAGGCAGTGAATGGCACAGATGCTTGCCATAGCTAAAGCAATTTTATCCATGAGATTATTTTTTGCCAGATTACTTTTTGCGTTGTTTTGGGCCTGAGAGAGCATGAACACCTCCATGGGTTTTTTAATTCAGGGCGCGAGTTTTAATTTTGTCTTCGATCCATTGAAAGAAATCATCTTTCTTCATCGTCTGCTGATTCTCAATGCCATAGCGACGCAGGGTGATTTCTTGAGACTCGCTCTCTCGTTCGCCTACGATCACAAGATTGGGAATTTTTTTCTTGGTGTTGGTGCGGATTTTTTTATTTATCGAATCATTGGAATCATCCACTTCAGCGCGAATAAAGCGCTTACGCATTTCCTCAACCAACTTATTGGCATAAGGAAGAACCTGCTCAGAAATGGGAATGACCTTTGCTTGCACTGGCGCCAACCAAGTGGGAAAAGCGGCCCCAAAGTGTTCGATCAAAAAGGCCACAAAACGCTCGTGGGTCCCGGCGGGGGCGCGATGAATGACGTAGGGGCGATGGGGTTTGTTATCGGCCCCGATATACTCAAGGCCCAAACGCGCCGGCACGGCAAAATCTAGTTGATTGGTGGAAATGGTCTCTTCCCTGCCTGTTACCGTACTCATTTGAAAATCTACCTTAGGCCCATAAAAGGCAGCTTCGCCTTTCACTTCTTTGTAGGGCAGTCCGGATTTATCCATGGCCCGGCGTACCCGATCTTGCGTGAACTCCCATGCCGCAGGATCGTTAACAAATTTCTCTTGGCCCTTGGGATCTTCCGGGTCCCAGGTAGAGTGGCGCATATAATAATTTTTTAGTCCCAACAAATCGTAGAGGTGGGCGTGCATGCGCATGACTTTGAGAAATTCTTCTTCGATTTGATCTTCGGTACAATAGATATGGGCATCGTTCATACACATCCCGCGCACGCGCAGGAGACCGGATACGGAGCCTGAATCTTCAAAGCGAAAGACGTTACCATATTCGGCCAGACGTAAGGGCAATTCGCGATACGAGCGTAACTTGGATGCGAAAATGCGGTGGTGATGGGGACAGTTCATGGGGCGAAGCACATAAGTTTCTTTGACTTTCTCTTGTATGGGTGATCCCGCTACTTGCTCAACCGACTCATGGATTTCCATGAAAGGAAACATGGCGTCCTTGTAGTAGGGGAGATGGCCGGTTTTGTGATACAGCCCGGTTTTGGTGATACAAGGAGTCGTGACACGCTGATAGCCATCCTGGAATTCAAACTCCCGCATCAGTTTTTCTATTTCATCACGCAAAATGGTCCCGTGCGGGAGCCATAGCGGTAGGCCCTTACCAATCTCTTCATCTATCGTGAAGAACTCTAATTCTTTGCCCAATTTTTTATGATCGCGTGCCTGGGCCTCTTCCCAAGCTTTGACGTATCGATCCAGTTCCTCTTTGGTTTCAAAGGCCCATGCATAAAGGCGCGTCATCATGGCGTTGCGTGAATCACCTCGCCAATAAGCCCCGGCCAGACTACGTATTTTAAAGCATCCTGGATCAATTTCCCC
>CAYHRT010000296.1:0-4101 GCA_964359085.1 uncultured Bdellovibrio sp. | reverse complement strand
TTGGATATAAGAAGCCAAGTGCAATAGTGGAGATGATAAGAAAGCGCAAGCTCATAAGCATAAAATCTCCTGATTATATAATTCCAAGTTTTGCAATCAGTACATCGATAAGCTTTATTCCAAGAAATGGGATAAAGACTCCACCTACACCATAGATGAGGACATTGCGTTTGAGGAGTTTTTCTACAGGAAGGTTGGTCGACTTCACTCCGCGAAGTGCGAGTGGGGTTAGCGCAACTATGACGAGGGCATTAAAAATGACGGCACTTAAAATAGCGCTATGGGGAGACGTAAGTTTCATAAGATCAAGTTGTTGCAAAATGCCATGTCCTTCTTGCACGAATAGGGTGCTGAAGATAGCGGGAAGGATGACAAAATATTTGGCGATATCATTGGCAAAAGAAAAAGTAGTAAGAGCGCCGCGGGTGATGAGAAGTTGTTTTCCAACTTGCACGATGGTGATGAGTTTCGTGGGATTGCTATCCAGATCGACCATATTTCCTGCCTCATGGGCCGCCTGCGTACCGGAATTCATGGCGACACCAACATCGGCTTGGGCCAAGGCCGGGGCATCATTCGTACCATCTCCGGTCATGGCCACCAAATTACCTTGCATTTGTTCGCTTCTAATTTTTGCTAATTTACTTTCAGGTGTGGCTTCCGAAATAAAATCGTCGACCCCGGCCTCACTGGCGATGGAGGCGGCCGTGAGATGATTATCTCCGGTGATCATGACGGTTCGGATACCGATCGTGCGTAGTTCTGCAAATTTTTCTTTAATATCTTTTTTAATAATATCTTTGAGATAAATGATGCCCAGGAGATTGCTACCAACGGAGACTGCCAGAGGGGTGCCACCTTCTTTGGAAATCTTCACCACGATTTCTTGGACGTCGTGAGGAATGGTGCCACCATTTCTCTGTACAATGTTACATATAGAATCAACCGCACCCTTTCTGATTTGTGTAATACTATCGCCATGATCTATATCCACGCCGCTCATACGAGTCTCGGCGCTGAAGGGGATAAAAAAAGTGTTATGAGAATCTGTTCTTGGAAAAGCATTCTTCAAATTCTTTTGGCAAAAATCTATGATACTTCGCCCCTCAGGCGTTTCGTCTGCGATCGATGCAAGAAAGGTATTCCTTAACAATTCGTCATAGTGAGTTTCACCCACGGGATACATTTCAAAAGCTCGCCGGCTTCCGTATGTGATTGTGCCAGTTTTGTCCAAGAGTAGAACCGAAATATCTCCGGCCGCCTCAACCGCTCTGCCACTTTTGGCGATGACACCTTCTTTGACCAATCTGCCCATGCCGGAAATTCCTATGGCGCTTAAGAGCCCACCGATGGTGGTGGGAATAAGGCAGACAAAAAGTGCGGTAAGAGAGATGAGCGAAAGTTCATCTAAATGTGGTATGCCAGACTCTTTGGCGATGGTCTCGCCTTGAAATCTAAGCGAAAAAACCACGCATAATAAAATGAGAGTGAGACCGCTTAAGACTAACGTCAAGGCAATTTCATTGGGAGTTTTTTCACGTTTGGCACCTTCAATTAGATTGACCATACGATCAATAAAACTTTCCCCTTTTTCCGAGGTGACCTGGATTACAAGCCAATCACTTTTGACTATTGTTCCGCCTGTCACTGCACTTCTGTCTCCACCGCTTTCACGGATGACTGGTGCTGATTCTCCTGTAATGGCAGATTCATCTACGCTGGCGACACCCTGGATTACCTCACCATCTTGGGGAATTACATCTCCTGGATAGCAAATGATGATGTCGCCCTTTTTGAGCAGCGAGACATCAATTTCCTTTTTTTCTTTTGTCTGTTCGTCATAGAGAAAGGCCTTCAAATTTTTGGTGCTTCTTTTGAGTCCCGAGGCCTGCGCCTTGCCTCGTCCTTCGGCCAAGGCCTCTGAGAAATTGGCAAATAAGACAGTAAACCACAGCCACGCAGAAATTTGGATGGAAAATGCATCGGGTGTGTCCAGAGTCGCCAGCGTTGCTAAAATTGCACATAAGGCGGTAGCGAAGATAATCGGGTTTTTAAATAGGGCCTGGGGTTGCAGCTTATTAAAGCTCATCAGTACCGCTTCGCTGATAATCTCTTTTGTCCAAAGTTGAAGTTCTTCGTCTTTTTTCTTTTTCATTTTCATTCCATTGCTCCTTACATGGCATGGGCCTGCAACATGAGCAAGTGCTCAAGCACGGGGGCAAGCAAGAGTGAGGGAAAAAAAGTCAGCGCCCCGACGATCGCAATAATGCTGAAAAGTAAAATACCAAACATCCAAGACTCTATGGACATTTGACCGGTATTGCTGGCCAAAATTTTCTTTTTGGAAAAAGATTGGGCGAGCCAAAGTATGGGGAAAATGACTGCAAAGCGGCCAATCAGCATAGCAACGCCTAAACCAAGATTATAGAAAAGAGTGTTGGCATTCAGTCCGGCAAAGGCCGACCCATTGTTGTTCGCGGCCGAGCCCCAAGCATACAAAATTTCTGAAAGTCCGTGGGGTCCGATTGCCGAGCGAGGGCCCATTCCAACCTCAGTCACAAGTGAAAGCAGTGTGCCAAGCAGAACGGTGCAACTAGGAGCGATCAGTGCCAATAGGACGAGCTTCATATCGTATGCTTCTATTTTCTTGCCCAGGTATTCCGGCGTTCGACCAACCATGAGGCCACATAAAAACAGTGTCAGCAAAATAAAAATCACCATCCCATACATCCCGGCGCCGACACCTCCGAAAATGATTTCACCTAAAAAAATATTAAAGAGCGCAACCATCCCTGCAATGGGTGATAGAGAAGAGTGCATAGCATTGACGCTGCCATTAGAAGCAGCCGTTGTAGCGGTGGACCATAAGATGGAAGCTGTCTTACCAAAACGCCACTCCTTACCTTCCAAGAAAGGAAGGCCTTGCAGAGCTGGATTTGATGAATGCTCAGCTACAAGACTTACGATCAAACCGATGGCAAAGATTCCGGCCATAACAGAGAAAATAGTCCAGGCATGTTTACGCCGGCCCAGCATTTCACCATAGGTAAAGACGAGGGCTACCGGAAGAAAGAGAATTGATAAGAGTTGGATGTAGTTGGAGAAGGCCGTTGGATTCTCAAACGGATGGGCCGAGTTGACACCAAAATAACCACCGCCATTTGTGCCCAGTTGTTTAATCGCCACTTGAGAAGCAACTGGTCCCAACTGCAATTGGGCGTGCTGGCCTTCCAGCGTTACGTAAGTAAGGAGGGAGTCGAAGGTTTGTACCACCCCTTGAGACATGAGGACAAAGGCAACGAAGATGGATAGTGGTAAAAGAACATAACTGATGCTGCGAAAGAGATCGAGCCAGTAGTTTCCGACAGTATTGGACTCTCTATCGCGATTGCGCAATCCGCGAATCAGGGCAAACATAACGGCCATGCCTGTTGCCGCAGACAAAAAATTCTGCACTGTAGGGCCTAGCATTTGCAAAAGTGGTGCAAGGGAAACTTCACCCGAATAGGCCTGCCAATTGGTGTTCGTGATAAAGCTCACGGCCGTGTTGAGCGCTAAATGCCAAGACATTGGCTCCGTGGCCAGTCGAATACCGTAGACGATAAGAAAAAAAAGCAACAAGCCTAAGATGTGGAAGATGAGAAGATCTTTGAAATATTCCTTCGCGGATTGAGGGCGAAAGTGAAAACCAAAAAAGCTAAAAAAGTTATATTCAAAATTGGTTGGTTGCTCCTGATCAAGCCTATGGGCCACCCAATATCCGTAACGAGGTGCGAGCAAGATGAGAGGTAAAATAAAGAGTAAAATTTCGAGATAATCTTTCAAATGCATAAACCACCAAGAGTTAAAACTTTTCTGGGTGAATGATGGTGTATATCAAATAGATAAACAGCCCAAGCGTTGATAGTAGGGCGACATATTCCAGCATTGTATTTCTCCAACGTTTTCAGACTAGTCTTAATTTAAAATGCAAAATATTAAACGGGTGTTAAAACACGAGGATAAATATCAAAATATTATAAAGGAATTATCAATAGCAGTTTGAATGTGTTTGGCCATCTAAGACTGAGACCATTGGCCACGTAAGAATGAGGGCCTAAA
>CAYHRT010000295.1:0-4133 GCA_964359085.1 uncultured Bdellovibrio sp. | reverse complement strand
AATTGCAGAATTTGTGACGACTAGAAAATTAAATCGTTTCTCGTCCTTAAAAATCAAAACCGATAACCAAATGGTTTATGAGCGTGTAGCTGCTTTGAGCACAGTCTATTCCGGTTGGATTCGTCTTGATGCCAATGAAGCATTTTCTGATCCTCATGAGTTTTTGAAAGTAGCAGAAAGTTTGAGATCTTTTCGCATCCAGTTTATTGAGCAGCCTCTTCCCGCTGAACATGCCGATGACTATCTGATGATTAAAGGGCGATGTCCATTCCCCCTTTTCGCTGATGAGTCGGTGACAGATAAAGAGGTTACTTCTTTTCATAAGGAACGTTTCCACGGAGTAAACATTAAACTGATGAAAAGTGGTGGGGTGTATAAGGCCATGGGGCAGCTGAAGGCCGCTCGTGCCCTTGGATTAAAAACAATGCTGGGATGTATGGTAGAAACCAGTTTAGGCATTTCATGGGCCCTGCATTTGGCTTCTTTGGCCGATTTTTTCGACCTGGATGGGCACCTGTTATTGGCGACAGACCCTTTTAATCTTATTCAAGAGGATGAAGGGAAATTGATCTGGCCAGAATACCATTAACAATGACCTGCTAGAAGAAAAGTCTAAATTCCAGATCATATCGAGTATAATTCGGGATATTCTGCCCACGGATAGTTTTTTGGCCACTCACGCTTACCGAAATCGGTGCAAAAAATTTATTTTTCTTGAATAGTTCAACGGTGGTAAAGGCCACTTCAACTTTACCAATATGTGAAGACTTTGCAGTGTCTTTGGCCAGAATGGTGTTGGCTTCGGGATAGGCCGATTCATAGTTCGATTCGAAAGTATAGTTGTAGAGATACGAAAGAGTTGAACTGAACATGTCGTTAAACTTATAAGTTTCTCCGGCAAAAAAATCTATTTTGTCGCCCAGTTTTTCATAAAAAGTGGCCTTCTTACTACCCAATGGATACTCAGGAGAATCTGGAACACGCAAAGTTTTTGTGGCGGGGGCCTGGAACGTATATCTTAGGGATGAATCACTGTACCAGTTACTAACCCCGGCACGAAATCCACCACCAAATTCCGCGAAGAGATCGAATTGCCCATCTCCGAAGGCGAAATCTTGGATAATATCCGGATCATCTGTTCTTCCCGTTGGAAGAACTATCCCGAGGGTGGTTGCCAGACCAGCATCCGCCCAATCTGTTAGACGATAGATGCTAGCAAGTTCGATGTCGCCGAGTCCTTGTCCCTGCCAGTCGCCAATGGGACGATAGCCATAGTAATTGACCACGGCAGATTGAATCACCCCCCCACTAGCATCAGGGAGACTATTGGTTACTCCCAAGATAATAGAATTTACCGTGGATACTGTGGTGGGATCGCTGTTGTTGACACGCAGGAGCCGTTGCACTTCCTCATTATTGTTACCTTTGGTTCGCACCATATCGATATTTACGTTGGCCTTAAAATAAGGAAAGCTCACATAACTGGTAAGTCGGTCAGTAATTCCATAGGCCACGCCTAGTCCTTGCACATCCACCTGAGCATGAGCACTAATTTCATATTCCCCCAGCTGAAGTGCATCATAGGCCGCAGGGGATTGCGCTTTGAGAGCTTGCAAGTAGTTAGAAAAAATGGCCTGGGCACCCTCAAGAGCGCGAGCGTCCAAACTCAACTTAAGAAAGTACTCTTTTTCCTGCTGGTTTCCGGTAAAGGAAGAATTGATATTATCTGTGGTCACTTGTCGTAGAACCACCGCCCGTACACCTTTTGGCAAGGTATCGTAATAAGAGCCCAAGGCCCTGGGGGACACCTGAAAAATGATGCATAGAATGAGCAGGGCATAGAGTTTTTGCATTGCGTAATTATGCCTGAAAAGAGGCTTCCTTCCAGTCAAATCGGCCGAGTCTGCAATTTTTTCACAGGTGGTTTTCCAGGAGGTTCCATGACCCCTTTGGGACTCACTGCAGCCGCGAAGCGGCGCAGTGAGTCCCAAAGGGGTCATGGAACCTAATAAAGGTATTTACGCTCCATGTAATAAGTTGTACGATCGTTCAGGAATATTTTTTAGAGGGGCCTTCTTTGATGTAAGAATTCTGGTATATGTACAAGAAGCTCAGGCAATTTTTGTCAAGTTTTTAGAAGAGTAAGAGAGTTTAGTATGGGACAAAAAATTTACGGCGGTTATTTAGCTGCCCGATTTAGTGTTTTGCTCGCAATACTCTTTATACTTTTGGGCGGCTGTGTAACAGAAGAAAAAATTACTCCTTCCTTTCAGATCGAGCGTCTTGAAGATCAAGTAAATCGTGGTGCGCCCCTGACATTTTTTATTCCTATTCAGCGCGTGCCAGTTCAGGATGAATTTAGCACTATCGGAAATATCGGCCATATTGGTGGGGCCTTTCGTCGATTGGCAGAAATGATTGCGGACGTAAGTATAGAGCGTGGACAGACTGGTGTGCTCGACCTTGAGCCGATTGACTATGATTTGAAAGATTTGGATGGTGTTGATTTTGCCTTTGTTAAAGAAGTCCTGTTACAAAATGTACATATAGTGATGGATGGTGATTCCGGCGGTGATCATGAGGCCGGAGCTGCCCCCAATTTTGCCTTTATAAAATCATTAGAGGTTTATCTAAAAATCAATGATGCAAACGGAGCTACGGCCCCGGTTGTGGCCACCACTACTGGGGATGCGGGGAAGGGGACTATTGGAAAAGAACTTGTTGATGCAACCACTTTACCTGAGCGCTACAAGGATGCTCTCTTGGCCTTAAGCTATTATAAGGGGGTCAGTGATCTTGGTTGTGCTGGAAAATGTTTTGATTTGACTGTACACCAAGGTAATTGGAGGCAAGTCTTAAAGAATAATAGACATGTAACTCTCTATATTCATCTCGTGCTTGATTATGCTCCAAAGTTTTCGTTCAACTTTGGCGGCCATCTGCTGTTGCGTGTTTTAGTCGATTTGAATGGAATATAAGGAAATGCTTTGAGAATCGGATTTGATGCTAAGAGGGCATTTCATAATTTTCGCGGACTCGGTAATTATTCGCGAACTTTGCTAGATGGGCTTTGCAAATATTTCCCTGAAAACGAGTATGTTTTATTTACGCCGCCGTTTAAAGACGAACGCGCCATTGCCTTTATGCGCACCCATGCTGCGCTCAAAGTAATTGGACCTGAAGGTCTCTTGAAAACTGTTCCTTCACTGTGGCGGAGTGTTCTTCTTGCTCGTGATTTAAAGCATCGTGACCTCGATATCTATCATGGTCTCAGTCATGAGTTGCCGCCCTATTTTCATGCGCGTACCAAGTGTATTGTGACCATGCACGATCTCATTTTTTTGAGATATCCGGAGTTCTTTCCCTGGATTGATCGTAAAATATATCTGCGGAAGTTTACCCATGCCGTTACCAGAGCGGATATAGTCTTGGCCATTTGTGAACAGACAAAAAATGATTTAATGGATCTTCTGAAGGCCCCAGAGGAAAAAATTATGATCGCCTATCAAAGTTGCGATCCCCTGTTCTATGCTGATTTTTCAGCTAGTGAGAATAAGGAAGTCCTAAGAAGATATGGTATCCAAAACAATTTTATTCTGTCGGTTGGTGCCTTTGAAGCAAGAAAAAATCAATTGGGACTGATTGAGGCCTTTAAATGTTTAAAGGAAAAGATTGATCTCGTTTTTGTGGGCAAGGGGAAAGATTATAAAAAAATGATGCAGGCGAAACTGCACGAATATGGTCTAGAAAAACGGACGCATTTCATAGAAAATCTACCACATCAGGAATTACCCCATTTTTATCAGGAAGCCGCCTTGATGGCCTACCCCTCATTTTTTGAAGGTTTTGGTCTTCCCATTGTTGAAGCGTTGTTTTCCGGTTGTCCCGTGGTGACCTCTGAAGGATCTTGTTTTCCCGAAGCCGGTGGGCCGAAAACTTTGTATGTCAATCCAAAGAAGACGGACGATCTGGCCGAGCGTATGCATCGCATTTTAACGACTCCCGAGCTAAGGCAGGAGATGATTCAGGCGGGGCGTGATTATGTTCAGCGATTTCACCAGGCCAAGGCCACGCAACATCTCATGGGGATATATCGGGAGGTCGGTGTGCGTGCGGGGTCTACTTCGTCGTTA
>CAYHRT010000294.1:0-4152 GCA_964359085.1 uncultured Bdellovibrio sp. | reverse complement strand
AATTGTGATTTTAATGATTAGGCTAGCTTAAAAGTTCCTGGCCAAATTGCGAGTGTGTTTCTAAACTGCAATTGAGGGCCATTGTTCAAGCGCATAGGTAGAGAGGGGTGCATTATGTGTGGTGTTGTTGGCGTTATTCAGGTTCCCTCCCTATCATCTCTTTGTGAGCGCAAACTCTCAGCATCTTTTATCGCTTATCAGGCCCTCTTGATGCTGCAGCATCGTGGGCAAGATGGTGCCGGAATTGTCAGCTATGATCAGACAACCGGACGTTTTTTCGATCAAAAAAAATTGGGGCTCATTGCTCAAGTCTTTGAGCGAGAAGATTTAGAGAGATTAAAAGGAGATATGGCACTTGCGCACACTCGCTATGCCACCGTTGGTGGCGACGGGATGCGGGATTTACAGCCTATGTTGGCAGGCGTGCCTTTCGGGGTTGCCTTGGCCCATAATGGAAATCTTGCCAACTTTTTTGAGTTGGCCGAAGAGGTCCAGATTAAATATAAAATTAAATTTTTGACTCATAATGATGCCGAAGTGTTACTGCAACTTTTTTGTTATTTCATGGGACGAAGTCAAATACCTGGCAGCAATGGTGCCAATGGCAATTTCAATTTTGAGTTGGCCGTTTCTGCCATGAAAAAAGTTGTTCAACATGCCAATGGTTCCTATTCCGTGGTGGGGATGGTGGCAGATGGTGGATTATTTGCTCTGCGTGACCCCCATGGCATCAGGCCCTTGCTCCTCGGCCGAAAGATTGAAGGTGAGAAGACCACCTACCTCTTTGCTTCAGAGTCCTCTTCCATTCAATTTATGGGCATGGAAGTGGTTAAGAATTTAGCACCCGGCGAATTTATGCTGGTGACTCCCGATGGCCAAATTTTGTCCGCCGATGTGGGCGGAAAAGAGGCCGCTCATTGCATGTTTGAATGGGTGTACTTTGCCGGTGCCGAGTCGGTACTCGACGGCCAATGTGTATACAGCGCACGTCTTGAATTGGGGAGGCGTTTGGCCAAGAAAATAACCAGAACGAACTTTGATGTCGTTATGCCAGTGCCCGACACCGGGCGGACAGCGGCCGGGTCCTTGGCAGAATGTCTCAACATTCCCTACCGCGAAGGATTATTAAAAAATCGTTATGTACAGCGCAGTTTTATTTTAAACGGGCAATCCAAGCGCGAATTGGCGGTCAGTTTGAAACTGATCCCCATTGTGAGTGAAATTAGGGGCAAGCGCATTTTGCTGGTGGACGATAGCATCGTCCGCGGCACCACTTCGAAAAAGATTGTTAATTTACTAAAAATGCACGGAGCAGAGTCGGTTTGTCTCGCCTTAACTTGTCCCCCAATAAAACATCCCTGCTTTTACGGGATTGATTTTCCTGTGCAAAATGAACTACTCATGGCCAACTTAAATGAACAAGAAGCGGCCCATTGGATTGGCGCTGATGAAGTGTTTTTCACTGATGTTAGTGATATCGACGGTGCGGTAAATAGTCCTAGACTCTGTAAAGGTTGCCTAACCGGTAAGTATCCCACAGACCTTAATAAATGTCGTAGCTTTGCCATGGAACGGGGCAAAGTTCGTGCAACTATGGAGAAAGCGGAGAAAAATGTATGAAGAAACAACCTACGGTGCTGGTTCTTTTTGGCTCAAAGAGTGATGCCGGTGTTTATCAACCATTACTTGAGATGTTGGCACCTGAATTTAAAACTGATTTGGCGATTCTTTCGGCGCATAGAAATTATCGCGAATTAGAGCAACGCTTGAGTAAAAGAGATTTTGATGTAGTGGTCGCCGGTGCCGGGCTCTCCGCCCATCTACCCGGTGTGGTGGCAGCGCAGTTTGCTGGCCCTGTCATTGGTATTCCGGTGGCCACGAGCTTAGGCGGATTTGATGCCTTCCTTTCCATCTCCCAAATGCCCAAAGGCGTGCCCGTGCTCGCGACTTTTCCCGAAGCAAATTCCCAGGCCGTGTCTTTTTTAAAGAGTTGTTTGCAGAAATCTTTTGGCCGCAAAGTCAATTTAGTCTGTAAGGAACTCTATTGGCAATATGAATACTCTAGTAATTTCTTCCTTGAGGCCCAAAGTTGTGCGCAAGAACTCAACGTTGCTTGGAGCACCCAGACTGCCCCCTCTCCCGATTGTTTAAATATTTTTGTTATTACTGACCCACTCGATTTTAAACCGACGTCTCTTGATTGCACGGGAATATATGTACCCATGATGGAACCCTTGAAGGCCAAATCCCATACCCGTGCGCTGGAAATTTTTGAATGGGCGAGAACGCATGGCCCATGGGTAGGCCTCAATAATTTTGTAAATGCGGTACGAATGGGCGACAAAATTTTTAAACTGCAGGAGGTTGCATGAATCAGTTTCCTCTTATTCATCAAGGAAGTGTTAAAAATATTCACGGTGATTATGCCAAATCACCACTTTTGTTTCATTTTTCCAATCGCTATTCCATTTTTGATTGGGGTGAGATGCCCGATCATATCGAGAGAAAAGGCGAGGCCCTGGCGGCCTTTACCGCTGGCTACTTTACCATGATCACACGTCCCAATGTATGGCGTGAACTGGTTCGTCCCATCGCTGGCCTGCTCAGACCTGCCGAAGTGGTTTGGTTAGAGCAATTTGAATCGGCCGGAATGGCCCACCATTTTTTAGGAAAATATAATATCATGGGACAGAAGCTCGGGGCCCACGCTGGAACAGATTGTATCGGGGTTCTGCCTTTTCAGATATTGAGGCCGGTTTTTAATTCTGAGTATTATGATTACACTATTTACGGTGAGAAACCTGAAAGATGCCTTATTCCTCTCGAAGCCATTTTTCGTTTCGCTCTTCCTGAGGGCAGTAGTCTCTTGAAACGGTTGGAAAATCCAGAGGTCATCCGAGATCTGGAGCTAAATCATATTCCTGTGGCCGGTGAAAAATTTGCCAGGCCTCTGGTGGAATTTAGCACCAAGCTCGAACCCTCTGACCGCATGTTGAGAAGACAAGAGGCCGAAGAGATCAGTGGCTGTAGCATGAAAGAGTTCGAGTCTCTAAGCATTCATATTCGTTTGCTTGCCTATCTGCTCCAAGGTGCCTTTCGTCAGCATCAGATTGAACTGCAAGATGGCAAATTTGAATTTGGCTTTGGTGAGCGCAGCACGCTCAGTGTGCCGAAGCACAGTGAGCGAAGCCAGGGACGTGAGATCATTTTATTAGATGCTATCGGGCCTGATGAGTTGCGTCTGGAATATAATGGTATGCAACTTTCTAAGGAAGTGTTACGTCGCTATTATCGCAAAACAACTTGGTTCCAAGAGTGGGAGGCCTTGAAGAAAAAGGCCGCTCATAACCCCGATAATCCTGATTGGAAAAAGCAGGCGAGGCAAGAGGTTGGCCCGCCGCCAGCGTTACCTCAGACCTTTAAGAAAAGTATCGGCCATATGTATTGTGCCCTCGCCAATGTCGTGGCCGATGCAGCACAAATAAATCGACCTTTCCCAGATGTGCCTGAATTGCACGAAGTGGCCCATAGGCTACAGGAATTCGCATGAAGCTTTTAATCTTGGGGAGCGGTGGCAGAGAACATGCTTTGGCCTTGGGAGGCCTGAAGTCATCGCTTATTACTCATGTCTATGTCCATCCAGGCAATGCCGGACTTTTTTTGAGTCATGGCATACTCCCTTTGTTTTCTGTTTCTCTCTCTGTTCCTCTCAGGCACGATTCAAAAGAAATAGTGGCCGCCAGGGCGCATGAACTGAAGATTGATTTGGTGGTGATTGGGCCAGAAAATCTGCTCGCGCAAGGTTACGCCGATTACTTATCAGAGCAGGGATTTAAAGTGATAGGACCAGGCAAGGAGGCGGCCCAACTGGAGAGTTCCAAAGGCTTCGCCAAGGCCTTTATGGAGCAATATGGGATTCCTACTGCTCCTTATCTTTCGACCAATTCTCGCCGTGAGGCAGAACAATTTATAGAGGAAGCGGCCTTTTCTATCGTGGTTAAGGCCGATGAGTTGGCCCAGGGCAAAGGTGTTATTGTGACCGACACCAAGGCCGAGGCCAAGGCGGCCGTATGCTCCCTTCTGTCAGGCAGAAAATCAGTAAAATCACAAAAACTTGTTTTAGAGAGGCGACTAAAAGGATATGAAATCTCG
>CAYHRT010000293.1:0-4199 GCA_964359085.1 uncultured Bdellovibrio sp. | reverse complement strand
GTGAGTAGCGATCACGCCAAATTGGGGGACTTTAACAATACGCACGCCCTCAACTTCTCTTTTAAGTGTGGACCAGCGCTTTTCCATCGAACACATGACTGTGAGATCCATGCCAGCATTTGCCAGTCCTTCGCTGAGTGCTTGTGCTATAGATTCGATGCCTCCACGATAGGGCAAATAAAATTTCCCTATCTGAAGAATTTTAAATTTCGGCACAAATTTTTTTCCATTTTGCTCACACAAAAGCACGTGTTTAGTTTATTCATAAGATCGGCCTCATACTTTCTTGGTTAACTCATCGGAACATTGAGAGGTTATAAAAAGTTTTTTTTTACCAATGTACTTTTGTACATCAATTGGGAAAATAGCAGACATTGTCGATCGGATTCATAAGGGCATAGAAATATTCAGATGTTATAAAATACAGGATGTTGACTGCCTTGCAGAGATTGCTACTATGGCCGACTTTTTACTTCTCCTTGCACCCATTGCCGCAGGAAAAACCTCGGCCATTTTGGAAATGGGCCGACAAATGTATGAAAGGGGAGGTGGTGTTTTAGTTTATATCTCGCCCCTGCGATCTCTCGCAACTGAATTTTATGCTCGATGTCGGGATACTTTTCATGATTTGCCTATGGCAATTCACGCTCCCAAAAATACTCTTGAATTTAACAAGATAAGTAAAAAAGCATCGTGGTGTTCAGAAATTATTATTGCCACTTTTGAGATTTTTACAGGACCAAAGGCCCAGAATCTCATTCATCGCTCCGATGTCATTTTTATTTTGGATGAGTTTCATTTAATTTATTACTGGGGATTCGGCTTTCGGCCCAAATTGATAGAAGGTCTTTTTGAACTCTCTTCTGCTCAAGGGCTTGTTATCGGTCTGACGGCCACCTTCGATCAATTGCTGCACGAAGAATGGCAACAGACGGCGCTGTTAGGTTTTGAGAAAGTCGATCTTCTCAATTATGGGAATCATCACTTTCGCTTCTCTCCCGATCGCATTACGGTTTTTCCGGCGATTCCTGCCGGAAGAAAAATGTTGGAAGCCGCTATTTGGTGGAAAATATCTCAAAAACATCAACGCTGTTTGATTTTCTGCCGCTTTCGCGAAGAGGTTTTTCGGCGAGTAAAATTACTGCGCAAAATGGGTTTCGAGGTCTTGGGTATGGTTGGAGGCCAGGCCAATGAATTCGGGGAGGCCCTGGCCCTGGCCGTCAACCAAAACAGTGCCGGGCCGCAAATTCTTGTGGCGACGACGGCCTTGGGCCATGGGGTCAATCTTCCTGCCATTCAAAATATTTTCATCACGTATGAAGTAGAAGCTTATGATATTTGGTTTCAAATGGTGGGCCGTGGTGGAAGAGATGGTCGTGGTTTTTCTGTATACTCGTTGCCATATCCGAACTCCGCTGTTGCACGATTTAAGTTTCGAGACAAACTTTACCGAATTTGGTTTACTCATGTTTCTGGGTATTTGTGTAAATGGAGGCGTCTCCCCTCACGGGCCGTACATGCATGCAGAGAAAAGTTGAAGGTTTGGTACTTTCTAAGATGCCATACCAAGACAGACACATCATTATGAAATTGCTCATGAGGAGTGGGCAGGTTGTGCATGTGTTGCTCTATGGAGGGAGAGGGGGAGGCAAGCACCAGAGGGGAAGTGATATCGAGCTTGGACATTTGTGTCGTGGGGTGGTGAGTGGGCGATCTTCCACTGATGGCCTGTTGGCAGGAAAAGAATTTGAAGCCACTTGGTGCCATCAGAAGATTCGACACGATTATAATGCCTATTCTCTCTGTTGCTTTTTTCTCGAAACTATCTCAAAACTGGCCCCCCAGGCCACCTTCCAGGACTGGGAAAATGAAGGAGATAGTGAGGGCACAAGTGATGAAATGGTTGGTTTTTTCCGCGTTTTGAGTAATGCGCTGGCTTACCTGGATCATTCACTTACTTCACCTCTAAATCGATCTGGCCAGTTGGCGCTTTTTTTGGGCAAATTGATGTTAGAGCTAGGCATTTTTCCACTGCTTGAGAAATGTGTTCTGTCTGGGATACCTCTGTCGGCACAGATGGATCTGGGACTATTGGCCGAAAAGGGTGGATTTGCCGATGCCCACCTTATTGCGAAGGGGAGACGTAGCACTTCGCATGCTCCGCTATGGAAATTTCTCATTTTGGTACGTGAAACCCGCTATCCCGATTTTGCATTCACTGGTGCTGGTCGCGAAGAAATGGCGCTTGTTCCTGTGAAAGAACTGGTCGATTATTTTCTATTTCATCTCCATTTGCATCCTTTCGATTTCAAAACTCTTTCGCTCGTCATATAATGGCTATCATGAGTTTTTTTCAGCGACTATACCCCTATCTGGCCCATCACAAAGGGAAAGTGATTGGCGCTCTCATATTTTCGCTCTTGTTGGCCTTACTCAAGGCCTGGCAAGCCTATTTGGTCAAACCCATTTTTGATCAAGGGCTCAGTGCAACTTCCAGCTTAAGTGATGCTTTTGGATTGGCAGGGCTTTTACTGTTGATCATGATCCTCAATTTTCCCTGCCGTTTTTATCATTTTTACTGGCTCCGTTATGTGGTTGATCAAACTACTTGTCGAGTGCGGGAACAGTTTTATCGCAAAATTCAGAATCTTCCCTTAAGTTTTTTTAACGATCAAAAACAAGGAACGTTAGTCAGCGGACTGATCAATGACACGCATATTTTTTCCCAAGGATTAAGAGGGGCAATTGACATGGTTCGTGAACCTCTTACCGCCGTGTTCATGTTTGGTTTGGCCCTTTATCGTGATTGGCAATTGACTTTGGTGATCGTCTTAGTCGCTCCCTTATTTATTTTTATTTTTGGCCGAAGTGGAAAATTGGTCCGCAGGAATCAGCATCACGTTCAAGAAGAACTCGGTGGGCTTACGCATACACTTTCTGAAGGCATCATTGGCAACAAAGTGATCAAGGCCTTTAATTTGCAAAATCTGGCCGCATCACGCTTTCTGCGTGTGCAAGATCAGTACTTCAATCATTTGATGAGAACCACTATGGTAGAGGAAATTGCTCATCCCTTAGTGGAGTTAGTTGGCGCCCTGGCCTTTTCAGGCATTATCGTCTTTGCCCATTACCGTATCCGCACGGGCGCCATCACGACCGGTGATTTCGTGAGTTTTATTACCGCTCTGGCCTTACTCATGGACCCCATTCGTAAATATGCTCAGGCCAACATAAAGCTGAATCAGGCGCAGGCCGCAGGCGAACGCATCTTTCATTTTTTTGATTTACCTGAAGAAGTCGATCGAGGGGAGCATACCCCGACTACTTTTTCAGAAAATATTGTCGCGCGCAATCTTACTTTTGCTTATGGTGATAATACTGTTTTAAAAAATGTGAATTTTACCATCAAAAAGGGTGAGCGTGTGGCGTTTGTTGGCCCCTCTGGTGCAGGTAAAACCACCCTGATAAATTTATTTTTGGGACTATATCACTTGCCTGAAAATATGCTTTTTATTGATGGAAGAGATATCAGTGCCAGCAAAAATGCCGCCAGACGTGATCTCTTTGGTTTAGTGGGACAGGACGTGTTTCTCTTTAATGATACCATTGCCTTCAATCTCTGTCTGACACTCGATAGAAAAGATGAAAAGACGGATCAATTAAGGGATGCCTTAAAAACGGCTTACGCCACCTCCTTTGTCCAGGCGATGCCACAGCAAGAACAGACCATTATTGGTGATCGAGGGGTGAAATTGTCAGGGGGCCAGCAGCAAAGAATTACTCTGGCCCGGGCCTTAATGCGCAATCCGCCGATCTATTTATTTGATGAGGCCACTTCCGCCTTGGATAATGAGTCGGAACGGTACGTGCAAAAGGCCATGGGAGAGTTGGGGGCCGACAAGACGATTATTGCAGTGGCCCACAGACTTTCAACCATTGCCGATTTCGATCGGATTTATGTCATGCGCAATGGTGAGGTCGTGGAACAGGGAACCCACTCCGAGCTTTTGTCTAGGCAGGGGGAATATTTCAAGCTCTATCAGCTTGGTCAGTCCAGTTAGAAGTGGAAAAAGGGCCGACAACGTGGTCCCTTCTTGTTACACTTTGCCGCAAAAATTACTACAAGAGGAGTCGATGCAGTGGGATTATCAGATTTAAAATCCATGAATGATCTCGTTGGCCTTTGTAAGCAACGAGGT
>CAYHRT010000292.1:0-4233 GCA_964359085.1 uncultured Bdellovibrio sp. | reverse complement strand
AGTGGTGGCAATGGCGGCCAAGTGTCCATTTTGTTCAGAAATTTTACCGATGGCAAAAATCAGATTGTCATTATGGAGGACGTGATACCAAAAACTGCCCCCATAGACTATAGACGGACGGAGCGCTCCAGCAATCTCAACCGGACCGTAGTTGGCACTTTCCAGAGGAGAAGCAAAATCTAAAATGGCCCGCGCCAGGTCCTTCTCCTTGTCACTGCGGGCCTTGACCACGGCGGTTTGAACTTTGCTGTTTATCTGCTCGCCCAAGTTCAGACGCAGTTGATTGAGTTCCATAGCAAAAAGAGCGGTTTCATCATTGCTAATACTTTCGATTTCCCCTGGATCCTTACCTTCTTTCATGCTTGTCACTGCATTGATCAGATTATCTAAAGCATGCCTCAAACGTTGACCGAACAGGAAGGAGATGAGGATCGCCACGCTTAACAGACATAGCCCGAAAAGAAGCGCCTTACGATATAGTTCGCGCATGGCCGAGAAGGCCCGAGACTCAGGTGTGTAGGATAAAACCATGAGGCGGTATTTTTTAAGCTTCGAGTGCCCAATAATAAGTTTCTCACCATCTGTCGTATGCACCAGATCAGCACCCGATGTTTCACCCGATTCAAAGAGAGTAGGTATAAAGCCAAAATGACTGGCCTTTTGAGCTCCAATCAACGTATGTCCGCCCTCTTCCCACAAAAGATTGCTATAGAGGTAATCATTGGCAAATTCATTACTGATCAAGTCGAGACTGATGGCCAGGGCCACAAACTGAGGTCCCATTTTAATTCTCTTCACAAAGATCATTGAGGGAACTTCCAAAATGTGATCAGTAGCATAGATGGTTTTTGATTTATCTTGAATCTGGGATAAGGGATAGAGAATACGAGGTGGAAGGGAATTGATTTTGTCGGGAGATTGAATTCCAAAATCAATCAAATTTTTAGAAAAAAATATCTTTTGAATACTGATCTGTCTATTGTCACCATCCAGACCTTCGTTGGTAGTATTTGGGACGACATTTGTGATGGCACTTTGGCGTTCCAACAAGGAGATAAAAATGAGTCCTCTTTCCTGCTCAATTATTTTTTCGATCAGGTCGTAACGCTTTTCTTCTTGTAGCAGGGTAATTTGATCAGCCAGGAGTTCGTAGTGTTCTATTACATTTTTAAACTGTGCCATGAGAGAGTTAGCACGTCCTAAAACCGATTCGTATAAGAAGTCCTTCTTATCATCGCGGAAAATTTTATCCGATAAATACAGAGAAATACCTTGGCCTGAAAGCATAAAAGCTAACAGGATTAAAACAATTTTTAATTTGATAGGAAAAATGAATTTCCCGGTTATCTTTTTATTTTGTGCCATAGGCATCTTTAAATACGCAAACAATACACAATTAATGTTCAGTATAACAAAAAAAAGACCACACAACGGCATTCTCAAAATCGAGAAAAAATCGCCTCCCATATAAACCCTTTTAAAAAGTTCAAAAACAGGGCAAAATTAAGGATGATGAAACACTATTTTTCGCAGAAAAATTGTAAATGAAGTACCTCGACACCATAATCATTGCGATTGCCCTTATTGGTGGTGGCATCACGGCTTATCTTATTTTTCGACCCCCCTCTACCGAAAAACCCAAGGAGTTCTCCGCTCTGGCGAAGGTGGGGGATCTCATGGGAGAAGCGAGAGTGCGTCGCGAAGGTCTGGTGGGTTGGCGTAATCTGCAAGAGGGAGAAGCCCTCTTTCCCAAAGACTCAATTATTTCCTTGGACGAGACTTTTATTCGATTGGATGTGGAGGGTGGAACATCTTTTAATTTAACTCCCAATACTCTGGTGTATCTCGTCCAAGATGCCGAGGCCATCGATATAGATTTGCAGCGCGGTGTTCTAGGCATGAGCTTAGTAAACTTAAAAAATCGACTTTTGATCAACGTGGGAAAAAAGAAAATTGAAGTAAAATCAACCAATGCCAAAATGCACGTCAGCTTGGGAGAGACCAATGATACCAATCTCACCGTGATTGATGGCGTGGCCTCAATCATCTATAAGGGGAATGCGGTCGACATGAAAAAAGGGGAAAAAGTTAAAATTGATGACAATACCACAAAGATGGATGTTTCCACTTTCGGGATAGGTCCCCAACGTCCCGGCATGGATAAAATTATTTTCAAGGAAGAGGGCAAATCGGTCGATTTTGAATGGGATTCACGAGATGCGGCAGTAGAAGAGTACAGTGTGACAACAGCGCGAGATCCTCAGATGAAATCGGTGGTAGGCCAAGTGACAACACGAGAAAAAAAGGCTTCATTGGATATCGGAGAGGAAGGACGTTATTACTGGCAAGTGGTGGGGTTGGTTCAAAATAAGGTAATGGCTGAAGCCCCTGTCTATTCTTTTTTAGTAAAAAAAGAGTCGGCCCCGGCATTAGTTTATCCTGGCACCAATGCAGTCATCGAGTTGCCCCCCCATAATGAAAATCTCGATGTAACTTTGCGTTGGGAATCTCAGAGTGCCGCGAGCTATGAAGTTGAATTTTTCAAGTACGGAATTGAGAAGGAAAAGGGTGAGATGCTGGCATCTGATAATACCTACATCGTCGTCAAAAGTTTGGATGCTCGGGAATATAAATGGCGTGTCCGGGCGATTGATCGCCAACGTCCCGATAATGAGTGGAGTGAATATCGGAATTTTATGGTCACCGATTTTAAGGAGTCAAATGGACAAATTCGTTCAGGGCCAACTCGACGACGCGAATTTTATGAAGAGTCCAGTGGTGAGTGGAAGAAAAAGGAACGTTAAAGTCCTATCCTAATCATGCCCAGCGTGTTTTGCCAGGAGTTTTTTAATCAAATCGATACGTCGAGTTACTGCCGGATTGCTGGTTTTAAAACTTTCGAGAATTTTATTTATTTCAGTTTCTAGCAGTAGGGCCTTTTGCTGATAATGGGTCTTCACTTTTTCTTTGATCATCTCTGCTTGATCTTGGCGCAGGGGGGCCTTAGGAAGTGTTATGGCCCGAGTGGCATCACCAGGCGTAGTGGTAGACAGTTGTGCTTTCATGGCATCAGTCATAGTAAAGACGGTGGTGGCCGCGGTAAATTCAATGCCTTCATCTTCTTTACCGCTTTTTTCGATGACTTCACGAGCGTGCAGCAAAATTTTCGTATGTTTTTCTTTTTTTTCTTCGTCTTGACGATTGGTTTGAATGGTGGGATCGGTTGCTTCTGGCGCACGGGCCCGCATAATTTCTTCTTGCGAAGGAATATCCTTGATTTCTAGAGTCTTGGTAGATGTCTTTTCTTTGGGAATCTCTGCCATACTTCTGTTCTACAAAAAATCATATTTACATTCTTCTCGTCTAAATATTGAAAAAGCTTGAGATGATATTTGAGATTGGAGTATCATTCCAAAGTCTGGATGAGCTGAGCGATAAGGTCGGCGATTTGAGATTCTTGGCCGGGGCGTAGGGATGTTGTGATGATTTGCTTGGGATAAATCACGGAACTGATGGCCTCTTCACAAAGACCGAGACAACTGGTTTGGTTAATGAGCACATGCCCTTTTGGGAAACGATGCTGGCACATCTTTTTCAAAATGCGCCGAAAATTCTTGGCCGCCGCAGTATCCGTTTGTCCATGCTCTGTTGAGTAGCTACACTGAGTGCAGATAAAACAATACACCTTGGGCAAGTTGAGATTCTTTTTGTTACCATTACTTGTTGCCATTCGCCACTACCCTGTATATTTATGGCCAGAATAGCATTATCTTTAGGTACGAGAACTGGCCCAAGGTTAGACATCTTTAAATAATGGCCAAGTGAGAAGAAATATCTATGGCAACTTATATCCAAGTTTTGAGCGCTAAGCAGAAGGCCTTGCAAATTAATCTCGAAAACAGCATTTATGGTGCTTTTGCTGAGATTGGGGCGGGACAAGAGGTCGCCCGCCATTTTTTCCAAGCGGGAGGTGCAGCACAAACTATCGCTAAAACAATTTCTGCCTACGATATGGCCATGAGTGATGCTATCTACGGAAAAGAAGAATCCGGTCGTTATGTAAGTGAGGGACGCTTACTCAAAATGCTCGAGCGGGAATTTTCCATTCTCCTTTCGCGTTTGGAGGGTGTTCGGGCACCCAACACCCGATATTTTGCCTTTGCTAATACGGTGGCAACTCGCACTCACGCCAAATCAGGATATGGTGTAATGGGGTTACGCTTTCAGCACAAG
>CAYHRT010000291.1:0-4234 GCA_964359085.1 uncultured Bdellovibrio sp. | reverse complement strand
TGGATTCGAACCAGCGACCCTCTGGTCCCAAACCAGATGCGCTACCAGGCTGCGCTACGCTCCGATAATTTTTCCAATGCATGTTTATAAAAGAAAAATCAAGGCCTGGCAATATAACTTGCCAAAAAACTGCGCGCCCGCTGGGAAGCGCGCGCCCGGTGGGAATGGCCCATTTTATACTCTACATCTTGTGCCAGAGATCTGGCACCCAAGGGGCCTTCCTTAAGATCATTTGGGTAAAAAATGGGGTCATAACCAAATCCTTGATCTCCGATGATTTGTTTGCCTATAAACCCACTAAGACGACCTTCAAAGAAAAAAGTCTCGGTAGGAGAGAGAATGAAGCACAAGACACACATAAAAAAAGCACTGCGATTAGTCTCATTTTCAAGACGCTTTATTAAAAGTTCACAGCGCTGAAGCGGCGTCAGTTGATCGCCACCGAAACGAGCAGTTAATACTCCCAGTTCATCCGGTAGGGCCTCGACAAACAGGCCAGAATCATCGGCGACAGTGGGGCGCTTATATTTTTGAAAGTATGCTTGGGCCTTTATTTCGGCATTGCCATAGAGATTATCGGCAGTCTCTGTCACTGAAATGCTCTCCGATGCAGAAGTAATATTTAAGCCAGACCCCTTAAATAAAAGGGCAAGCTCTTCTGCCTTATGCGCATTGCTGCTAGCAAAAATCAATTCCATAGCTGTAGTCAGGTCTCCTGGCCATCTGGTCAATTACTCACAACCGTAAGATTGCGTCCTGTTTTTCAAAAATGGTATCAATGCTCATGCGCGCGATGCGTAACATGGTCCCTAATTGTTCTTCGGAAAACGGGTTTTTTTCGGCCGTACCTTGAATCTCAATAAAGCGACCTTGGCGGTTCATGACAACATTCATATCTGTTTCACAGGATGAATCTTCTTCATAGTTAAGATCCGCAATAATTTGCCCATCACCATTCACACCTACACTTACTGCACCAATTTGGGTAATGATCGGTGAAGTCTTAAGTAGTCCTTGGTCCATCAATTTTCTTACGGCGAGACTAACTGCCACATAGGCACCAGAAATGGAAGTTGTGCGCGTGCCACCATCGGCCACCATGACGTCGCAATCGATCATTAAGGTACGTTCTCCCAATTTCACCAGGTCCAAGCAAGCACGTAAACTACGCCCGATTAAACGCTGAATCTCTTGGGTACGCCCCCCAACTTTACTTCTCTCCCTCTGAGAACGGGTATGAGTAGAGGAAGGTAGCATGTTATATTCGGCGGTAAGCCAACCTTTTCCCTTTCCTTTCAAAAAAGGTGGTACTGATTCTTCAATTACAGCGGTGACATGAACCTGGGTATTGCCGAATGATGCCAGCACACTACCAGTGGCATAGGGATTGATATTGGGAATAAATTTAATATCCCTAGGAGTGTCGCGTAATACTTTTACCATGAGTACTCCAAATGAAAAATTGCTACGAAGTCACATACAGTGTATTCAGTAGATGACACAACCTTATCACAAAGGCGGCCTTCTCTGCGACACATAAAATTAGCTGCATGCTCGTCGACCCAAAGCCATCTGAAAGATTTAACAGCACAGATGTCACCTTTTCAGACCACAGTGGTTTCAACTCAGAACCAAGATCAAGGTCATGGTCGACGAGGCAATCACTGGCTTAAATGCCAAAATGCCCTAGCTTTCAGTCTGTTATTTCCCTTTCAGCTCTCACCTACACTTGCCTCGCTTAAATTGGGCAATGACGTTTGCCAATTTTTAAAAATTAAGTATGACGTAACTGCAAGTCTTAAATGGCCAAACGATATTTTCATGAATGGTAAAAAAATTGGTGGAATTATTGCACAACTAATCCAGGACCAGGACCAGCAGCCGTGGATTTTGGCCGGCATCGGACTTAACCTAGGCCGGCCTTCGCCCAGTGAGCTGCAAGAACTTTCCAAATTTCAAGCCGCTTTTCTTTCCGAATCTATTATCTTAAATAATGATGATTACCATCAAATCGCCTCTGAATTGGCGGAACTGATCTGCCAAAATAATGCCATAACAGAAAGTTCGATTTTTGCTGAATGGAAAAAGAATTGTTACCACATCGGTCGCCAAGTCATCCTCTTGGAAAATGATCAAGTCATATGTGAAGGCACATTCGTTGACATTGGAAGCGGAGGTCAAGCCGTCATCAAAACCATTGATCGCTTTCAAGAGATATGGTCTGGAACTCTACGGATAAGACCGATTTTTTAGGCCTTGGTTTGCGCCTCTATTTTTTTGATCTCTTCACGGATTAAATTCTCAGCCAAATCAGGAATCACTTCCCAGGCAATACGTTCCACAGAATTTTTGCAATAATCTTTGAGTTTGTCCTCCAAGAGTGGGATCAATTTGGTCATTATTTTTTGTACAATTGCATCTTCATTTATACTCGGCACAGCTTGGGTAGACACCTGCTGAATCGGTGCATGAGACTCAATATGAGTCGTACGAAACTCCCAATTTTCGTCAAGTTTAATCTCCGCCTTTTGACTGGTCACCACTTGTGGCTTAATCTCTTCTTTTACTTTTTTCGGCTTATCATCTGCCGCCCAAAACTTGTCTGGATCTTCATCCGTCTGAAATTGGGCCAATAGTTTTTCATTTAATCCTTGTGGCAATTCAAATGCGGGATCTGTAGTATCTGAATCCTCTTCCACCACAGGAGAGAGTTGATCAAGTGGAATAAGTTTACTTCTAGGTTTTTCTGAGGTCTCAAAGCCCAGGGATGGATACTCTAAATCATCGGCACCGGGTAGTTTAAAGTCATCTCTCTCATTGGCTTTTGAAACCTCTTGAAGCCGCTTCTCAGTACTCGCTCCGGCCGGCACAGAAGTAATATTTAAGATTTGTGCCGAAGCTGTTTCTTCCGGCCCGGGAGTTAAGAAATCTTCTATATGAAAAACATCGGTACTATTTTCTGACGACTTATTATTAGAAATAATTTCAACATCATCATCGTCATCTTGCGGATCTAATGTTTGAAAAACTGGTCGCCGCTCGGGAAGTTTTGGCGGAACATGAGAAGTTTCCCCAGCATATCCAATCACGTCAGGAACCTCAATCCCCCAACCGGAAAGATCTTCTTGTAATTTATTTTTGGGCGAGCCGCTCAAATCCGGAGTCTCGGCGGATATCTCTGTAAGATTGTCATCGAGCTGAGATAAATCGATTTCTCGAACACCAGAGGTCTCATGGGACGCATCCATCACCCAATTAGTATCATCATCACTTTCTGGAATTTGGTTTGTGGCATCATCTAAATCTATTTTAGTCTTGATATTGGGATCTTCAATACTGTCCAATTCAAAAACCGATGTATTCGCTGTTACACTGGAAGATTGAGATAATAAGTTCTGACATTTTGAAATAAATTTATCTGATTCAAAGGGTTTTGTGATGTAATCCTCTATCTGAGCGTTCTGAAGAGTGGTTTCATTGATGCTGTCAAACGTCCCAACCAAGGTGAGAATAGGGCCTTTATAGCCCCCTTTTCGAATCTCACGTGCCAAATCATACCCTGATTTTTTATCAACTAGGCCAAAATCAAGTAACACAAGGTCAAATTTATCCGTCTTTAAGAATGTATTTAATTCGCTTTCGCTCTTGGCCTGCACCAACTGGTAAGGAAGAGATGAAAGTGTGATACTTACAACTTTTTGAATGGTCAAACTATCATCGGCAACTAAAATTCTGGCCATGGCCAATTCCCTGAAAAATAATTTTGTAGCAGTGGAATTCTCCTGCACATCGCCGACGATCGCTCCTGCTCACGTCGGCATACCGTACATCCTGTACATATTCTAAACTATTTTGGTAAATGTCTCAAAGAAAACGGGCCATAAAAGAGCAAAATAAAAAAAGTTTTAATAGTGAAGAAAAAGGGCAGTTTGGTTATCCATATTTCCACGTTGGCAGGATGTTTTAAAAAGAGCATTGATTTTATCGGCCGATGTCTGATCTGGGTCACTGATAATATGCCGCAGTTCTCTATAGGCAAGTCTCGAATACACTCCGTCGGTCATCAAGACTAGCTGATCTCCCTCTTGCAATTTTACTTCACGACAATTGAGATGTAATTCTTGGAAGAGGCCGATGCCACTAAGGGGTGATGTTGAATACTGACCAGTAAAACGATCATCCGACACAAACTGTAGGGAATCTGGCGCCAAAACTATATCCAAGGTTCCCTTTC
>CAYHRT010000290.1:0-4235 GCA_964359085.1 uncultured Bdellovibrio sp. | reverse complement strand
TTTTCGTCGCGGGAATCGGACTGTCCGTCTGGTTCAAAAATTCTTCGTTTAAATTGGACTCCCATACTTACCCCATATTGGAAACCTTCGCCCTTGATGGTTGCCGAGGGAAAAAATGAGGTCAAAGAGGTAGAGGTCATATCAGTTTTATAGCGTTGAACAAAAGCACCAAAGAAGATGGGTATCGTCCAGTTCTTCGGGGCTTCGATGGTGTCAAAACCAAAACCAAACGAAAGATTTGCCACGGAGTTTTCGCCATCAAGAATAATGTTATCCGGCCCAGGGATCGTGACAGTGCCGTTGGAATCTTGTCCTGGGACTCTACCTTTTGCCCGCCCACTGTTTTTCAGGGCATTGATTATTCCATAGACTTGCCAGCGGTCGTTGAGGGATTTTGCATACGCGACACTCAGGGCGTAACCTTCTAGACCGTCGCCGCTATAATTGGCACCTCCACCTTCTCCCTCGTCGCTGAAGAAAAGCTTGCTTACTTTAAAATAGGTAGGCTTGGCACTCATCTTCCACTCACTGTCTTTGGCATCAGTGATTGGGGCCGGGGTATCGCCAGCGATGACATTGAGCATGTCGTAGGTGGCGGTGAGCGGGTGCTCTAGATAGCCCATGGTGCCCAAGCTACTCCCGCTGGCACAAGGTATCACTGGAAGAAAAAATATGAGAAGCACATACAATTGCACTTTATCCATTTTGCCTCAAGCTTTTTTCAAAAAACATGTCTTAAGAACGATACTGCTACCATCAACGCGACAATCTACTTCTTCTTCATCATCTGTAAGACGGATTTTTTTTATCAGTGTTCCTCTCTTTAGAACGATGGAAGAACCTTTAACTTTTAAATCCTTAATGACTTGGACTGAGTCCCCGTCAGCAAGCGTCGTCCCATTACTGTCTTTTGTTTCCATAATGACCTTATGATAAGAGTTTCTTTTTGTTTGAATGCTACAAGTTTACATCAAATATTTTTTCTTTGTCACAGGGAAAATAGGGCCTTCAGACGTGCTACGCCCACGGGGACTTCGGATTGTAATGGCACGACGGCATAGTGAGAAGCATGTTTAGTAATGATGCTATACAGGTGCGGTAATTCATTGATGGCCCGTTGTTGAAGCAGTGGCGATGAAGACCTGGCCACAGCTAAACTATTATTGATAATCCACGCCCATGGTTCAATACCGGCGCGACGTAATTCTGATTGAAGATGGACAGCTTCGAGCACCG
Organism: uncultured Bdellovibrio sp.; assembly: GCA_964359085.1. GTDB lineage: Bacteria > Bdellovibrionota > Bacteriovoracia > Bacteriovoracales > Bacteriovoracaceae > GWA2-49-15. Next base: position 2,999 of record CAYHRT010000290.1, on the reverse strand, counting down.
GTGTGGTTTCCGCCTGAGTCACAATCAGCACTTTTGTTTGTTGTGCGTCCTGGAGTTGCATCATAGGTGTGTTAAAGGTTTTGCAACTACTACCCATTTGTCGAGACATCTCACGGTGATAGGCGCCGGTTGCATCAAGTAATAATAAAGTATGTCCTGTTGGAGCGGTGTCCATCACGACAAATTTTTTCCCGGCCTCTTGAATAATGCGAGAGAAAGCTTGGAATACGGCAATTTCTTCGGTGCAAGGTGAGTTCAAATCTTCTTGCAGGAGCATGCGACCTTGCTCGTCTAGATTTTTACCCTTGGATGCTAAAATAGCTTGGCGATATTTATTGATTTCGACCTTGGGATCAATGCGACTGATCAGCAAGTTCTCCAGCTCGCCAGCCAGTGTTTCATGCAGATGGGCGGCAGGATCAGTGGTGGTGAGATGCACGGGAAAACCGCGAGTGGCCAAATCTACGGCAATGGCGGCGGCCAAAGTAGTTTTCCCCACCCCGCCTTTACCCATGAGCATGATGAGCGCAGGCCCGTTACTTGCGAGACCATCAACTAAGTTGGTCAGGTTAGGCGGCGCTGGAAGCGTGGGAAAGGTTTTGTTCGGAACAACTTCGAGGGCGTGATTTGACAGGAGCTTGCGAAGGGAAGGCACTCCCACCAAATTGAAAGGGTGAAGAGGAATCTGATCGGTGGGAAGCTTGCGTAGGGAGGTCGGTAATTGTTGTAGTTCGGATTGCTCTCGCTGCCAAATGGTCTTGGCCAGGATGTCATTCGCAGTTTCACTCTCAGGCAGAATTCCGTTAATGATGAGATGCTTTTGAGTCAAACCGACCAGCGCCAATTCTTCGTGAGTGCGGGCGGCCTCATGCAGACTTGAACGCTGAGCTCGGGCAACAAGAATCAAACGGGTGCATTTTGGGTCTGATAAAACGGCAACAGCTTTTTGGTAAGTCGCCCGCTGCTTTTCCAGACCGGAGAGTGGGCCTAAACAGGAGGCATCACCTTTGCCGGTAATTAAAAAATTCGACCATGCCGCAGGTAATTGAAGCAGACGAATGGTATGGCCTGTGGGAGCAGTATCAAAAATAATGTGATCGAAATTTTTTAATAATTCTTGATCGGTTAGAAGTGCCGTGAACTCATCAAATGCGGCAATTTCCGTGGTGCAAGCGCCCGACAATTGCTCTTCAATATTTTTGATGACAGATTCTGGTAGTACGCCTCGTACCGGGTCGACGATGCGATTGCGGTAGGCCTGGGCCGTCGCTTGCGGATCGATTTCGAGTGCCGACAACCCAGGAATCGTCTGCAAGGCCTTCATACAATTGCCAATGTCACTGCCAAGTGCTTGGCCCACATTTGAGGCGGGGTCGGTACTGACAAGTAAGACTCGCCGGCCCTGATCAACGAGATGAATTGCGGCAGCGCAGGCAAGTGAAGTCTTACCGACACCACCCTTACCTGTAAAAAATAAAAAGGTGGGAAGGTTCTCAAGAAAAAGAAAATTTTTCATTACGAACAGCTACCACCAGAGCAGCAGCCACCGCCAACGGGTCTAATATTGGTAAATCCTGCACTTACGCCGGCCCAACGAGCGAGTTCACTCCGTTCTGGATACTGGCCGGTTAAGACCACTTCTCCCTTTACAAGTGTTAAGGGCAAACTTTCTTGACCAGAGTTCTCTAAAAATTTCTTAACGATGGTGTTTTGGGCAAACGCCAGAGGTTGTTGGGCCAAATTAAATCGTTCGATTTTTCCACCATTTTTCTTCAGCCATTCAATATCGGCAGCAAAAGTAATCAGTCGTTCGTCGGGATTCACACCACAGACGCCCGTGCTGCAACATAAAGCGCCTTCGAATATTTGAATTGTTGGCATATTTGTCATATGAAGAACTCCTTGATATTTAGATCTTCATATCACAAAAGATAGGTGTGTTCTAGCTCAATATATGTTCATCATATCACGGAGATTGTAGGGATCATGGCAAAAACAAAAAAAGAATATCCACTTAATCAAGTTCATCGACTATTGCAAACCGGACCAGTGGTTCTTATGACGACATCAAAGAAAGGGCGAGCAAATATCATGGCCATGTCATGGCATATGATTATCGACTCAGACCCTCCCAAGCTGGGGATTATTGTCAGCTCAGACAATTACAGCTTTAACATTCTTAAAACCACCAAGGAATGCGTAATCAACATTCCAACGGTAAAGCTGGCGTCCAAGGCCATTAGTTGCGGAAGAAGTTCAGGCAAAGAAATAGACAAATTTGAGACCTTTGGTCTGACACCTCTTCCGTCCTCAAAGGTAAAGGCCCCTCTCATTGGCGAGTGCTATGCCAATATCGAATGCAAAGTTATTGATATGAGGATGGTAGCCAAATATGACATGTTTATTCTTAAAGTGGTTAAAGTCTGGATTGATGCAGGAAAGAAGCGCCAGGAGACCATTCACCATCTCGGTGGAGATAATTTCATGGTGGCCGGCCGTTTAATTCAGGTGTAATCATTTTTTTTACAATTGATATATGAAACTTACGATATATATCTGCATTTTTATTCTCCTTTGTGGGCTAGTGTTTGCTGGACTCTATTCTCGTCTTGTTAAACCTATCCAGAATAAGAAATTAAAAAAGACCATGCAGATTTGTATGCTTTTATTTTTTTCGTTTCTGGTTTTTTCTCCATGGGTTTATCGCTTTTTTCCCAATATCTACAATGCTCCATGGCGCAGAGAAGTCATGGCCTTTTACTTTTCGCTCATGGGATTTTTGTCTTTTGTGGTGGTGTATCTTTTATTGGCCGTTATTTTTCAGAAAATTCTTTGGCTTGGAAGACGGAAGACCTACGAAGGTATAGATCCAAATCGCAGATTATTTTTGACTCAGATGTTTAATATGGGAGTTCTTTCTTTGGGTGGCGCGAGCACCGCTGCCGGAGGTATCGTGAATATGCGCCCGCCTGAAATTTTTCGAGTGAAGATTCCACTTA
>CAYHRT010000289.1:0-4241 GCA_964359085.1 uncultured Bdellovibrio sp. | reverse complement strand
TTGCTAAATTTGGGAATATCAAAGTATGATATAAGACCATTTGGCGGGGAGAATATATGGGATCTAATTAAGAGGATAAAATCTTTCTTAGATGATCTGGAAAAGGAAAAGGGCACAATTATAATAATTTCCCATTCAGGCGTTAATTCAACCTTAATTAATTTATCTCAAGGTAGAGAGAAAAATAATTTCTTGAACATAAAACAATATAATGCATGTATCAATATTTTAGACTTTATGAAAGGAAAATGGGTAATTAGAACAATCAATGATTCTGATCATATAACTGACATAAAGCCACAGAAGAAAAACTATGAAAATCAAGGAGAAATAAAAGAAATAGCAAAGAGATATGCATTTGAAAAATTAGACGGCGTAGCCAAAGAGATTTATTTTGTTGGAGATATTTTAGCTGAACAATTTGGTTTTTACAATAGACCTTATAAAAGATATAAAGGTTCTACTGTTGAAACCTATATTGTGCCTAAAGAGGGTTTCGAGATACCCAAAAAATGGAAAATATCGTTTATTACTACGAATGTGAAAAAATATGAAATAGGAGAAATAAAAATTAATGACAGAAAGCACAAAGTTAATGTAACGATAGTTGGTAATTCTAATGAGATCAAACATGAAATGGAGAGGCTTATCTTTAGTATTTAATCTGGAATAATTTCTATAAAAAATATAAAAAAAATATTAATACAAATATTTGCCTAAATATTACAGAATATTTAGCAACAGATATTCTTGAAGAAGAAGGTTGTAACGTTATACATATAAAGGAGTTTAACCATAATATACGTAAGTATTTAGAGAGAGTTCAAATTCTATGACAATGATAAAAGCTATTATTTTGGATGGCTTCTGGAGGAAACATAATTTTAAGCATAGCGTGCTCAATTATTTAAGTCCTTGACTATAGTTCTGAGTGCCTTACTATAGAGACTGAAAAGCTGAACATCTTCAAAAGCTGCTTTGAGTTTATGTAGAAGCTGCAAAACACAAACATTAAATAATCTAAAAGAGTAAAAGCAAAAGATGGATTGGAAAACTTGGACAAAAGTTTCTGGAGTGATTTTATTCATCATTGCAGTTGCAGGTTTTTATTTAGGTAATTTTTATAATGAAGGTTCTGTGCTTGAGATCCAAAATTTTCCTTCTTCAAGTGAGCTGTCTCGTTTGAAAGCAACAGAGGACTATACATTGACATTTTCTATCTACAATACTGGTGATGAGACTGCCTTTGTAGATGTCATTTCTGTAAGCACCCAGCCTTCACTGGTGACAGAGCTTGATCCCGCGTCTCTCTCTATTGAATCCAAACAAACAAAGGATGTCCAAGTGCATCTGAGTGCTCCAGGGAAAGAAGAAGAAACAAATATAGTCATAGTTGTGTACTATGGAGATGGAGAATCTGTTTCTCAGAAAGCAACGCTTCAATGGAAATCCTAATTATATGCAGCAATAAAATATTCTTCTCCTTGTGAAAAATAGGCAATGCTCATATTTTCTTTGTGCATGATCCTCAGAGAAATGTTTTGCACCTCATAATACTGAAGGGAAGCATCAAGAAAGGGAGCTTCAGAAAGAAATCGCTCTGCTTCTGCAAAAAGCATCTTGAAAGAACTTGAAATTTTGCTATGAATCTCTGAAACATCAAAGCTTGCCTGTCCTTCTTCATCAATAAAGTGCAGTTCCCAGTCTGCATCAAGAAAAAGAGTATCTTCCTCAAACTGTACTGCAACAGAAGCTCTTTCTTGTTCAACAAGATACTTCTCAAACCCCTCCTCAAAACAATCACCAAGATCCTCTTCTATATATGCTTGCAGATCACTTTCAATATCCTCAAGGCGAAGAACTTGTACAGCATCCACAGAGATATATCCTATGGGCTTTCCTGCAGAAGAGACAGCTTCTCTCGGCCTTGTGTATCCTCCTTGTTTTTCAATGAGTATGAGTCCTTCTTGTGCGGAATCTTTTAAACATTCTTCTGCAAAGTATTTTGCTTCTGCTTCATCTTTTCCCAGTGTGAAGGCAGAAAAAAGATCCTTGACTTGCTCAGGATAAAGAAAAGCAAGAGAAATCATCACAAGAGCAAGCACTACTACGCCCAGGGTGACAAAAAGAGTAAATTGTCCTTTAGCAGAATGCGGGTACATCTTCTCTCTCTCCTCCAATTTTTTCTTGGACTGCAACAATACAAGTATCAACATACACGTCTTCAGTGGGCAGGATTTTTGCTTCATTGTCCTCATCAGTATACAAGAGAGCATTGGCATCATCTAGGAAAAACCCAGGGCTTGGCTTGTCCGAATCATAGCTTCGAAAAAGCATAGGAGACTCATTTTCCACTGTTCGTGCCATTGTAGTTTCTTGTGTTTCTATAATTTCAAAGTCTCCTGTTCGAAAGATTGCAAGGGTGTCTTCTTCAGAGTTGATATTGCTCAGGTATGCTGTTTGCTCTGCAAAATTGAATTCAATGCGATTGTTTTCATCATAGGATTCAAGAACAGGATATCCTTGTTGCTTGAGAATAAAATTTTTGCCACTCAGCGTGAATGCATTTCCTGTGTTGTGCACTTCACAAAAAGTATTTTCTTCCGTCTTTTTGCAAATATGAATGTCTTCTCTTTCATCTGTGTTTTGCAGGGAGAGATTGAGCGTGTCATAGAGGTAATGATATTCTGTGTTCGGCGAAAGTGTAACATTGTAAAAGCCCTGTGCAGTGAGTGCAGTTTCAACCTTGTCTGTGGCTTCAAAAGATTCTATGAATGCTCCTTGATATGTAAATACTCCCTGTTCTGTTTGCGTGAGTGCTCCATCTGCATAGCTGTACTCTGCCTTGTCTTCATTTGCAGTAAATGTGTATGGCAAGTCTGTCTTTGTTTCTCCAGATTCTATAATATCACCCTCTGCGAGTGTTGCTGTGATCCATGTGTCTCCTGCAGAGTCGATGACAATTTTTCTTTTCGTGCTTTCCTTTTCACTCGCTGTGTATTTGAGAACCTGTTCTCCCATTGAGGAAATGATGTAATATGTTGCTCCTGCTGCAATGCCAGTGATGGTCGCTTGATAAATGCCATTTTTGTCAAAGACTACATTACTGTATGTTGCACTTGCTCCCCATTCTTCTCCATTCAGAGCTCCAGAGTAGCTGTTCACTCCGATTGGCTCTTCTGTCTCGCTCACATCAAGTGATGCTTCTTCATCTTTTGTTTCTTCTGTGTACACAGCTCCACTATCTTCAGGAAGTGTACTAAGGTCAGTGATGATGAGGATTGATCCTTCACTAGTTTCAGATCCAGAAATTTCTCCACCTCCAAGTCCGTATACACTAAGACTAAGAACTAAAATTATAAATAGAATAATTAAACCCTCTTTTACATGATGCATAATGAACTGAAAGTTCTATGTCTATAAAAGAATTACGGTCTTAAAGCAATTTTCTTTTCATCATGAGTCCCTTGAAATTTCCATACATATTCTCCGTTTGGATGAGTTAAATTTGTAGGGATCCATTCAGAAGAAAGAAATTTATACCATTCTTGTGCCCAGTCTAAAGAAATAGGGCCACCAACTAATCTATCAATCTCTCTTCCATCAAGGTACATATGTGTCTCTGGAGTATCTTTTATCCTTAATTCAAAATTAGCATTTATGGTCTTTCCCAGATCTTTACAGATATCAAAATACCCAAACTTTAATGGTGATTCTTTAACATTGACATTATCAAACTTATTCATTAATTGTAAATATACAATTTCCATATTCCTATCTATAACTTCTCCTTTCTGTGTTTTATGGCATGTTGAATCAAAAAGAACAATCACTGCACCATCATAATCGAGAATTTCTTTCTTAAAATTAGAGGGAGTTAGCACTGTTCCTTTCTCTTGAATTGATTTAACTAAGGCTCCTCGTGAAAGCTCCGTGTAAGGCTTTCCAGTATCCTGCGCTTGAACCTCTTGAGTCCCTAAAATTCCTAAAAGTCCAGCTGATACAAGTGTGTTTCGTAGTGCCATTTTTCTCATATAATAGTGGTAAAACTCCTATATAAAACTACCGACTGTAAAAACCTACGTATTGTAGCGTTGGTTTTTTGTCAAGCCCTGCGGCGACTGAGCACTGGAGCGAAGCGACGACAAAGAAACTTAGTCTAAAGAAATAAGTCCATACTCTTTACTGTAGATGTAGACTGCGTTGTTGTCTTGTGCTTTGAAGTGGTAATCTGCTTCTTC
>CAYHRT010000288.1:492-4316 GCA_964359085.1 uncultured Bdellovibrio sp. | reverse complement strand
GCTACTTGTATTACTGTCAAGTTTAACTAATTTGGCATCTGCGATGACAATTGCTGATGCCAACATGGAGAATTGGGCCCTGTTTTTGTATCAGCTTATCAATGGTACCTCTGATGCCACCTACGCTGGAGGTAATGGGGGCCCATCAGATGACGCAGGAAGGCCTACTGGATTCGTTGGGATAATTCGAAAGATTACTGCTGAGGATGGATTAGGTGGCGGACTTCAGAGCTGTGGGTATACCACCTGTGGCAGTATTCCCTCCACCGGTTCTTGCTCCATAACGGATGATGAAGGAACCTTTGCAATGACTTTCGCGAGTCCTACCAAAGTTATTCCATCCGGGCACACAGGAGCGAATGGACTTACAAAGTATGAAAAGAGGGTCGCAGTTTCCTTTAATGGAACTAACTTCATGGCATTTGAGTTTAATTGTAGTAACGCCATTGGTTGGCTGAGATTCGCATCGCCTGATGGACTCTCTGGAGGGCTTTCAACAAATGCTCGTAACATCGAGATGTACTACGACACCAATTCGGCGGCTTCCTCAAAGCTAGAACTTGCCATGTATTATAATCAGCTAAATGGAGATGACGAATTTTTTCAAGCCAAATTTCAAACTGACAGCTCGTCAACCTTCGATCTTTGGATTACGCGATCTGCAGAAGAGGCAGGTGTAAAAAATGCCTTCAGAGTAGGTATGCGTGGTAATTCAGTTACAAAAAAGGCCTCAGTATTCATGCTCTATCAGGACAATAACAACTGGAATGATGTGAGCGTGGCCCAGGCCGATGCTAACGAGATCCGAGTTTCAACTGGAGCAGGCGACGTGATGTGCATCGACTACTTGGGTACGCCCAGCGCTGTCGATGGTAGTTGCGCCGATCTAAGCATTAATGCACCAGGGGCGTTACTGATAAATACCGGTGGTGATATGAGCATTAACAGTAGCGTCGTTAATATGAGTGGCTCTTTAACATCACTTTAAACAGATAGCTTAATACGACCCAACTCACTTAGTTGGGTCGTATTACGGATTCGCAACAAGCATGAAATCGCGTGATACTACTTAATCCCCAACTCCAGGCGGAGATGCCCGGTAAAGATCGATCGGACAGCGGGGAAGGCGTAAGCACTGTGATGACACTCCTTAATAGACGTGAGATTCCCGATCTCTCCGTCTACTGAAACAGGAATGCTGGAGATAATTCGCTTCCAGCCGTCCTTCACCATTAAATCCGTCACCCACATGGCACGAGAAGCGCGTAGGGATTGACGCAAGGAAGGCAGTTTCAAGGCATCACCATTTTCGGTAATCTGAGCATGGATCTGGTGCTCAGAGGAAATGTCGGTAGTTTGCACTTCGCCATTTTGAGTGGCAAGAACGCAGGCCTCAAAATCCGAGTCCATATCACGCCCGAGTTTTCCCTCCGGCATGACTTTAACGTTAAAACCAACAACCATCCCTCCGGTCGATAGATTTAAGCCAGATCCTTTTTTCCCTATCGCCTCTTTCACGGTCAGAGTGTCAAAGTGGCCCAATCCCCCCTCACTTGTGACTAGCCCATTCACATTAATAGTTCGTTGGGCCATTTCATTCCAATCTTCCGCGCAAATGAGGTCTCCTGGTTTGTATCCCTTCTTCAAAAGTGCTTTGAAAGATGTCATGATCTCTTTTGAAATATTCCACTCACGAGTGAACAGGGCCAGTTTCCCTTTCCCAGCATCGTTGCGAATGTCTAGCACCAAGGACTCAACCGGCGGCAAAGCAAGAACCTTTCCTTCCACGCTTAAGGCCACAGAAGCGGCATCAGGAATGAAGTTGCGGCGTAAGGGCATGGCAAGCAGATCAGGATTGTTTAAGAGATAATTTCGGATATGTTTCACAAGAGCGGCGGTCTTGCCAGTATTGATCGGACGCTCGATTGGTTTATATTTATTTCTGATGGCAACCCAGAGCGACTGATCTTCAGTTGGAGGTATTGACGACCTTTTTACCTGACCATCACAGAGTCCACCAGTGCGGTCGAGATATTGAATGGCATGGGCGGCCAGCTGGACTTTTGTTTTAGAATCGGTCTGGGTAAATGATGGGGGTAGCGTTCTGCCAGTTCGCTTCTTATTGGCTTGTTCGAGCTCTTTCACCCATCTGATAAGACGTTTGCCCTGACCTGCGAAGGCATCGTCCACAAGGTGGAACGCTTTGGCGGTTTTTATCAGCTTTGAAATGACGATTCCTTCATAAGTTATAAGCGCCACACTGGCGGCCAAAACTCCACCGGCAAAGGGAATTGTGCCTATTCCAGCGGCCAGGACTTGCTTACCAAAGAGTTCCACCAGAGTCACGATCGCCTCACGTCCCAAAAATTCCATGGCGGCGGCAGATCCTAAAGTGACGATCGCACCATTGCCAGTGGCAATGAGCGGCCCCTTTAAAAAGGCCTTTTTCCCAAGATCACGAAGGCGACCTTGATATTCATCCCGACAAGTAGACTGTTTTGTATCGCTCAAAATACGACCGTTTTCCCCAACTAACTCAGCAATTTTTTTCAAGCGAGAACGTTTAAGTTTGCGGGAAGGTTTCTCTGCTTTCCCTAAAAAAATGGCGTGGCGTAAAACTTTATAGGCGGTTTCATTCTCGGCCTGTTCTGCCCGCCTTTGTCCCGTCGCCTGTAAGTATCGTAGATTGCCATAGAGCTTCACCAGAGCGTCGGTGAGTTCACCAAAAGTTCCTTCTAAGCGATCTTCTCGCATCATGGTGTGCAACAATTCAAAGGCCTCAAGGGTTTGCGCCTCAACTGTTTCCCCCACTAAAGTATCAGGGGTGTTCAAGGGGGACAGTGGCGCATTCTTATCAATTGGATGAGTTTGGTAACAAAATGTTTCATCTTCAGGGCCCATCACCAGGGTCCCGCACCATTGCGGAATTCCATCGGCGAAGGAGGAAAGAGGGCCGGCAACAAAAATTAACCACACCAACAAACCTAAACCTTTAAATATGTGCATACCAATCTCCAAAAAATTTATGATCGCTAGAATTCTGGAGGTTTTTTACGTGGATATAGGCGGAATGTCAAAGATGGCAGCATTCGAACCTGGAACGAAAAAAACGAACGAAAAAACCACTACTGACTAACCGCTATGCAAGCAACCTCACTACCTCTTGTAGCATCGATTGGAGTCAGGGCAGTCCAAACACCATCTTCCCAATACCCAGGAACCGAAACATCAGAGGCATTGACGCTAGATCCAGCAACATAGACATTTGAACTAGAAATAGCGATGGAATAAACCATACTACTTTTTGTAGCATCAATCGGGGTCAGGGCAGTCCAGACACCATCTTCCCAATACCCAGGGATCATTACATCAGAGCTATTCATACTCATGCCGGCAACATAGACATTCGAACCGGAAATAACAATGGAAGCGGCCCCGCTACTTTTGTTCGCATCAATTGGAGTCAAGGCAGTCCAGACTCCATCTTTCCAATACCCAGGAACCGCTACATTAGTGGCATTGGTGCTATATCCGGCAACATAGACATTTGCACCAGAGAGGACAATAGAAGTGCCCCCGCTACTTTTGGTCGCATCAATTGGAGTCAGGGCAGTCCAGATTCCGTCTCTCCAATAACCAGGAACCGAAACATTAGTGGCATTGGTGCTAGATCCGGCGGCGTAGACGTTCGAACCAGAAATAGCGATGGAATAAACCACACTGTGTTTTGTAGCATCGATTGGGGTAAGAGCAGTCCAGACTCCATCTTTCCAATAACCAGGAACCGAAACATTAGTGGCATTGGTGCTAGATCCGGCGGCGTA
>CAYHRT010000288.1:0-392 GCA_964359085.1 uncultured Bdellovibrio sp. | reverse complement strand
GACGTTCGAACCAGAAATAACGATGGATTGGACTGTACAGCCTTTTGTAGCATCGATTGGGGTCAGAGCAGTCCAGACGCCATCTTTCCAATAACCAGGAACCATTACATTAGGGGTATTCGTGCTATATCCGGCGGCATAGACGTTCGAACCAGAAATGGCCATGGAATAAACTTTACTGTCTTTTGTAGCATCGATGGGGGTAAGAGCAGTCCAGCTCCCATCTTCCCAATACCCAGGTACCTTTACATCAGAGCTATTCTTGCTTGAACCGCCAAAATAGATCACAGGGGTCCCTGATGACGATGAAAGAGCAACAGCAAGAGAGGCATCTATATTCCCACCACAGCCACTGAAAAACGCAAGAATACAAAAGAAAAGAGCGAGCAGGG
>CAYHRT010000287.1:1970-4322 GCA_964359085.1 uncultured Bdellovibrio sp. | reverse complement strand
ACTTTCTCGGCAAATCTTTTTTTATCTTGCTCCGACAATGCGCCCTGAGGTTGCATGGAAGCCAAGAGTGATTTGGCATCAGTTTTATTTGCCTTCATAACCTCATGGGCCTTGGCATACATCCCTTTTAATATTCCGCTTTCCACCTTCTTAAAGTCCATTGGCTGTATTCCCGCTTTAAGGCGAGATTGATTGTATAAATTTTTGACATCTTTCAACATTTTCTTGGCACGAGCAGCGTTGCTGGCCAAGCTCTTAGCGGAATTCATAGCTTTGGGAGTAATGTCCCTAGATCCTCCCATTTGATTTCCAAGAGTGGCAAGAGATTTCGACATCCCGGCCAAAGATCCCAAATTGAGTTCTTGCAGGGTTGTCGCCATATCATTGCTGACATCCTGACATCCACCCTTCCCATCGCCCTTTCCGGCACACGGAAGTGCGGGTTTTTCATTTGAAATGATGGGTGCCCCCTCTAAGCTCTCGATGTCTGTCAGCCCGCTACTGCTGGACAGTTTTGTCGAGCTTGGGTTCGTCACTGATGCTCCCTGCTGATCAACGGAGTTCAAGATGCCATCAATTTTCGCAATATTTTCCTCGAGTTTGGCAATAACTCCGGCCTTGGTGTAAGCGGCCCCACCACCGGCCAGAGCGGCGCTCAAGGTATCCCACAAACCGCGCTTAAGGGGCGTGCCAAACATCATATCGGCCAAAGTATCGGTAACTCCAACAAGAGCCAGAATGATAATTACTGCCGTACCTGCTAACCCTAGAGTTTTGGTAATAATATCATTGACGTTGGACGCACTAACACCGGCCTGCACTGTGGGGACAAAAATGGCCATAATCTTTTGTAATAAGTTTTCATTTTGGTTTAATCCACTCTGGCCATCGAGATGTTGCAAAAATTGGTAATCGGCCAAAAGCGGTGATTGCGTTCCGCCCTTTAACATGGCCTCCACTTCCATTTTTTGAATTTGGGTTGATGCCATTTCTTCATCATCAATCCCTTTGAAAAAACCATTTCGCGCTGGTTGAAAATAAAAATTTTGCCAAGTATAATAATAGGGTCGTTGGAAGAAAATCGAACTCGTTGCCCCACCTGTCGTCCGACCTCCTAAATTGCATGCGACTCCACCTGGACAGTTCAACGTCGTATAATGTGTGTTGTAATGGGTCAAATAAGCACTGGCGGAAGTGGCAGTAACTCCGGCCAGACAAGGGGAAAGGGCCGTATTCGCGGCCAAAATAGCTGCCAAGATTGTGGCACGCTGGGCCTGCGAAGGGGTTGTTCCGGCAGGGTTGTTTATCTGGGCCTGCTCAGACGCAAGAGCACTAATACTCGTTGTGATTAGGGCATTACATGCCTGGCTTTGGGCACTGCATGCCGCTGCTCCTACAGTACATTCAGCTGCCGCAGCTGAATTAGCAACTATAGTGGCACCACCTTCTGTCATGAGAGTCGTGACCTCGGTAGTGAGGCTAGTCGCAGCAACATACTCAATTATGGCAGCAATTGCGAAAGCAGCGGCGGCAGCAATTTGTAGGTAAAATTTATATTCGGCGGCCTGTTTGGCCTTCTCGTAACTCTTTTTTTGAGCGACCAGCGCGGCATATTGACTACAGATACTCACACCATCAATGGCGCCGACTTCTGAGCCATCCTCACCCGTCGGTGGGGGTGAGGCACTGCCCGACCCCGATCCGCAACTATCCTTATATTTTCTCAACATATCGGGGCGATATTCAATTTTATCCTGGGCCTCAGAGTACATAGCAATTTGCAATATTTCTCCCGCCAGCAGGGCCAGACCGGCAACAGAAGTAAAAAGAGTGGACCAACCGCAGTTTCCCCCTTGCAAACATTTTTTTAATTGGAGAATGGCCACAAGTGCCGCAACCCATAGCACCAACATGGAATAATAGCCCTCGCTGATGATGATATCTTGGTGATCGTAATTGACGGTCTCGACAGAGCACCTTTCGCCGCCCTCATTCATTTCAGCGTTCGCCTGGTTCTGGCAGTCGGCGAGGCGGGGGTCAGCGTCAGCAAAGGCCTGCCCAACAAAATAATCGTTGTGCATAAGTAGAACTGAACACAATAACAAAGCTACCGCTTGCCTTAAAATGCTTGCAAACAAGCAACCACTGCTGTTTCTCATAATCCCCCCATCCTTAATTCTAAGGTATTATATCCCGTTTTGGTTCAGGGTGATGGACCTTTGCACGCCAACCCTCGAAAAAAATTGAATTCTACCCAAATTGGCCGCCCAATTTTCTCTGATACCCCTGGCAACATTTGAGGCCACTCTTCATATTTTTAGAGTCAAAGTGACTCCGCAATTTGAGCAAGAA
>CAYHRT010000287.1:0-1870 GCA_964359085.1 uncultured Bdellovibrio sp. | reverse complement strand
TGAGGCCACTCTTCATATTTTTAGAGTCAAAGTGACTCCGCAATTTGAGCAAGAAGGGCAGAAATTCATACATTTGCAGGATTTTTTGTAGAAATTACCAGGTCGGCCAGCATAATTAAAAGGCCTGTGCTAGAAGCCCCCAAACACATAGCTCAGGAGATCCTATGAAAAAAATCTTATTACTTTTGTCTGTTATCCTGCTTACTTCTTGCGTTGAAAAAGTGCGCGGAACTTTTGAAGCAAAACGCCCCCTCACTTTGCGAGGCAAAGATGGCAGTCTCACTCTCACCGAAGGTGTCCACTCTGCCGTCCTCAAAATAAAACAGAAGAAATCTGCCACCATTCTTGTGGAGGCCAACGGCCGCAAATCAAAAGTGCGCTTTAATCTTCCAAGAGGCCTGAGATTACCAACCAACTCCGGCCAAGTTCGTTTAACTTCCCTAGAAGTTGGACAACCCTACGATGTCAATGCCGCCGCTAATACGAGCGTAAGCAACTCTGGGCCGAGAACATCAGTGGAATCTTGTTCACGCTCAGTTGTTCGTCCCGTTTGCTCTTATGTCACAGTGGCCATGCCTCCCGTGTGCCATACCGACCGTTATGGCCGTCGCATTTGTCACACTCCTCCTCCCACTTCACGTCGCATTTGTCGTAATGAGTGGACCAATGTCTATGGCCAGCGCCAAGTGACTTACGAATATCGCGGAGAAACGACGGAATTTAATTTTACTCTGCTCGACCCATCTTCACAGGAAGTGGTTGGCCGATTCAACGGATATGATTATGATGCCAATCGCGTTGTTACTGGCTACGGCCCTTGCTATGTTTATGGAACAGGCGTTCTCATTCAATAATTACAACGTTTCTAAAGGCCTCCATTTGGGAGGCCTTGTCCTATCTGGGTTGCGCCATTAGTCTTTTCAGTTAGTTAGTATATAGTTTTGCCTAAAACAGCAACACAATGTAAAATAAAGCAAACCAGTCAACTTTTACCTCCTGTCACCGATAAGATAACTATGAAGAAGCGCCCTCTTCTTTTTGTAATCCTAGGATGCGTGCACTTGCTGGTGCCGCTTTTTAATTTGTTGGTTCTAAAAATCCAAACAGAGATGGATTGGGCGGTGGTTTTTGACAATGTTCAACAAATCAATGGTTTCAAAAATATTTTAGACTTCTGGTTTATCTTTCCTCTCGCAGGATTGGTGCTTTTATCCGTCAAGGCATGGGCCTATCCCATTTTTGTAGGGGTACAGATTTACTCCATTTATAATCACCTTTTTTATGAAAAATTCACATGGCCGTATGTGAGTGAGCGGCCATTTATCGGCCCATTGCTCTTAATGAGCATTAATTTTGTCATCATTATTTACTTTGCCCTTCCACACGTCCGACGCCCATTTTTTGATCGTCGCATGCGATGGTGGGAGGCCAGACCACGTTATGGCTCAGACATTCCTTGTTTCGTTTCACTTCTCATGCCGAGTTTTGAGCATCCGGGAGTTCTCAAAACAAAAATTCTCAATATCTCCGAATCGGGCGCATTTATGGAAATGAGGCCTGGACTCCATACCGACTGTGACATTCGTGCTAACTTTGAAGGATACGGAAGTAAATTTTCTCTCACAATCCGAGTCATCAATCATCACGTGGTCAACGGCGTAGAGGGTGTAGGCGTGCAATTCATCTTCACCAATTGGCGTGAACGTCGGGCCCTGAGACAATTTATAAAAAAAATAAGTACAACTTTCCAGAATTCACTTTCAACAGATACTCACAATTTGGCGGCTTAGGACTTCTCACAGGATGTTGAAAAAAACAATTTCAGGCCGTTCAAAAAGGTGCAGATGCAAGGCCGAGGCCTTCAAATCGT
>CAYHRT010000286.1:0-4357 GCA_964359085.1 uncultured Bdellovibrio sp. | reverse complement strand
CAATTTCTCCTCTTCGCATTCCTGTGTTGACTGCGAGTAGAAAAAGCGAGTGGAAGTAGTGGCCACGGGACAATTCAAGCATCCTTTCAATTTGCTCCGAGGGCATATAGACATCGGCGCGAGGTGTCCCTTTCATTTCTCGAAGATATTGAAAAGGATTTTTCTCTAGCCGATTTTCTCGTGTGGCCTCAATCAAAACCCGCTTGAAGACACCCACAATTAAATTGATGCCCTTGGCGTTGTGGCCCTTCTCATGCAATTCCTTAATGAGCAAGTGCCCGTGCCTTATTTGAATCTCTTGCAGCTTCAAATGTCCAAAGCTTGGTAAGATATGGCGCTTAAGGGTGGCACTGTAATGCTCATAGGTCCTTGCTGAAAGCTGTAGCTTGACTCGCGTTTCAAGCCAAGCTTGGGCCTCATCATTCAAGGTCACTCTGTTTTCTTCCTGAAACACCTTTGGCAGGACGCCGGAGGAACGAAATTTTCCCTTTTCGCTTTCCATGCGGGCCTTCCACCCCACGGCGTCGGTCTTTCTTAAAAAACGCGGTGAGTGGGTGGCCTTCCCGCTAACGTAAATTTTTTCCCGGTAAAAGGTTCCCTTCTTTGTTCTTATCACTTGCATTGAAAACTCCTTTGGTAAAGAGTCTTCGCCAGTGTCGTCTGTTCCCATCTTTAGTTGTAAAAGAGCGGGACTGTATAACAATCCTGGCGAAGACCATAGCACATGAGTGGCACTTAATCCATGTCAGCTTGGTTCAAAGGATTTCAGGTTTTTATGGATGTAGTTTTGCAAGTCCTCCTCGCGGAAACGCACCAGCGCCCCGACTTTAACATGATTAATCTCTCGCCTAAACACCGCCTGCCTAAGCCACGATACCTTCACGTTCAAAAAATTTGACGCTTCTTCAACTGTTAGAAGATGTTTCTTTTTTTGCTCCCTGAATTTTTCTTTTATAAGATTTTCCACGAAGTCATAAATTTCTTTCTTAAAAACCATTAAAGGTATCATTGCACCCAGTAGTTCTTTTTCCAATCACGCCCTCCTGGTACTTTGTTTATCTTGCTTTTCCTAAAACCTATTGCCCCCATCCTTGCCGTAAGTACTGACCACCTCCACTTAACTCGTTATGGGGGGGTGGTCAGTAATTACGGCCGGATTCGGGGGCGCATTGGAAACAGGATAAGGCCCGCGATTTTCTATTGTTAGCTTCGAGGGCGTGATTGGATTCCCCTCCTTGGAAGTGCTCACCCTCTGAGCAGGGGAGTGAGCACCTTCTGGCCACGTCGCTCTTGGGTTTTGCATGACTTCGTCCAAGATTGAACAACGAAGCTTGATGGATGACTTTGGGCCTTTGACACTTTCCCATGCTTTGTGGAGGCAGCTCATAATCATGGGGCCTTGGCAAATATACCAAATGTAGGAGAGGTCATTTTTCTCTAGGTAGCGAAAGAAAATGTTCTTGAGGCGGTCTTTATTTTTAAGACTAAGCTCCAATTCAATCGCCACAGAGACCTTTGTTGATTGGACTTCGGTAATCATTAAACCATCAGGCACAAGCATTTTTTGAGCAGCCTTGATGCCATATTTTTTGAAGACAAGGAATCTGATTTCGTGTTCAGGTATCCAAGATTTGGCAATGCCTTGCCGCTCCAAGGCCAGCCTGAGGTTTAATAATTTGAAGTCATGGTCTAATGAATTTTTGTTCCAGTACCTTTTAAATTGTTCTCCTTCCCCTAAAAGCGCCGCCTTGTCTGTGATTGTCCAGAGGACATCCTGAGATTCAAGGCCCGTGAGCCTTTTTAAAAATCTTTCCTCCTCTAGCATTCTTAATCGTCGCAGGACGGTAGTGGTAGCGATGCCATCAAAAATAATTTCGTTGATATGCTTGGTTGTAAGCATCCCATAATTTGATAAATGTCGAAAAAGCTTTCGGTCTCTTGGTGTTATTGTCATCTTCACCTCACAGAAAGTTATTTAAGGTTTGCACTTCAATTGAAGCGACTGGAATTGTCTTTGCTTCCTCTCTGTCCTTTATGGCCTGGATTTCCTGCCAGAGAGAACGGATTGCTTGCTCTTGTCGCTTGGATTCTTGCCTGTGTAGTTCTTCCATTTTTTCTGTCTGCCGCTCAAATTTTTTTCTAAGGCCACTCAATTCTTCATCAGCTTTTGCACACCTCCTATCGATCATTGAGCTGATGTAGAGATGCACAAGAAAGAGAACACCTGCCGTCGGGACAGCAAAAAGGAGAAAATAGAGGAGTTTCATCACCACAAAATCTAAAATGTTCCAAGGCAGCATGAGCGGTGAGGGATGGGGGAGACCATCTCCTGTAAATTTAAAACTCAAATAGAGAATCATGATTCCGCCAAATCCCAACCAGATGGCGGACAGACGTCTTTGCCAGTTAGAATTCATTTGACCTCCACAAAATAGAAAGGCCCAAGGGCACTTCCTCAGGTTTTTGTAAAAGCGAACTGATTTGAATTTTTACTTGAAGAGAATCAAGTTTTTTGTTATGGTTAACTCATAAGTCCTCCTCAAAGTGTTTTGGCGAACACTTTCTGAAAAAGTCGAACTGCGGATAGTCTCAAAAAACAATCGGAAAATACAGAATAAAAAACTTAAAAATGCTTACTGTGGTGTAAGGATTATTTGTAGCGATTTAATTTTATTTGAAACAGAAATGTCAGATTCCAATTTCCACGAGGTAATTATTGATTTCGGCCATCACAGTCTGAATGTCTGTGGCCAAGCCATTTTGAATTGTAGCATCGAGAGATTTTAAATAAATGGTCCAATATTTTTGAATGTTGGCAATTTGCTCATCTGGTATCTTGAGCTTTTGGATTTTAGTTCCGCGATTGGCAAATGTCTCCGTTATAGCAGTCACAAGTTTTTTCTTGTTAGCAACATTTTCTCGGATAAGGACCGCTAGATCGTGATAATCCTTCATACGACTATTTTGCTCTGAGCGAGCAATCGCAGTTTCAAGTTTCTCGGCAAAGATTGATTCCACCGGATAGGCCCATAGATGGATTTCTTTTTCAAATAGGGGGGCCTTCCCAGTGTCGAGTAGCTTCATGGTGATTTCAGTTGGCCTGACCGCATCACCTATACCAATATCAATAAAGATTTTGGTTTTTGTGCTTCCGAGCTTCCCTGTCACTGTAACTTGATACCCCGGGTATTTCATGTGTACATGTGCTAGTGGGCCAACGTCCAATCCTTCAAAAGAAAAACCGTCATTGAGTGCGTGACCTGAAACTTCAGAAAGATATTTTTTAACGTCATCAATTGAGGCAGCCAGGTCTCTCAGCAAAAAATCCAGGTCGCGTGTTTCGCGGTGAAGATCGACATAACGGAGCAGACACATCGCACCTTTGAAAATAAAATGTTTCCGATATGATGAGGACGCCAAGCGCGCAAGCCAGCGCTCAAGAACGACTTCCTGCCAAACATCGTTGAAGGTTCGGCCTTCCCTTGTTGCGATCGTTTTCACTTTTTCTTTGATTGATTGCTCAAGTGCTTTATTCATGTCAGGGCCTCAATATATGGAACTAGATCAACTCTAAGGGCCTTGGCGTAGCGGGCCAGTTTTGGCAGATCAGGCCTATGTTCATCAGTTCTTTTAAGATAGGCCTTGAGAGAATACATCGCCGATTCTTTTGAAAGAAATCGAAACGCATCTGTTACACTTCGTTCCTTATCAAAAATATAGGTTTTGAATCCGCCCAGTGTGAATGGAACACGGCCAAGGTTAAGATTCCTCATTCGTACAATCTTTGTTTTCGGACGACGAATGTCCTTAGTGGCATGGGGCACAGCAATCCAAAATTGCCTTTGAATTTCTTGTGTTAGTCCATAATAGGAGAGTGCAGAAATGAGACAGATCGTCCCTTTGGGGATACTTTGGGCAATTTCAAGTAGGTCTTGCCACTCAAAAGGTGCCGTATTTTCGGCCTGAGGACTTCGATATACTCCTCGTGCCACTCTTTCAATGATTCCAAGTTTTGTGTAATAGGCCAGCAGACTTCTTCCCACGCCACGAGACATTGCCTCCCTCGTTGTGAAGGTAGGCCTTTTAAGGAGTTTTTTCATGGCGCTATTTGTGTGCATATATATGATTGTACAATAACTCCCCACAATATTCAAGTGGGGAGATTATGTACAATTGATCTGCATTAACTATGGATTTCCTCTAGGATGAGTAAATCACGCTTCAATCTTTTGTCAGCTTTTAATTTTTTTGCCATAGCATAGAGCTTCTGAAAGTTCGTTTTCTTCGCACGAATGGCGTCCATTGCCGAATTTCCTGAAAGGGTACCGGCCAATTTCCTCAATGGGTACCACCTGAT
>CAYHRT010000285.1:0-4362 GCA_964359085.1 uncultured Bdellovibrio sp. | reverse complement strand
TGGTGATTCGGTACAAGCACTACATGGTTTTCTTTGAGCAGTTTTTTGAAATCCGGACCGGGCGGAAGGTCAAAATTGATATTATCGTACAGATGACTCACAACCGAATCGATCACTCGCCCAAACGAATCAATCGTTGGTTTAGAAAAGGTGGCGGCAATTTCTTTTACGTTTTTTAATACACGAGTCTTGTCATTGACGTTGTCCTTGATACGTTCGGCCAGGCAGGGGTAGGACAAAACTTTTTTCTGCATGGTGGTTAACATGAATAAACATCTCCGTTTTAGGTACCAGGAGACTTTTTCTATGAAAAAGTCTCCTGGTACCTAAGTTTTCACACCGTGAGGTCTGGATTCATACAAACCGGCGGCGCTCATTTCCATAAAGAGCGCCTTCTCATGCATCTCCCCAATCGTATGTACTCCCATATAAGTCATACCAGATCGAAGACCACCGGTTAATTCCAAAATAACATTTTCCACCGGCCCTTTGCACGGAACTAGGGTTGCCTCACCTTCTGCCGCCATACCGCGTGGTAATTCTCCGCGCCAAGATACCTGAGCATCTTTCGAAGCCATTCCACGATAAACTTTTTTTCCACTTTTCATTTCACCGGGCGTTTCGAGAGTTCCGGCCACGATCGACCCGATCATGACGGTGTCAGCACCGGCGGCCAAGGCCTTCACGATATCACCTGAATTTTTTAATCCTCCATCAGCGATAACCGGAACTTTATAGCGCTTAGCAGCTTCAACACTCAAGGCGATGGCGGTTAACTGAGGCACACCATGGCCGGTAATAATGCGCGTGGTACACATTGAGCCTGGGCCTATCCCAACCTTGATACAATCAGCCCCTGCATCCACGAGTCGTTTAACCGATTCACCTGAAGCTACATTGCCGGCAATAATATCAATCTTGGGATATTTCTTTTTAACATAATTTAAAGTTTCAATCATCAGAATCGAATCTCCATGGGCAATATCCACAGTCAAAATATCTACGCCTGCCTCGGCCAATAAATCGGCCCTATTCATGCCCTCTTCTTTGACTCCAATAGAAGCGGCAATCGGTAGAGTAATTTTAAATTGATCAAAACTCTTGCGAACTTTTTTGACTTCCGACACCTGAGTCTCAGAGGACATGAAACGATGAATGATTCCCAAGCCCCCCAACTTCGCCATGGCAATGGCCATATCGGCTTCTGTAATAGTGTCCATATTTGCCGTAATTAGAGGAATCTGAAGACGCCAATTCCTGGTCACTGAGGATGCCAGAATAGGGCCTGTGCGTGATGAAATCTCGGAATATTGAGGAACTAATAGGAGATCATCGAAGGTCATCCCCTTGCCTCTCTTTAAAATGCCCTCACGCTTAAAAATAAGTTCCATAGAATCACCCGTTATTTGAAACAAGGAAAATCAATACCATAGATAACGAATATAAAAAATACTTTTCTACAATTCTATGACACATCAACATATCGAGAGGAGTACATTGGCGACATCAGAACAACCACGCGGAAGGACGTATGTACGACACTCTCACCGCTATTAATTTGGGACAGGTTACTGCTTCCAACGATCTGCCCCCCCATTTGAAGGCACAATTGTTTGAGATGAGCACCTGCCAACGCCGACTTCTCGTAGGGCTGGGTGTCTGGGCCGATATGGCGCTGGCATTTTTCAATGATAACGGAATACATGGTTTGTCTGTCTATCACGGAAGTGAAGCTTATACATACCTCTTAGAAGTGATCACGGGACTCAAAAGTCGCCTCTTAGGAGAAAGCGAAGTTGCTGGACAATTTAAAAAGGCCTATGACAACTATAAATCCTCACCAAACTTTAATTCAGTCTGTGGCCAAATCTTAGAAAAGCTCATGAAAGATGGTAAGGAAATAAAAACCAAACATCTTCAATCCATTGGCCAATATTCCTATGCAGGCTTAGCCAAACGGGTCATACAAAACCATTCTGTCACAGGCAGCGTCCTCATTGTTGGAACGGGGCAACTGGCCCAAGATGCCGCCAAGCTCCTGCAAAAACATTATGATTTAAGTTTTACAGGCCGCAATTCAGAAAAATTGGAGGCAATCTGTAAGGAATTCAATGGAACGGCGGTGGCATGGCCGCTGAATTTTATAAATGCTTCAGGCCTCGAAGATTTTGCCGCAATAATTAATACCATCGGTGCTGAAGAGGTATTATTTGGATCTTCTTTTTTTGAACACTGGAATAATAAGAGCTTTGTTGATTTAGGCCGGCCTTCAGTGATACAAACCCCTAAAGGAATCACCGAAGGGGTATATCGGTTAGCGGATCTTTTGAACTTAGGCCAACGTTTCGACGAAACAAAGTTGATTCAAGTCCAAAAGGCCCATATTGCGATTGAACAACTGACGCAGAAACGTGTTTTTGGTGCCTTTGCCGCTTTTCCCTTTGGTTGGGAAGAGTTGCAGTTCGCCTGATAGACTCATCACGTTTGAGGTTTTCACATGAATGCTAACCACAAAGTTCGCACTTACACCATTGGCTCCCGGGGAAGTTTGCTAGCACTCACCCAAGCACGTTTTATCAAAGCGTCCCTTGAGAGTCTTTCTCCGCATAAATTTGAGTTTCATATTGTTAAAACCCAGGGTGACCAAGTGCTCAATCTGCCTCTTTGGCAATTGGAAGGAAAAGATTTTTTCACCAAAGAATTAGATGAAGCGTTACTCAGTAAAACTGTCGATCTCGTTGTCCATTCATATAAAGATTTAGGCAGTGAGCGGCCTGATGGTATCGAAATGGGGGCCATTACCGAGCGGGCCTTCTGCCATGATATTCTCCTAGTGAGAAAGGAAACCAAACAAAAAATCATTGCCGGGGAACACACCGACGCTCTGCTTGTCGGAACCAGTGCCCCCAGACGGATTCATAATTTAGAAAAGTATTTACCGAATTTTTTACCGAGAAAAAAAGATGGCAGTCTTCATAGTGTGACGACTAAAATCCTACGCGGCAATGTCAACACACGAATCAAAAAACTGCAACAGGGAGAATACCACGCCATCACGTTGGCACTGGCAGGTCTCACTCGTCTCTCACGCGACCCAGATTCGGCTGCCCAACTAAAAGAGCTGCTGTTTGGCCTTGACTTCATGATCCTTCCTCGGAC
Source organism: uncultured Bdellovibrio sp. (assembly GCA_964359085.1). Classification (GTDB taxonomy): domain Bacteria; phylum Bdellovibrionota; class Bacteriovoracia; order Bacteriovoracales; family Bacteriovoracaceae; genus GWA2-49-15. Next base: position 1,203 of record CAYHRT010000285.1, on the reverse strand, counting down.
CTCTTTCCCAGGTGCTGCTGCCCAAGGGGCCTTAGCGATTGAACTCAGACAGAGCATTGATGCTGAAGATGGGGGCGAATTACGCCGTTTACTAAAACAACTTGAGCATCCGGAAACTGCTCATTGTGTCAGCTTTGAACGCAAGATTTTTAAATCCTTCGGTGGGGGATGCCACCTGGCCATTGGCATTTTCTGTGGCCAAGTCGCTGGCCACGACGTCATCAGTGTACGCGGAACCCATGAAAATAAAATAGTTGAAGATTTCTACTGTAATTCCCCTCTGCCAAAATGGGACGGCCACCATGCCTTTATTGGTATTCACGCAAAGAAGAGTGAAAATACGAACACAAACTATGTCTACGACTCCTTGATGCAAACACGTTCAAGGGAGCATCAATTACCTGATAAGGCCATCGTGCTAGTGGCCAGTTCGCATGCGGCACCTGATGCCACCAAAATAAATTCTGAGCATCTTCTTTTTGCTAGCGGGTCAAAAACAATGATGACGCTCGCCCAGCAGGGACATTGGGTGTGTGGTGCTGCAGACTTTGGGGGTGAACAAGAACTTGAAGCCTTACTTAATAATCCAATCTTTGGCTTCTTGGCCCTTGAGAAGGCAGCTTGGCCACGGTCTGTGCTTACACACACAGAATCAAGAAGTTCATTTGGGAAAATCATTGCGTCCTATGAACGTACTTTCCTGCCACCAGATGCCGAGGTCAAAGTCAAAATCGCCAGGTGTGATGCCTTTTACTGGTCGTCCTATCCCCAATACGCGCATTATGTGAAATATTTTCCAGAAATAAAAAATCGCCAACACTTTTGTGGTTTAGGTAAAACCTATGGGGAATTCCAGAATAACAATATAGTGGCCACCCCTCTCACAGGAGTCCAAGAATTTAAAGACTGGCTTGGAGGATCTCGACATGCCGACTTCACTTGAATTATTTGAAAAAGCAAAAAAAATCGTTCCTGGTGGAGTCCACTCCCCAGTTCGCAGTTTCAAAGGCCTGCATTGTGGCCCCATCTTTTTTGAACGCGGTGAAGGGGCTTACCTCTTCGATGTTGAAGGTAAAAGTTATCTTGATTTTTGTATGAGCTTTGGCCCTCTCCTCTTAGGTCATTCTCACAAAAAAGTTCATGCCACACTCATTGAAGCTCTCAAACGTGGTTGGAGTTTCGGAGCGGCTGAACCCTATAGTC
>CAYHRT010000284.1:0-4367 GCA_964359085.1 uncultured Bdellovibrio sp. | reverse complement strand
GCAGTGAGTCCCAAAAGGGTCATGGAACCTGTCTCAGAACCTGTCTCAAGAAACTGTTTTAGTCGACTTATTTTTTATAATCAACTGCCCCGCGCATCGCCAGGTCATTTAAGGCCAACATCCACTTGGCCGGTAAGAAACGGGGAAAATGCACCATCAGGCCGTTGAGGAATCCCGGAACAATAGATCTGTGACCTTTGAACATGCCATCAATACCAATACGGGCCACCAATTCAGAGGTCATCATACTGGCATGGGCACTCTTTTTTAAAACTTGCCCTGAATGTTGTGTAAATTCGGAATAGGTTCCCCCAGGTGCGATGAGTGAGACAGAAATGTTGCTTTTTCTCAGTTCAAAATTCAAAGTTTGGGTGAAATCTTTGACAAAATGTTTTGTGGCACCGTAAACAGAAAAATAAGGCACGCTCAAGAAAGAAGCGATAGAACCTACGTTGCTTATATAGGATACTTTCCCATGGCCCTGCATGTGCCCGACAAAATAGTAGGTTAATTCCATCAGGGCCGTGACATTAAGTTGAATGATTTTTGAATACTGCTCCACACCATAATGCATAAAGGGGCCATAGACACCCATCCCTGCGTTGTTGATGAGTACCTGAACCATTCGGCCATTGGCCGTAGCACGTTCAAAAACCCTCTTGGTCTCGTGGGGAACAGAGAGGTCGGCATCAACGGCCTGATATTCAATCTGATACTTTTCTTTTAGTTCTGCACCCAAAATCTGCAGCCGATCCAAACGTCGCGCTACCAAAATGAGATTAACGCCTTCACTCCCCAACTGTCGTGCCATGCTTTCGCCAATACCACTGCTCGCGCCGGTTATGAGCGCCCACATTCCTTGTCTCCGCATCAATTTCGCTTGCATCTCTACCTCCATGCCAAAAGAATTTTTCCCTGACCACGCTTGTTTTCGATGAACTGATGGGCCAGCACCACATCTTTGGCGGGAAAAATCTTGCCAATAATGGGTTTTAAATTCCATTGGGTAATTTTATTGAATTGTTCTAAATTTTTCTTGATATAAAGACTGTCTTCCATAAGCTTGAGGGCATTTAAAGCGTAAACTCCCCTATTTTGGTCAAACATCTTGATCACACTAAATCGCGGCATTTGAATCGCCGCTTTGGCAATGGCCAAGAAATGGCGCCCGCCCCCCTTGATTCCCTCTGACAGACCTAAGCACACGATCCGCCCAGTGGGCCCCAGACGATCATAGTGCCGCATGATGCTCCCTCCACCTTGAGAGTTCAAAATAAAATCATAACGGTCATCCTTGGTATCCTGCCAGAATTCATGATGCGTTCGAGCACAGGCCCCCAGTGACTCAATCAAACCCTTTTTACTATTAGAACTGGTGAGCCCAGTGACGTTTGCCCCAACCGCTTTTAACATTTTAAGACTGAGGGTTCCTAGGCCACCACTGGCACAATCAATTAAAACTTTGTCACCTGCACGCACTCGTGCCATTTCAAAGAGGGCGGCATAGGCCGTGATAAAGGCAACAGGCAGGGAGGCCCCTTCTTCCAAGGAAAAATTCTCGGGCAAAGAAAGCGCCATCCAATTTTTTACTCGTATCTCTGATGAGTATGCGCCGAAGACTGATCCGCCATAAACTCGATCGCCTACTTTGTGATTTTTAACCTCTGCCCCGACTTGTGTGACGACACCACTGAATTCATATCCTGGCACAAAGGGTTTAGGTGGTGCATCCTTATAGAAGCCCAAACGCATGACAATATCGGCGAAATTGATGCCGCTATAATGCACTTCCACATTCACTTCGTCGGATGCAAGTGCCGTCGACTCTTCTTTTTTGTCCTCTATAGAAAGCACGGAAGCCGCACCATATTTCCTGATATATATTTGCTGATACATTCTTATCTCCTATCTCCTAGGCCAATTTTTGTGCTTTTTCGAAGGTCGCTCGGCTTGAGCTAAAAAAAGTGATTTAAGTTGTTCAATTGTCTCAAGATTGGGGCGGCAAATTAAAAATTTACCGCGTTTTTCAGTCTCAATCAAATTGGCATTCACCAATTCTTTCAAATGATGACTCAGGGTGGATGGTCCCACTCCTAAATTTCCCATGATCTTGTTCAAAAAACATTCTTTTCCCATACATGCCTCATCTTTTTCACCCGCATCAGGAGAAAGATTGAGTTCGTGGGCCTCTTTGATTTTTAAAAAGAGATCGAGGCGATGAGTGTTGGCAAGCGCCTTAAATACTTTAACCGATTGTGTGATGCTCAGTTTCATACTTCGACAATATTCGAACTATCGAACGGTGTCAACCCCTTTTCTAGCTTTACGAAAACAATAAATTCAAGGAACATTAAGGACCTGTCCTAAGCAAAATATCTTTTGGAGGTCTAATATATGAATAAGATTGCCATCATCGGAGGAAAACGAATTCCTTTTGCCCGTTCTGTATCGAGCTACAAGGAGGTGGGAAATTTTGAACTGCTCACCGCAACTCTAAGGTCGTTAAAAGAAAAATACAAACTCGACTCCTTTCCTATCGGGGAAGTATGTGCAGGGGCTGTTTTAAAGAGAAGCAAAGATTTTTCTTTAGCACGCGAAACCTTGCTTGAGGCCGGGCTCTCTCCCCAAACTCCCGGGATCGATATTCAAAAGGCCTGTGGAACCTCTCTGGAAGCGGCCTTCATCATCGGCGCCAAGATCGCGACTGGGCAAATTGAATGTGGCATTGCCGCTGGCACTGACACCAGCTCTGATGTCCCGATCGAGCTTTCGGTTGGACTCTCACGAAAGTTGGTGATGGCCTCGAAAGAAAAAGATTTCCTGGGCAAGGCGCGCACCCTGGCGCAACTCTCTCCTAAAGATATTTTACCCAAAATTCCAGCGGTGAAAGAACCGCGCACCGGCCTCACCATGGGTGAACATTGTGAACTCATGGCACAAGAATGGGGCATTGCCAGAAAGGAGCAAGATGAGTTGGCATATCAGAGCCATAGACGTGCCGCCGCAGCTTATGAGACAGGTTTTTTTGCTGATTTGGTCACTCCTTTTTTAGGCCTTGAAAAAGACAATAACTTGAGACCCGATACTGAACTCACCGCGCTGGCAAAATTACGCCCTTGCTTTGAAAAAAGTGAGAAAGGTACCCTCACGGCCGGAAATAGTACTCCTCTCACCGATGGTGCCTCCGCCCTTTTTATGTGTTCGGAAGATTTTGCCAGAAAGCATGGCCTAGAAATTGAATGCTACCTCACCTACTGTGAGTCTAAAGCTGTTGACTACCGCAAAGATGAAGGTCTTCTCATGGCCCCGGCCTACACCATTCCAATCATGCTGGAACGGGCCAAGCTGAAGCTACAAGATTTTGACTTCTACGAAATTCATGAGGCCTTTGCCGCTCAAGTCCTCTGCACTCTCAAGGCCTGGCAAGATCCTAAATTTTGTAAAACCAAACTCAATTTGCCCACCATTCTTGGGGACATTGATCGCGCCAAACTTAATGTAAAAGGTGGTTCCATCGCTCTCGGGCATCCCTTTGCTGCAACTGGTACCCGCTTGCTTGCTACCGCCAGTAAACTCCTGAGAGAAAAAGGCCAAGGACGCGCACTCTTAAGTATTTGCACTGCGGGCGGGATGGGAGTTTCGGCCATTTTAGAGCGACCTTAATCCCAAACTCAGGTTCCAAACATAGACATAAGTTGTGCGAGTACTACAACTTTTAGTTTCATATTTACATGACGGTCCGCCTGCCTTTATTTAGCAAGTAGATTAATAAAATGACTAATCTTAGGAAATTTCCCTAACTTGATGACATTTTTTTATATTCTAACAAAGGAGAATGAACGTGTTTACTTCAATCGGAGTCAGAGTCGATCATGTCCATGGACACAGAGGTAATGTTAACCATTCAGCATCGGAACTAAGAAGTCTGCCATTTTTTAATAGCTGCCCAACTTCACTCATCGATGAGATGGAAAATGCAAAAATTCAAAGCCATTACAAGAAAGGGCAAGCCATCCATTATCAAGGCACACCTTTTTTTGGGGTATCATGTATCCTCAGCGGCCTGGTTAAGAAAGTTAAAAGCCTAGATAACGGCGAGGACATCATAATTAGCCTGGCAGAAAAAGGCGATTTTTTTGGAATTAATTGTCTTCTTTCACAACCAACCAGCTTTGCCACATACTCAACTGTTGCGATGGAGAATAGTACTATCTATTTCTATGATAAAACATTCATGCAAAATCAAATTAACAAATATCCCCAATTGGCCATGCATTTCATCAGTAAATTAGAAAACTACACAGAAAGAGACGAATGTCCGATCCTGGCCTAATGCAGCCAGTCGATTCCTATCGTATGGCAGCCAG
>CAYHRT010000283.1:0-4413 GCA_964359085.1 uncultured Bdellovibrio sp. | reverse complement strand
TTTCATTGGTGGTACCAATCACGCGATTAGGGCCCTGTCTCTCATCCCTCCGACACCAGTAACCGCAGTAGCGGCGGCAGTAGCGGCGACAAAGATAGCTGTCCTCAAGCGCGGCCTCCAGCACAGTCAAAAAATTCGCGCCCTTTCTTTTCTGCAAAAACTTCGGGCCCAAAATATGTGTTCGCTAAAAAATGTAGTTGGCATAGCACAAGAGTCGCCTTACCGAAATTTTCGACGACATCCCGTTGATGGGACGCTCATTTTAGAAAAACCAGCTTGGAGTTACCAATTGCAGGCCAGCATAGGAGGTCTGCTCAAAAATGATTTTGAGATTTTATTGCAAGGCAGTTTCAAATTAGGTGACCGTTTTGGCAATTTTAAAAAAGGAAAACTTTATGAAGTTCTTTAAAGCACAAAAGAATCAAAGGGGGCAGGCATCAATAGAAGCTGTTCTATGGTGCACCACCCTCTTAATGATTGCGGTCTTCGGAAAAGAAATTTTTTACAAATATTATTTCGAGACCAACGCCATACAAGAGATGACGGAACAAAAGCTTTTTCACAAAGTGTTAAATGCGCGAGCAAAACAATGAAAGGAATTTTTTCACAGAAAAATAAGCAAGCGGGGCACCAAGAGAGTAAGCAGGATAGAAATGCTTTAAATCTAGAAGAACTGATGGCACGCCCCTCAAAAAAGGAGATGAAGCAGTTGAAGTTTAAGTGCTATCTTGCACTACTGATCAGTAATTTTATACTATTTACCCTGACATATCCTACAGAGAACAAACCTAACATCAGAAAGATATCTGCAGAGTCAGGCAATATCGTACTTCGTCTACCCCTAACTCTCATGCTGTCACTCAATCTCCAACAAAAAACCCATGTCACGTTGGTTGATCGTATGCAACGCGTTCATGCCACCAACGCCTGGATCTGGGATGATGAAGTAAGCAATAACAACAATAGGTCACTCGAGGATCATCAAAAATTCTACTCAATTGAAGTTCAACCATCAGATGCGGCCCAGCTGCTTAAAAATAACCTAGAAGAAAATATGCTTATGGCCATCCCACCTATTCCCCTATCGCAAGTCAAAAAGGAACATCCTTATGTCGAAATGCTTTTATAAATTGCTGGTATTTCTCTTGTTCTATACTGGCTTCATAGGTCTATCACCAATGTGCAGTGCTACCAGTCGTCACCTCATTTTGATTACTCACTGGCAGCAAGAGAGAAAGGCCATGTTGATAAAAAAACGACTCATCGATGATCTAGGAATTCCGTCAACGGCAATTGACGTACTTGAACAATTTAATCCTTGCGAAAAAGTTTTCGACGCTCTCTATTTTCTCTGCGTCGTTGATGGTGATGATCTATTTAAAGTCGTCATATCCCAACAATTATTTTTCCGAGAGGCCTTTGGACATCTCCTGGCATCACCGTCGATACACAGAACTGAGGCACCATGAACGACAACTCTCTTGATGATGGAATGCATCTAAAGGATCGTTACAAAACCATCTTTCCGAGAGAAAGATTTATGCCAATCAATTTATTTACTGCTTATTTTTCTACTTATTTTGTAACTTCACATACCCCTTTAACTGCTCGCAATTTAGGCCAGATTTGGCTGCGAGAAGGAGGAGCGAGCGAGGCGTGGCCTATCCACGCCGCAGAGAGGGACGACGCAGGAGCGGTCAAAGATGGCCTGAAGTGCGAGCAGTTACCTTATTTTTTTTCGTGGATAGCAAATTTTGGAGTTGTGCCCTTATTGCGATCGATCCTTTTGCGTTTATTTCCGTTGGCCCTCTTTTTTTTGCGACGAATCTCTTCTGTTTGTTTTGTATTAGAAGGCATGCGATATCTCCTGTCTATAATCAATACGGTAATCGTATTTACTACCTGTCAAAAGCAAACACTTGTACCTGGCCCAGAGCAAAGAGTCAAGATGTACAGGGCGTGCGTTGTGCCGAAGCATAGTGTACGAGAAATGCCGACAAAGTTCTTAAGTTTGCTCCTATTGGGAATCATCATCACAACCATTGGCCACAATCCCATAGCGGCAGCAGTGGACCTTAAGCATGAAAACTCAAGTGGATTAATAGCGTTCGAGCAACCTCCAACCACTATTCTCCTAGGTCTAGGCGAACATCGACAGCTGATTCTGCCAAAATTAGAGCGTTTTTCGGTGAGCAATAAGGATTGCTTATCATATAAAATTAGAAAATTCGGCCATAAGCAGGGAGAACTCTGGATTTTGGCAAAAAAAACGGGGTTCAGTGAAATTGTAGGACAGGATGCAAAAGGACTCGCCTATAAATTGCAAGTCTATATCATGTCGAAACGAGATCAATTGAAACTGCAAGAAGTCGCACAAGCGGCTGAACTTGCTGGATGGAAAACTACCTGGGTCGGGCATTACTTGAACATCAAGGGCAAAATTGGCAATTTCAATGATTATATTTTGGCCCATCAAATATCAGCAAAAATAAAAGAAAGAGGCATCTTTAACTTGTCCTTTGAAGACAATGTTGCCAAAGACATAATCATTAATGTCTATCGCACTCTCTATGAAAATTGGGTGAACTATTTTCGTTGCACCTACAATGGAATGGACATTGAATGCACCATTTCTGAGTCAAATCCACCTTCTCCTCATTTATTGAAGGCCTTAAGTGACAAGTATCTTGTTCAATTTCGCCCAGTCGCTGATCGTTCGTTTAAGAAGAACTATCGTGCCAAGCTACGTTTCTTTCAACTTACACGCGCTGATGGCCAGTATTTTGATGTGGGAATGGAAAATCTCACAACCAGTCTCGGTTCACTTTTTAATCGCAATGCACTCAAACAACTCATACAGCACAATGATGTATTACTACAAAATGAAAATATAGAACTTGGGCTCTTGGCAGAACCGGAGATCACTTTCCATTTAGGAGATGAAATCGAAATTAAACTTGGCGACGAAATTCCTTATCAAACAAATAATTCTGATGGGAAAACCGCCACACTGGAATGGAAATTTAGCGGTCTGCAGTTTCGCTTTAAACTGCTCAAGCTTGGCGAAAAATTTCAAATGCATTATCTTGTATCCTATCATCGAAGCAATGAGGGAAGTAGTTCCTCAGGATTGCCCTCGCTCCAACAATCCAAAGAAGAAGCATCCCTCTTTGTTGATACTAAAAAACCTACACAGCTATTTCAAGTCGGCATGGTGGCCATAGAACAAAAAAATAGGGGCATTCCAGGTTTATCCTCAATCCCACTTGTTGGACGGGCATTTAAAGAGGAAGGAAAGTCCCAGATTTTCAAACGCGTTTCGGCCCTTCTTATGCTGGAGGAGCTGGATCTATGAAATATTCTGGATGGCAGCGATGATACAAAGCTCTCACTCATCACTGCCAGATCTAAAAAATTGGGCGCTAAAATACATTCAGGAACAAATAATCCGAGGTGAACGCCCCTGTCTTTCTGCTTTAGATAAAAAATTTGGGAACCTATGGAGTTTTGAACAACAGAAAACTGCCGAACAATCAGTAGTCTTTAGAAAATGGTTGCGAAATCTTTTTGAGTTAGAATTTTTACGTTCGCTGATCCTTGAACGAAATAATTTTGAAATTCTGATTTTAGGGCCACAAAAGCTTTTTACAGATCGAGGCCTTGGCATCTCGTTGCAAGCTGAAAATACTGACCACTGTAACGAATATTTAAACACTGAGGAACTTAATCTCGCGCTGGAGCTTTGGTGTCAGAGGTCAGGCCAGGTATGGAACTACAATCGACCGTTTTTAAGCTTTGAATCCGAACTTTTCACAGAACGTTTTCGGGCAACTCTCATTCACCAATCTCTAGCACCAGATGAAAGTCACAGACTGTTCCTCCGGCGCTTGGGAGACATTCCGCTCAAGGCAGAAAATATTATCGAACCAAACTTATTACCTTTTGTCCTCTCGGCGATCCATTCTAAAAAAAATATTTTAATCACGGGTGCAACTGCTTCGGGAAAAACGACCCTGATGCGTGCCTTCGCGCAAGAAGTGCGCCATGAACACGTCGTGGTATTGGAGGATGTCGCCGAGATCGATCAATATCCCGGTCATACCCATATGCTGGCACGAGAGAATCATGGACTAAAAGAATTACTCGCCTATGCCCTAAGAATGCGCCCTGATCGAATCTGGCTTGGTGAAATTCGCTCACAAGAAGTTGTTCCGCTCTTCATGGCGCTCAATACCGGTCACCGAGGCATGGTGGCAACTCTCCACGCCGACTCCGGACCGGAGGCCCTCTCACGTTTAACGATGCTCTTTCTCATCTACAGTAATCTACGTGAAATGGGCCCTGGCCCCGTATCTCAACTCATTACCCAAAATATTGATTTTGTCATCCATATGTTTAACAGAAAAATATCCC
>CAYHRT010000282.1:0-4432 GCA_964359085.1 uncultured Bdellovibrio sp. | reverse complement strand
ACTGGCTGCCATACAATAGGAATGATGCGGCCGCTTTTGAGTAGGAACGGACACACACGATTGGAGTGATAAATTTCCCAATCTCACCATGGCCCTTTCATCTCTCAATGTTGAGTCCGCGATTTTGGATGGCGAAGCTGTGGTCATGGATGAGTATGGAAGAAGCAATTTTGGCCAGCTTCAAAATGCCTTGTCCTTGCAAGATGATAGCAAGATAAGAATCTATCTCTTTGATCTTCTTTACTTAAACGGAGAAGATTTAAGAGCATGGCCGCTCAGAAAAAGAAAAGATCTTTTATTCAAGCTCATTGCAAAATCTTGTCCACCCATTTTTCACAGTGAAGACGTGAAAGGCAATGGACCCCATTTTTTCGACTCTGTCTGCCACTATCAGTTAGAAGGAATGATCTCAAAAGACAGCAGTGCGCCCTATTCCTCAGGGCGAAGTCCGAGATGGTGCAAATCAAAATGTCGTCAGCGGCAGGAATTTGTTATCGGCGGGTTCACTTCAGGTAAGAGCAAGCGGGCAGCAGATTTTGGGGCCTTGCTATTGGGCGTTTATGAGTTAGTAAAAGGGAAAAAATTACTCCGCTATGCCGGCAGAGTTGGTACCGGTCTTAGTGCTCATTCTCTCAGAGAAATCAAAAAAAAACTCTTGGCCATGGAAACTGAGCATTCTCCCTTTGGGATCAATTCACCTCAGGGGAAAAGTCTTCATTGGGTAGCGCCAAAGCTTGTGGCGGAAGTCAATTTTCTAGAGTGGACAATGGATAAGATTCTTCGCTCACCCGTTTTTGTGGGACTTCGCCATGATAAGCCAACCAAGGAAGCTGTTCTCGAAAAACCGATCCATAGCAAAACACCGGAAAATGTCACTCTTACCCACCCGCAAAAAATTCTATTTCCTGCCGAGAAAATATCCAAGCAAATGATTGCCGATTATTATGACCAAGTCGCCCCTCTGATGCTTCCCTTAATCAAAAACCGACCACTTTCACTAGTTCGTTGTCCCAATGGGGCCAGTAAAAAATGTTTTTATCAAAAGCATCCTGCTAATGGCAGCGTCCTAAAAAATCTTAAAAGTTTTAAAGTTAGAGAAAAAGTCGACACTTATATTTATCTGACATTGGATTCTGTTTTCGGTCTGAAAAAACTGGTGCAGATGGATGCATTTGAAATACATACTTGGAATTGTCATTATCGAACTCTGATGCATCCCGATCAAATCGTCATGGATTTCGACCCTGATCCAAGTGTTAATTTTAAAATAGTGGTAAAGGCCTGTCTCGAAATGAAAAAGACATTGGAAAAATTAAAATTGAAAAGCTTTGTTAAAGTCAGCGGTGGAAAAGGACTTCATATTCATATTCCAGTGGAACCAATTTATACCTGGGATAAACTTAAGGCCTTCAGTAAGGCGCTGGCAGATGAAGTGGTGCAGAGAAGGCCTATGGAATTTACAACCACCCCTTCCAAAGACGCCAGAAAAGGAAAGATTTTTTTAGACTATTTAAGAAATGACTATGGCGCAACGGCGGTGGCCCCTTATGCTCTTAGATCCGGTGAATTAAGCTCCGTGGCGCTTCCGATAGAATGGAGTGAATTGCCAAAACTTAAACGTTCGGATCAATTCACTCTCAAAAAGGCCTTGCGCAAGATTAAAAATAGAAAATCTGATCCATGGAAAGAATTCTTGAATGTAAGACAAAAAATTGCAATTCTTGAGCAAGCAGCGGCTCCCTAATAATGGTCTTGCTGTGTTCCATAGAAAAGAGCAGGATAACTTAGAATGATGCTGGCACCAGCATCGCTCACGGTCCGGAGATTTTTATGAGAAAGAATCGTGCGCTCTGCAAATTGCCTATGTTTGCCGCCTTTCCAGTGGTCCTGAACACACTAACACTGCCCTCAGTCCCGTGTTCCTGCATCGTGGATCAGAAAATTGAAAAGCGCTGTATTGATCGCAATACAGGCGATACTCTAGAAAAAATCCAGGAGGGATTCAACTCCCAGGCAGCGAAATGTCCTCCGAGTGAGGGCTGTTCCCGAGGGCATGCCGTTGAATATCGTTATTGCGATCCGGTCAAAAAAAGAAAGTCTGAATAAATCGACTGGCACTTCTTGGCATAAAGAAAGGGGCCGCCCGCAAAAACTTTAACCGACCTGTAACTCCGACGGCTTGGTAATAAATTCAATAACTTATCCTATTTTTCTTTCATGCTGTTTCACCATTTTTCATCATTTTTCATGCAAAAATGTGGGCAATTGTGGGCAGATTTTAAGAATGCATGTATTTTTATTAAATTTTCATGCATAGACAAAAAAATTTCCCCATCAAGATGACAACTTCTTCCCTCTTTGAACCTGTGTGGCCACTGATAGGTTTGATCATGAGTTACTGGTTCAGTACCAGAGATGCAAGCTCTTGCACCAACTTCCATGCTTGATCAAAGTCAAAGCGCTCAAAGTCGGTAGGACGTAAAACCGGCCGCAGGTCTGTTTCAAGTTGGGCCCGATAAGCATCCAGTCTTGTGGCCGATGCCGTTCCAACCTCGTTGCCTGGAATGGCAAGTTTTACTTTAGCCAAATTAATGAACGTCGCATCCCCTAATGGGAGTGCATTGCGACCATGGGCATGCCACAGATCAAAAACATCACGAATCGCAGGAGTGCGCCGAGTGAGAACGGCGCGGACCTTTTCGGCCATCGCCTCTCTTAGGCCAATCACTCGCACCTTGACGGCACTAAACGCCAGGGCCTCTGTGGTAGGATCGAGCAACAAACAATTTGCGTCTTGGACGACAATCGAATGCATCGGCTCACGCATGGCAGTTTCGATTTTTATACGGCCAGAGGCACTCGTGATAACTGACGGATATGAAATTTCCGCTAAATATTGAGTGGAATTATTGGCCCCCGTCCACGGGCTGGTCAACGTCAACAAGGGCAGTACTTCCGTCAAAGTGCGGATACGCATCTCAACCGGGGTCTTCTTTTTACGTCGCTCACCGCGTGTCACATCAAGTTCGACAGGTATGGATAAGTCAATATCCTCGCTCAGCCGATAGAAACCAAAATACACTTTGTTTAAGGCCGTCCCACCTTTGAATACGAGTTCAGCAGGGCCTTCATGCCCAAACAAATGCCACAGCACCAAAGAGCAGTAGTAATCCTTTTCCACAAGGTGAGCGGGAAATCCCGTCTGGCCGGCCGTAAACTGAATGAAGTCACGAAACACATCAGTATTTTCATGCGGAAAAATATTCGCTTCTTTATTATATTTTTTCGACATCATTGGCCTCAAGATTGACCAACACTCCCCAGCGCGAATCGACCTTTCCCTTGCCTACCTTACCTGGGACGAGAGGAATAACCGCCTTGGTTGGACTGATGGATTTTAATATACAAGAAACTTGTCTAGAATCAAAACCTAATATTTCGAGCCAACATCCCACACGTCGGCGTGCTCCCATGTTCCCAAATTGGCAAACCATTTTAACCAGGCCCCGAATAAAATCCTTCTCCTTGCGACGTCTGCTGATCCACACGTATGCTTGAGGTAGGGTGCCGAATCGCGAGTAATCATATATCGCATCGAAGACAGTTCTCGGCAGGGAACTAATCATTGCTTTCTCATCTGTGCCGTGAATCTCTACACTCTGCTCGCCACCCAAGTGCTCGGGTGACACTTTGATAAAAATAAACGGTAATCCTGCAATCACCCTCCTCCCAGAAAGTGATGTGTTGTAAACGCAAGTTTCAATCGCAACTTGCGTGCTTAGATCATGAAAATTGAAGGCCGCGGGCCCAGTAATTTGATATTTCGCCTCAAGCTCCCGCATCAAAATTGCGACCATCAGGAGTGGTGATGGCATCCATTTTCCTCCAGGAGGTAAACGGGGTGGAACGAGGTAGATGCCCCTTTGGAGTTGAACAACACGTCCATTTCGTCGCATATTCTTGAGGAGGTCTGCCTCCTGCTGTGGAGTGATTGCCATCGCGCGAACAATATCCCCCGTGCGAACTACTTGAATCCGCCGCATCTGCGCCCAAGAAAAAAATTTTGCTTCGAGCGGACCCAGCCGCCAACCCGTCTTTTGCATCCTATTTCATTATATTAGAGTTACAGTCTAATACAAGGAAATAGTGTATTTCATAGATATGCAGCGTTCAGCAGCGTTCAGTGCCACGCTCCAGGACAAGATTGAACATTTTAAAGTTATCTCTGATCCAAGAATAAACAGGACCAAAAAACACAATCTTCTTGATATTTTGGTGGTTTCTGTTTGTGCCATTATTGGCAAATGCGAAACTTGGGTGGATATAGAAGAGTACGGTCATGCTCGAAAGGAATGGTTTCGAACTTTTCTTGAACTTCCCAATGGAATTCCGTCGCACGACACGTTTGGCAGAGTATTTTCACTGATTGACC
>CAYHRT010000281.1:0-4436 GCA_964359085.1 uncultured Bdellovibrio sp. | reverse complement strand
TGGCAATATTCTGTCGTAATTCTGCTCTTCTTTCCTCGTAGAGAACGTAATCCATAATATCAAATCGCGCTAGCTTCCTCACGCTGCCTCCAGGGCCTTAAAAGCTTTAAGAACTTTACGTCCATTTCACAATTTCATTCATAAGAGTATTAAGGCGATGAATATGTGCCACCTCGTCAATAGCAATCTGCTCAACTCTTTCGGCGACGTAGGACAATCCTTCATCTGTTGCAACTTTAATCAATCCCGTACACTCGTCTGATTCGAGAGCTTCTACTGCCAAGGCCGTCTTGATATTTTCCACGGTATTTCCAACTTTGAAACCGTAATACTGCTCGCCTGATTCTCTAAGCATATCGAAATGGCTTTCAGCATGGTAGTTTTGACTGCGTGCCATCTCATTAAATGTATCTTCAATCGCCGGAAGGCCTTCATCACGAGCGATACTGGCAAAAAGTTTGAATCTTCGTTCGGCAAAACATTCAGCCGCAAATGCTTCCTTTAAGAGTTTACAGGTTTTTGTCCCTTCAAGCTTTTTTTTGAATAACATTTTCCCTCCTGGCATTTCATCATTACACTTACGCTTTATTGCAACCTTCTATTGCATATGCATAATAAATATAAAATTTAGCGCCTCTTTTTAATATGATTTCAGCTAAAGAAAGCGATGATTTTAAGGCACCTAAGTCACATAAGGTGACAAAATCTTTTTCGTTTCTTTATCCAGTCCCTCAAAATCTTCAATTTGATAAAGATCACCATGAAGATCTGTGATAAGAAAATTTCCGTTATCCATTTTCTTTGGCCAGTCATCAAGTGCTGTTTGAAAGGTGCGCCCACCACTGGGCGTATGCACATGGTAATGGCGCAATTCAATATCTTCCACAATCTTATCAATTTTAAGAATGTTCAAAGTAAAACCTAATTGTATTAGATGCTCCTCGATTATTTGTCGCATTTTATCTGGAAGTTTTTCGACTGAACTAAGTAATGCCAGCTCCACGCCTTTCTCATCGCGCAAGCTAAAAAAATCATTCTTGCGCGACCAGGGAAAGCATGGCCGTACCTCGACCATGATTTCAAGATCATTTCTTGTTGTGCATAAAAATCCAAGCTTATTTTTATAAATTTCAATCATAAAATCTCCCAAAAGCATTAGTTCAATAATGAACTACCCTCCAATTCAAATTGTAATCGATACAACTCAGCGTATTTGCCACCAACAATGGCCATAAGTTCGCGATGAGTTCCAGTCTCAATAATCCCGCCGTTATCCACCACAAATAGGCGATCGGCCTTTCGAAGCGTACTTAAGCGATGAGCAATCGCCAGAGTAGTTCGGTTTAGCACCAACTTATCCAAAGCTTCCTGAATCTTTCTTTCCGTTTCGGTATCAACCGCACTGGTGGCCTCATCCAAGATGAGGATTTTAGGGTCATGCAAAATAGCACGGGCGATACTGATCCTCTGCCTTTCGCCGCCAGACAAAGTATGGCCACGTTCTCCCACCACAGTATCGTAACCATGGGTCAGTTTTAAAATAAAATCATGGGCGTTGGCCGTTTTGGCGGCAGCAATGATGTCAAGCTCACTGGCATTCGGTAATCCGTACGTGATGTTTTCCCAGATGGTTCCAAAAAAGAGGTAAGGTTCTTGTAACACCATTCCGACATTTTTCTTTACCCAAGCTGGTTCAAGATCTTTTAAGTCATGCCCATCAAGCTTGATCACTCCCGTCTGAGGGTCATAAATTCGAGCTAACAATTTTGTAATACTCGACTTTCCTCCCCCACTGGTGCCCACCAGACCGATCATTTCCCCCGGCCGAATGTGAAAACTGACATTCTTCAAAATTGGTCTAAGCTTGTCATAACTAAAGAATACATTGGTAAACTCAATATCACCTTGGCATTCGCTTGGCGCTTTAGTTGATGTACTCATCGGCATAGGATTTCGAGTATCGAGAATTTCAAAAATCCTATAGGCCGAACTCAATGCGCGGTTGAGCATCCTTGATACCTGGCCAATAATCTCAAGCGGCCAGACCATGAGAGTCGCATACAACAAAAATGAGACGAACACCCCAGCACTCAAATGTTCGGGACTTGCTGTCGGCGAAATTAATCTCGGTGTGGCAAGACTCCACATAAGGATTGTGGTGGTATGCACGCCTAACATCAACAAAGGCCAAAAGGTAGTCCACGTTCGGTGAAAGGCAAATGTTTCTTGTGTAAAATCCTTATTCTTCTGCGTAAACCGTTTCACTTCTCTTGATTCTTGACCAAACACTTTAACCACTTGAATGCCTGGAATAACATCCGACAAATGCGATGTAACGACTGACCATTTTCTCCAAGCACGGATGAAAAGTTTTTTCATCCGTTCGCCTTGCCAGTAAATGGCATAGAGAAGAAAGGGAAGCGGCATGACCATGGCGAATCCAAGTTTAAAATCACGTGACAACAAAACAATGGCCAGGCCAATTAAGGTACCAAGGGCCACGGTTACCTCGACCACACCAAAGGCAATAAAGTCCCAAATGCGATCTGTATCTGACCCAATTCTTGAAATCAATGAGCCTGAATGTTTACGACTGAAAAAATCAGCGCCCAAGGTTTGAATGTGTTCAAACAAGTCATTTCTCAAATCACTTGCGACTTTTTCACCAATGATGGACATGCGCTTCAAACGCTGCCAAATAAAAAATTCACGCAGAACATAGGCACCAATTAATCCGAGAATGAAGGTGAAACCAAGTCGAGAAGCAATCTCAGCGTTTAATTGATTGGTTTGATAGGGTCGCACTACATCGTCAATCAACTTGCCCGAAAGATAGGCAGGAATTAAGGAAATAAAGGCCCCACACAAGGCGGCCGTCATTCCGATGCATACTTCTTTTTTATAGGGCCGAAGATAATGGAGCAAGCGCAACAGGGCATCCTTATTTTCATCTGCCAAGTTATTGCGCGCATCCAAAATTGGTTTCAAGACAGTAGCTTGATAGGTTTCCGTAGCGCTGAGGTCGGTGTTGGTCACACCTTCCTCAAGGGCGAATCGTATTTTTTCTATCATGGCCTTTTGTCTATGCGTGAACTGCACTTCAAAATAAAATGGGCCGGCAATCCCACCTAAAAATTGCAAGGTTGTCAGACCAAGCGATTTAATTTCAACCACTGTCTTTATTTGCTCCCGCGCCAATGCCTTTAGGATACATAATTCATTTTGCCTTTGCTCCATGAAGAGAAGGCGCTGATCAGTTAAAATCAACCAGCGCATGCAAAATTTCAATTCGGCATCAAGGTCAATGAGAGAAAAAAGTATCACTCTCTCATTTTCCAAGAGAAATTCAAAAGAGTGAATCCCATCAGGTAAATCACTCTTCTGTTTCAAATAATTATGAATCAGTTCGCCATTCGTGTTCATGACATCCTCGCAATAATTATTAAAATAAACGTGGTGGAAATTTTGTCATACAACTTCTTTCCAACCGTTTCTCCGATGGACTTATGTATTCATGCTTTGTCGGCGAAAGCCGATAGATGACCGTACAATGTCCCAGGATCAACAAAAATATTTCCTTGCAGATCCATCCAAGGCCTTCCAGAAACATGCAACTCAGCTTATAAAGCGCGGCAAGGGCATCCAGGCCCGAACTCAAAAAACGCTCTAGCTCTATCGTATAAGTTGTTAATGTCTTTATCTTTTCCATATAAAATCCTTTATTCTCTTTTCCAGTAGTCCAATGTTCGCACTCTTGTTTGGGGCCATGCCGCCAAACAACTGCGAATCATTTTGCAAAATCGAATTTCAAGCAAGAAACTCGACGCAAATACTTAAATGTTAAAAATTTCTAAATTCTTAAAATCGCAAACCTGATGGTCAGGACAGCATGATTGCCGTCGCTGACAGGCCATACATAATCAGGCCCGGGTCACGACGTAATTGGGATGAGGCAACCACGTTTGTGACAACAGCACAGCATGCAATGTTTGTCTTATTCATGGGAGACCTCCTTTGGTACACAGTAATCAGACGTTTTCATAATAATCATAATCTTAAAGATGTCAAGCATGAAATTTTTTTCTATCTCATGTTGTGGGACATGGAGTATGAGCATCCTCTAGGAAGAATGCCCATACTCTTTTTAGGCCGGTCTATTTCATTCCTACACTCTTACCATTTTTAAATTTGAGATGCTTAACCATTTGATCAATTTCGTGATGAAATTTCTTTCCATCAATCATTCCACCGTGAAGTATTGTGCTCCATTGGCGAGAAAGCGAAGCGACAACGATTGCCTCATGAATTTCTTGTGTGGTCGCACCATGTAGGGCCGCGGCCTCAGTATGAAAATAGGCACAGAACTTACATGGGACCTGAGCCGAAATGGCCATCCCAATAAGTTCTTTTTCCTTAGAAGAAAGGGCAGTTTTAGG
>CAYHRT010000280.1:0-4482 GCA_964359085.1 uncultured Bdellovibrio sp. | reverse complement strand
AAACGGGGGAAGATCAATCCCTCATAGCCTCGTTTACAGCCAATCTATGGGCGATGCAAAAAAATACTTGACTAATTATAACAAATTAAGTATATTTAGCCATGAAATTGGTGAGAAGGGGAGGGATTTTTAAGTTTTAAAACCTTTAAATTTAGTGGAGGGGTTAAAGTTAGTTTTTTTAAGGGGGATTTTGTAAGTTAAGCAAGAAGCTGTATTTATAACTTAAATAAATGTTTCATCAGATTTTGCATCAGTAAGACTCTGTTTTTAGACAGAGGATTCTGCATCAGTTAAGGGTTGTTTAGATTTAGGTTATAGTAAATGTCGAATATTATATTTATAAACACAAATCCCTCGCAGCGATTAATATATAAGAATATCCTTTTTTTCAGCCCAGTCCTGAGCCTTGCAGTAATTGCAGCACGGCCAAAGGAAAATAGCCATAAAATAAACTTAACAGACCTTTCTTTCAGAAAAATCATCTCATTTTTTGCATTAAGTTTTATCAAAAAATGCCTGCAATATTGTTTGTTCTACAGACATATCACTGATATTTTCACAGGTTATTTACCTTTTAAAATCAAAAAAAATAAACAGAGACATAATTTACTATTTGATGTTGCCATCATTAGTTTAGCCTTATTCTTTAGAAAGCTATGAATCTAATTGATACTTCAAATGCCAATTGGTATGCTATTTATGTAAAATCAAGACATGAGTTTCATGTCTTTGAAAGGCTATCAAGGTCTAATATAGACGCATTTCTGCCAACAGTGGAGAGGCTTAGCAGGTGGAAGGATAGAAAGAAGATAGTGAACTTTCCGCTTTTTCCGGGCTATCTTTTTGTTCACATCAGTAAATCCTACAATAATATTTTAACAGTTTTAAAAACAAATGGGGTTGTAAGATTTCTTGGCATAAGCCCTCGTAACCCAGAGCATATCCCAGAGGAGCAGATAACCTCCTTAAAGAGGCTTTTAGAAAATAAGGCATGTCTTGACACTTACCCCTATTTAAAAGAGGGGCAGCGTGTAAAAATTAAGAGGGGTCCTCTTGCAGGAGTGGAAGGGATACTGATAGAAAAACTTGAACAGCACATGCTTGTCCTTTGTGTAGACATAATCCAGCAGGGGGTCTCTCTTAAGATAGAGGCATCAGAAGTAGAAAGAGTTTGAAAATAAGCGTGATGTATTCGCGCATTACACATCACAATTTATACCCTAAGTTTGTAATTTAGAGAGCGAAGCTATAAGGGGAAAATAGGGACAGAAACCATTTTCGTTAACTTTCATAGCAGCGGAAAAGTATTATTTTAGTCATGCCGAGAATATCACGACCAGTTGCAATAGGCTATCCGCATCACATAACTCAAAGAGGCAATTATCAGCAGAGAGTTTTTGAGTCAGAAGCCGATTATATGCAATATCAACAATGGCTGCAGCAATACAGCAGAAAATATTCATTAAAAATATGGGCATATTGTCTTATGGTTAATCATGTGCATTTTATAGCAGTGCCCATGGAGACTGATTCGCTTGCGAGGACATTTCATACACTTCATATGAGATATTCCCAATATATAAACCAGAAGAGAGGCGTTGTGGGTCATTTATGGCAAGGCCGGTTTTATTCGTGTGCGCTTGACGAGCCGCATTTGTATACGGCGGTAAGATATGTGGAGAACAATCCAGTTAGAGCTAAAATAGTGGGAAAGGCATATGAATATAAATGGTCAAGTGCAAGGAGCCATACATACAAAGAAGTTAATCCCCTATTATCGGACAATTGTCACCTGACTGAGCAGATACATGACTGGCTTTTGTATCTTGAGGAAAAAGATGATGAATGTATGGTTGATACCATTAGAAGCAATTCAAAAACCGGGAGACCGTGTGGAGATGATGGTTTCATGCAGACGGTAGAGGACATGGTTGGCAGGAGGCTAAAGGCAATGCCTAAGGGAAGGCCGAGAAAGGCGGAATAAAGGGGTGGGGTATTAAATATTTGCCGAATTTAATTGCGCCTATGCTTAGATAATTTATATTTTCTTTTTGCATGCCCATGCGGCCTTAAAGGCGAAAGCTTATCAGCCGACAGGAAATCCTACAGCAAGGTAAATTTGTATGCGCCTCTTTAAAGATAAAATTTCCATAATAATGCCTGCCTATTAATAAAGGTAGCAACATCAATCAAAACCTTAATGTGTGATAAGTATGTTTTTATTTTTAATTATATCTTTATGAATGAGAGAATAACATGAAAGTTGTTATTTTGGCGGGTGGGCTTGGAACAAGAATAAGCGAAGAATCACATCTAAAGCCTAAACCTATGATAGAGATTGGTGAAAGGCCTATTCTCTGGCATATTATGAAAATCTATGCGCATTATGGTTTCAATGATTTTATTGTCTGCCTTGGTTATAAAGGGTATTGCATCAAAGAGTATTTTGCGCATTACTTTATACATGAATCAGATGTGACATTTGATTTTAAGAATGAGAATCAACAAATAATACATCAGTATTCAGCCGAACCTTGGCGTGTAACATTAGTTGATACTGGCATAAACACTATGACGGGTGGCAGATTAAAACGTATTCAGCCATATATTGGTAATGAGATATTTATGCTAACTTACGGAGATGGTGTCAGTGATATTAATATATGTAACTTAGTTGAATACCATAAAAAGCATGGAAAGCTTGTTACAGTAACATCAAGCCAGCCAAGTGGAAGATTTGGCGCATTAAGTTTGTCAGATGACAATATAGTTCATGGTTTTCAAGAAAAGCCTAAAGGTGACGGTTTTTGGATAAATGCCGGTTTCTTCGTAATGAAGCCAGAAATTTTTAATTACATAAATGATGATAATACCATCTTAGAAAAAGAACCACTTGAAAATCTTACAAAAGAAAAAGAACTGATGGCATATAAGCACTCTGGTTTCTGGTATCCTATGGATACATTGCGAGACAAGAACTATTTAGAAGAATTGTGGCAAAGAGGAAATGCCCCTTGGAAAGTATGGAAGTAGGTATTTGTTGTAATATTCGTTATTAGGCATTGAATGATAGATTATAAGTTCTGGAAAAACAAAAAAGTTTTAATTACAGGGCACACTGGTTTTAAGGGGGCATGGCTTTGTTTGTTTCTGCATTATATGGGCAGTAAAGTTGTAGGCTATGCTTTGAATCCTCCAACTGAACCAAGTTTATTTGAATTATGCAGGGTCAATAAGTTTGTCAATTCTAATATTTCTGACATTCGTGATAGGGAAAAATTATTTGACGCTGTTTTTGCTGCAAGCCCCGAGATACTTATTCACATGGCTGCCCAGCCCCTTGTCAGAGAATCATACACTAATCCAGTTGAGACTTATGAAGTAAATGTTATTGGCACGGTCAACCTTTTTGAGGCAGTGAGAAGGTGTAAAACTGTAAAGGTTGTTATTAATGTGACCACCGATAAATGCTATGAAAATAGAGAGTGGTGCTGGGGATACAGAGAAAATGACCCTCTCGGTGGTTATGACCCCTATTCAAACAGCAAGGCATGTTCTGAATTGATAACTTCTTCCTATCGCAATTCATTCTTTAATCCACGGACTTATAATATACATGGTGTTGCAATTGCGTCTGTTAGGGCCGGTAATGTCATTGGGGGTGGAGACTGGGCTGCAGATAGACTTATTCCAGATTGCATCAGGGCCATATTGAAAGGGGACAAGATAAACATAAGAAATCCCCATTCTATCAGACCCTGGCAGCACGTTTTAGAATCCCTCGGCGGATATCTCTTGCTTGTTCAAAAGATGTATAATGATGGCCCTATACATTCAGAAGGGTGGAATTTCGGTCCTGATGACAGCGATGCAAAACCTGTTGAATGGCTGGTAAAAAAAATATGTGAGAAATGGGGTAATAACGCCTCCTATGAAATAGACAAAGGAGTTCACCCATATGAGGCAAATTATCTCAAACTTGACTGGTCCAAGGCAAAGAGTAGACTCGGCTGGTATCCAAGATGGAATCTCGAAAAGGCGATCGATAAGGTTATTGAGTGGACAAGGGCTTATAAAGAAAATAGTAATTTACGGCAGATTTGCCTTAAGCAAATCAAAGAATATTCTGAGTGCAAGGTGGGAGTATAAAAGGTGGAAAATAAGGAAAAGGAATTGGAAATTGATCTACGCCAAAATGTAATTGATGCGGCAGTTAGATATTACGAATTCAGACATAAGCATAAGAAACCGTTTGAGACAGGAGACCGCATCCCCTACGCCGGCAGGGTATTTGACGAACGGGAACTGGTCAATCTTATCGACTCGTCCCTCGATTTCTGGCTCACGACCGGGAGATACGCTGAGCGCTTTGAACGGGAGTTTGCGGAGTTCCTTGGCGTAAGGCACTGTTCCCTGACCAATTCCGGGTCTTCCGCCAACCTCCTCGCGTTCATGGCATTGACCTCTCCGAAGCTGGGCGAA
>CAYHRT010000279.1:0-4496 GCA_964359085.1 uncultured Bdellovibrio sp. | reverse complement strand
TCACCAAAGCTTCCACATTTTTTATCAAAGTATGTCTGCCCATGCATTTCCGCCGCATCTTCAATTATTTTTAGATTGTATTTACGCGCAATAATTTGAATGGGATTCATATCACAGGGAAGGCCGTAGATATGAACCACCATAATGGCCTTCGTTTTCTTAGTAATTTTTTCTTCAATTTTAGCAACATCGATATTCCAGGTCATGGGATCAGAATCAACCAATACCGGGATGGCCCCTGCTCTCACAATGGCGGCGGCACAGGAAATAATAGTAAAAGTTGGCATGATCACTTCATCGCCCTTGCCAATACCTAGTGCAACCACAGCAGCATCCAGAGCAACGGAGCCATTTGAGACCGCTATGGCATGTTTTCGTCCAATATATTTTGCCATTTCTGTTTCAAATTTTTTTATGAAAGGGCCCTCTGAAGAAATCCAGCCCGTATCGATGCATTCATTTAAATATTTTTTTTCATTGCCATCGAGGAGTGGTTCATTGACAGGGATCATGCTTAGTCCTTGATGATAAGCTGAGAAGTCGCAACAGGCACAAACCTGGTTTTATCTTGTTCGCCGGCATAGGGGCCCTGCTTTACTTCGACCATTTCAAGATCTTCGAGGACTTCAAAACCATGCCCGCCTTTGGCCAAAAGAATAATATCGCCTTTAAACAGGATGCGACTTTCCAAATATTTTTGATCGTTATCGTAGAAGTCAACTCGAAGCTTGCCTTGTTTAATAATCAATACTTCTTTGGTAAAAACGACTTCTCTCAAAACTTCATTGTGAACATGCGGAGGGATAATCTTCCCTTTGGGGTGCCCAATCGAAGCAATTTGCTGGGAAAATTCGTCAGGGGTATGAAATTTTACGCCCTGGGTACGCGCTTCACTGCGAATAATGACGGCCAACAATTCATTTTGAAATTCAATTTTTTCTAAGGCGTTTGGCATTTCAATTTATCGTTTATCGAGGCTGAAGTTAATTGTTGCTAAAGTTTCCCTCATGAAATGCTTCCCGGCAAATGTTGCTTCATCTTTTAGTTGTGAAAAGCATATTGGATGCATTGGAACCCAAGAGGCCCGGCCTTTGATCATATCTTTGGCGTATGACTTCGCTTAAATCTTCCGGACGGCGTTCATCAAATATAGCAACAGTATTGCTGATTTTCATGAAAATAAGCTTGCCTAACTAGGTGCCATCAAAATCACTGTTGCGCCCCGCAAGAGCAAGAGGCTGCCCAACCTTATAATCAACTTGCAATGTCATTCCTGCAAAAGACTGCTGGCACCTTTCATCTCCGTGATGTAGCATTCGGCGCGTATGCTCGCAAAAGTCATAAATGAACTACACCCAAGACATAAGACTTTCATTGTTCTCATGCTCGACGCACTGCTCTCGATCTGCGCTTTTTATGCCTCACTGGCCTTGCGCTACAGTGATTTATATATAACCGCCATTTCCCGTGTGGCCTTCTGGCAGTCCTGCTTAATCCTTACCTCAATTCAGGTATGTTGTTTTTGGTTTATAGGTTTCTATAAGGGCATTTGGCGCTTTGCCAGCACGCCCGATCTGTTTCGCCTGGTCAAAGGCATAAGCTTAGCGGTGGCCTTGTCTTTCTTCGGTATTTTTCTTTTTAATCGTATGGAAAGCATTCCCCGCTCAATTTTTGTCATTGATTGGCTTCTCCTTTTGACTTTTCTTGGAGGCATGCGCTTCACTTACCGAATTTGGCGTGACAATTTTTGGTATAAATCTAACGACTCTTTCGACAAAGTCATTATTGTAGGTGCCGGTGCCGGCGGTTCACAGTTATTTCGCGAACTGCGCGAAGGGCGAGATCTGAAGATGAGAGTTGTGGCCTTCGTCGATGATGATCCCAGTAAGTATCGTAAAATTCTCCATGGTGTTGCCATTATGGGAAGCATTGCCGAGTTACCCACGATCATTCAAAAAACTGGCGCGCAAAAAATCTTTATCGCCATCCCCTCTGCTAGTGGCGATCAGATTTTAAAAATCATAGAAAGTTGCAAGAACACGGAGCTTGAATTTAAAACTCTCCCCAGCATGCGCGAAATTATTAATGGTAAGACAGAACTTTCCCAGCTTCGTAATATTGAAATTGAAGATCTGCTGGGACGTCAGGAAGTGGTGCTCAATGATGATTCCGTACAAGCCATGGTCACCAATAAAATTGTGTTGATTACCGGTGCTGGAGGATCAATCGGTTCGGAAATTTGCCAACAGTTAGTTAAGTACAAACCTAAAAAACTGATTCTTTTTGAAATGACTGAGTTTTTTCTCTACGAATTAGAAAGCAATTTGAGGAACAAATTTCCCGAATTGGATATCGTGCCGATTATCGGGGATGTCCGCAATCCAGATAAGGTCTCAAGTGTTTTTGCCAAACACAATCCCCACGTTGTCCTCCATGCAGCGGCTTACAAACATGTTCCCATTATGGAGGACAATCCAGCCGAATCTGTTAAAACAAATATTTTTGGAACCAAGGTTGTGGCCGAAGCAGCTGTGGCCAATAATGTGGAACGGTTCGTACTGATTTCGACTGATAAGGCGGTTAACCCCACTAATGTCATGGGGGCCACGAAGCGTGTTGCTGAGCTGGTATGCCAGACTGTTCAACAGAATCATAAAACTAAGTTTATGACGGTCCGCTTTGGTAATGTGCTAGGAAGTAGCGGCAGTGTTATTCCACTTTTTAAACAGCAGCTCAAGGCCGGTGGGCCGATCACTATTACCCACCCAGACATCATCCGCTACTTCATGTCCATTCCAGAAGCTTGTCGCCTTGTCCTACAGGCTGCCGCTCTAGGACATGGAGGAGAAATCTTTGTTCTTGATATGGGTGCCCCGGTCAAAATTGTGGATCTCGCCAAACAGATGATTCGTCTCGCAGGTCTCAAACTCGGTTATAACATGGAAATTAAATTTACCGGATTACGCCCCGGTGAAAAACTTTTCGAAGAACTCTTTATTAATGACGAGCATACCCAAGCTACTGAGCATCCCATGGTTAAAATGGCCCGTCCAAATTCTCCCCGCATTGACCTCTTTACCCTGCTCACTGAGCTACAAAAGAAAATTGAAGCCGCAAGTCAAACCGACATTAAGCTTGCCCTAAAGGCCATGGTGCCGGAATATTTTCCCTACGGACTAAGCATTGATGAAAATTTTCAAAAAAATGAAAAGGATGAGGAACACCTTCATTAATCTATGCGGAAGACCTTTTTAGATTTAAAATTCACCCGTCTTATTTTCAAGGTACTAAAACTCATTGGCAGACAGGGACTTTTCTGGCTTTCACTCGGTTTACTTGCCTCATTCCTCATTGGTTTGGTTGAATATGGAATAGCAGCTCTCATGCAACTCTTGATGGCCACTATTGGCCTTTTTCCTATAATAAATCTTCCCACTGCAATCCAACCATACGCCACGAGGGATATTTCCTTTATCTGCGTCCTTTTAGTTTTCATTGGGATTTGTAGATCTGTAGGACACTTTTTTTCACAGCAAAGTTCACATTATTTCCATAATATTGTTTACACAAGACTGAGATTGCTCACTCTTTACGAAATGCTCATTGAGCGAAATCATAAATTTATCCCAGCCTCTGAGATTCAATTACGTTTTTCTGAAATTTTTCCAAAAACAGGCAGCTTTGTTTCCAATGTCACCACCTTCATTGTCACTCTAACCCAAATTATTTTTATGCTAGGAGGGATGGTCTACCTCGCCTGGAAAGAAACCTTGATAGGAATGATTGGTCTCCTCTTCATTGGATTATTAGTAAAGGTCTTCCAGCATAAAATTTATGCTGTCGCAAAAAAAGTCATCTTTGAACAAAGTGAAATCAGTAAAGGTATTGAGCGCACCACCAGAAACTGGCTGTTCATTCGAATTTCAAATACGCAAAAACTCGAATATGTGAAAATCGTTAATCAAATTTTACGATATTTCAATCACGCTTCTCGCATGGGACTTTTCACAAAGATCGGCACAAACCTACCCCAAATTTTGGGCACAACTCTTTTGGCCTTTATTATTTTTTGTGGCCAAAAATATTTTGGCACCAAGAACACCAATCTTTTGGCCTTTTTGTATCTTTTTATGCGATTTGTCTCCTATATCAGCTCACTTGTGGATTCGCTTGGCAATGCGACATCTTTTTATCCTCAGTTCAAAATCTCGCTTGATCTTTTTTCTACGTTTAATGATGAGCAAGTTGCCGAGGCCTTTAGACCTACTTCGAAAATGTATATTATTAATGAGTTACGTGACACTTTCCAACTCACTTCTCCCAATGAAAAGCAAAATTTTGCAAATGGCGATATCCAAGCCCCCATTGTTCAACTGGAAAATGTTAACTTTAGATGGGATTCGGCCTTGGAAGACACCCTGACAGATCTAAACCTCAGGGTGGGTAAGAATGAGAGCTTAGGTATTACAGGCCCGAGTGGCTGTGGGAAAAGTACA
>CAYHRT010000278.1:0-4525 GCA_964359085.1 uncultured Bdellovibrio sp. | reverse complement strand
CGTCACAAATTCTGCAATTTCTTCAACGGGCATAATTGGCAAAGAAAAGGAGGTGCTCACCGCATTGATCTTCTTCAATCGCAAAAAAGCAGGAATATCTTTGCCGACGAACTGAGATACGAAGTGAACAAATGCCGCCTCTAGACCAAAACGCAGCGAGGCAGGGATATTTTCTAGTGACGCCATATAATCCTGGAATTCTTCCATGGTATGCCACTCAGGATTCCACTCTTTCTGAAAACGTTTAAAGGCCTCTTCCGTCATATCGGCACTTTCACCATATCGGACGTTAAAGGCGACTTCTCCCAGCCCCACGATGTTTTTCATGCTGCCGTTGCCCTTGGCACGGACGATAAAATTATTTTTTTCAGTGGAAGAATTTCGCGCAATTTTCCAAATTAGATTGAGAGGTAACGTTATTTTTTCTAATTCAAAGTAGGCCATCTAATTCCCTTTCTATTCCCTTTATCTTCCCTTGCTCGCATCAAAATTAGTATAAACTGAAATAGAATAAACCGTCATAGGTATCCTATACCTGAGTTTTGCACTTTTTCACTTTCTCCAATTTCTCGCTATAATATATTCTATGCTCAAAAAGGAATTGATCATCCGGGGAGCAATCTCCCTCTTTTTGGTGTTCGTCGTCGGAAAAGTTCTGGCGGTGATATTACAAAATTTGTTCAGTCGCATTTCTACTGGCAAATCTAAGCGACCTCACGATCTAGATCGCATGATCGAACGAAACATAGATCTTTTACGCGCCAAAAGCGGACTGACTGGTCAATCGTCACAGCAAGCGAGAGAGAACACTCCCCAAAGAAGTGCCACCGAAACTGCTTACCAGAACCTCTTGCTCAAAGGCGGTGACCAAGGCAGTACCAAAAAAATGTTAGAATTGTTTGATCATCTGCAATGGGGAGATGGCAAACTCTATAACAATTTACAACAGCGCATGCTGCAACGCTGGTGCATACGTTGCGAAACTCAGGATGTCGGCCAAAGTTTGAAATGGATCGTAGCGCATGATTTACTCCTCAAACTCAACCCCAAAGTGCTACCCAATTTTGATGAAAGCATCAACTTTTTAGAGCTACACCTTTTCCTTGGAAATATTGGACAGGCGATTGATACCGGAAGTTCTCCCATGGTTGACCACCAATCCCATCAAACCCATTACCGCTCCCATTCATTGGTAAAAAGTATGGATTTGGTATGGTCCATAATGCTTGGCAAGAATGAAAAAGAGTCTTTAGCAACCATTCTTAACACAGGGTATTTGAACAAAGGCCGAGCTGCCAGTGGGCGTGATGCGCTTTTTCTACAACTCATCGTTCCCAAACGAAAAGAAGAATTTTTAGGTACGGAGCGTATCCTCAACAAAATACGTGAATATGCATTTATCTTTGATGCCTTGATACCGATTGCACCATTGAATGGCAAAAAAGATCTGGCAGGTGCCTTGCGTATCTTTGGGCTCCAAAATATCAAAAAAGATACCAAAAAAGATCTCCAGGAAATTCCGAGCGTAGAGGAAATAAAAAAAATCTATAAAGACCTGGCCAATCGAAAACATCCCGATAAACTGATGTCCAAAGGACTTCCTGCTCAATGGTTGAAGATAGCAACTGAAAATTTCTCTACTATTCAGATGGCCTACGATATTTTGAAAGATGCCGGAAAAGGATGATGCAGAAAGGATAATATATGACAACCCAAAAAGATCGAGAATTAGTGGCCGAACTTACGGAATACATCATTCAATTGATAAGCGAAACCAATGGAGTATCGCTCAATCATACTCTGGAATTACTCTCCCTTGATCCTGCCATTCGTAAAGACCCAGTTCTTTTAAGGCCTATTAATGAGTTTCGCCGCCTCATCAAAGGATTCCAAGAAGATGAGGTTGATATAGATACCCTTCTTAATCACCCTATTTCATCGGGCCTCTTTCAATTTTTCAAAAGTTTTCCTCTTCCCTACTATGAAGAGCATATCCATCTAACTGGCAGCCTAAGTGCCGAATTTATTTTCCCCCGGATTAAAAAATTATTAGAGGGCCCCCAACACAAAATTTATGAACAGAAAATCATTGAAGTATACGGGGAAACCGCCCTCCCCATTCGCTCGATAGAAGATGTTGATGGACTCATTCGTCTCAAGGAGGGCGAACATTTTGATCGTTATCTTAAAATCCTATTGCTTCCTAAGTTAATTCTCAATTCCAGGCAGGCACACAAAGAAGCCGCTTATCACATGGCCCAGGAGCTGCATGATAAATTTAATGTGGGAAATGTACGACTAAAATTTACACTTACACGCGTCACCTCAGTGAGTGATGAACAAATTCCAGGGATTGATGATTTAGCAGAGGAAGATGTTGTCCTGGGGCTGTACGATGGTTTTAAACTTTACCAAACAGAACATCCTATCTTTGGCTTTACTCTCTCCCCAAGTTTTAGAAAGGAAGCAAAGTTTTTCGATAATAAAATATATAAAACTAAACAGGCCCATATTAATGCTCAAGTCGAGTCGATTTTAAACCTATTAGAAAAGTATCCCTACCTCACCCACCATTTATGCGATATCGATACTGTGGGTGATGAGAAAGATCTTTTCCGAAAAAAACATTTTGAGGAAATGCGTTCTGGACTTCGACGTCTTCAATACCATGGCCTAAAAATACGCAGTCACCATGGTGAAACTTGGAGAATTTTGCGAACTGGCATCCAATCAGTTGATAATGCCATGAACATCTGGCACATCGATACTCTGGAGCATGGGCTTTCACTTGGAATCAATCCCAATTATTATTTCCATCGTATCTACCAAAAAGTGATGGAAAGCAATTCCCTAGGTGTTGCTATCGAAAAAAATACCCAGGAGTATTTGGAACTTATGGATATGCTTTGGTATGACGTAAAAGTGCGACAAAAAATTATCCGTGGTACACGCCTTAATGATCGTGAACGTCTAGAATTTCTCAAAGTTAAGTTTCACACTGCCAGAGAGATCGAACACTACCAGCATGACGTTTTGAACCGTATGATTAACAAAAAAGTAAGTTTGGTAGCACTTCCCTCATCGAATTTAAAATTAACCGGCTGTTTTCCCGATTATAAGGATCACCCCTTTTCTTGGTGGGAGAAAAAAGGGGTGCAACTAGGAATTGGTACTGATAACTATGTAACCCTAAGTACCAATTACATCCACGAACTGCTGACAATCCTTTATTCCGACTCAGAAAATTTAAAAATCACCAAACTCCTCATGGTGGCAACCCGTGAAACAAGACGCCCCTATATGAGTCATCTCCTTTGGAAAATGAAGAAAAAATTATTGGGGATCACTTAATCCGACGATCCAAAATGGCTTGTGCTACGGCTTCGGGCGTAATGGCCGTCATACATTCCTGATAGATTGTACGCTGACACTTACCGCGACCATCCTTTGTGCACGGGCGACATGGCAAAGCGACTTCCAGCGTTTTTATGCTACTCCCACTGCAATAACCAAAAGCGGTTGGACCCATTAGCGAAATACCAGGATGCCCCAGCAAATCGGCGATATGAATCATGCCTGTGTCAGCAGAAATAAGAAGCTTTGAGCATGAAATGGCATAAGCACTCTCTTCAAGAGACAATTTCCCTGCCAAATTCAACACTCGCTCAGGGGCGATCTGCGCTATGCTTGCTAAAAAGTCGTCTTGCGGTCCACCCAATAAAACGAAGTTAAGATCTGGTAATAGCGCTACCAAATTTCTCCAATGTTCAACTGGCCACCTTTTCATCTCCCAAGCAGCTGATGGGGCCAGGGCGAGGTGGTTAATTTTTGGCAAGAGACTATCCACTCGATCTCGAGTATTCTGGTTGAAATCCCACTGTCCCTTAAGAATGTGATCCACTGAAATATTTAAAGATCGAAGAGGTTCTAAGTAAGAAATCATGCCCCGAAATGGTTTTGGAAATAGGTTAATCTTAAAAAGGAACAAATAAACTCTCCTAAGACGCTGCTTAGAACGTGTGATGACTCCTCTTGGCACTACAAACCAAAATGGGCGCAAGGTCCACTTGAGGACAAGAGAACGCAGGTTTTGATGGGCATCATAGATCACATCGTAGGGTTCTATCTGATCGCTTTTTCTTATCTGGATGGCCAGGCGAATAAGTCCCAGAAGACCTTGCTTCCGATCAAGTGACCATATTTTATTTATTCTTGAATCTAGACTTAACAGCCCCTTAAATTCCTGTTTAGTCACCCACTCAATCTTGGCGGCTGGATATCGTTGCAAGATGGCCGAAATGACAGACATTGCCTGAACAATATCACCCATGCTGGAGAAGCGAATAATTAAGATTTTCACACCTAGAATCCAATTTACTTAGTTGATCAAAACTTTCAACAATCTCGTTTCTTAAAACAGAACCTCTCAATACTTTGCCTCTTTGTCAGGCCGGAACTACAAACCTGAGCTTGGGATTAGGGTCGTAGCGAGAAGTCGTCTGACAAAGGAGTTCAAGGACGCACA
>CAYHRT010000277.1:0-4539 GCA_964359085.1 uncultured Bdellovibrio sp. | reverse complement strand
GCCTATTTCCATAACCTCGCACGGCTCCACCATTGTAATCGCCGTAGGGACTGAACTGCTCACCCATCGTGTAAGGTGAAGGGCCTGGCACTGAATAATAACCGCCGGGATTGAAACCACCAAAAGAATTTCCACCACTACGGTTCATCAATAGCTGACTCATTAAAAGTTGCATCATGAATTGATTATCAGAACCGCCACTATTTAAAGGATTAGTGATCATCATTCCATTCGTGTTACCCATATTGCCCATATTACCCATTCCACCCATGCCCATATTTTGCATCATCATATATCTAAACATGGTGGTCATGCCCATCATGCTGCGTTCAAATTCTTCCTGCACTTGAGCCAACTCTGCCTTATGCTTCAGCTCAGCCTCTTCTTGTTTCTTTTTGAACTCAGCATCTTTGCCGTTGATAACTTCATCTTTGGCCTTTATTTCGGCCAGGACTTTTTCTTTATCTTTAATCAAAGACTGAACATCCAGTCCCAATCTTTCCAGATCTTGTTTTTGTTTACACATCTCTTGCACTAATTTCAAGCGATCAGCTGCATTTTGAGCAATCGTTACATCACGTGCAGCAATAGTTGCATCTTTTTCGGCAATCAATTTAGTGAGTGTATCAATCTTGGTGGTCAACTCCGCAATACTTACACGGGCCGCTGCCAAATCTTTCTCGGCCACTTCAAGTTTATTACGAAGATCAGTATTGGCGAGAAGGGCCTCATCAAGCAGTTTAGTTTTTTCTTTCAAGGACGCATCGCTCACGCTCAAGCTTTGGATCAGAGTATCTCTTTCTGTCGTTAGAGCGGTTCGTGCTAAAGTCTCGGCCGCAAGATCAGATTTAGCTTTTGCAAGCTCGGCGTCGACTCTTGTTTTTTCGGCCAGGAGTGCTGCATTGGCAGTGCCTGCTTCGGCCAATTGCCTTTCTAAATCTGCCTGTTTTGTTTCTAAAGCACTCTTCACACCCTCAAGTTCAGCGATTTTGGCGTTCTTTGCATCACGCTCGGCCCTGGTTGCATCGATCAGCTCCAACAATCTTTTATTCTCCGCACCCTGTGCAACGATTTGCTCTTCTAAGGCCTTCTTGTCAGTGGCCAATTTTGCGCGTTCCTCTTCTAACCTTGCACGCTCGGTGGCCAAATCGGCCGTGGCACGATCTGCACGCTCTTTTTCTGTTGCCAACTGGCCTTCAACAACTTTTAAGCGCTCGTCAAGCACTGTTAGACGCTCGCCACGAGCATTATGCTCTCTTACTAAACGGTCAATCTCGGCCTGCTTGGCCTGCAACTCAGCGGTGTTGTGATAAATAGTAATTATATTGATGCCAACTGCATTGACAGTAGTATTACCTGGAGCAGTTACAATTTCACCTTCAGCACTAGCTATACCCCTGAAAAGCTTATGCGAATTGTGCGCGGATTGTAAGTTATAAACAGAGTTAACAGTCGCCCCGACGGCCAAGGTCAGCATGGCAATCAAGGGAATAGTTTTTTTCAGCATTGGCGTTCTCATGGGGTCCTCCCAAAAAAGTTATAAAAATAACAGTAAGTCTGCCTAAGTCTCTTCAAGAAATGTGCCAAAGTATTGAGGCAGGTGATGGCATGCAATCTTGGCAGGTTAGGTGCCA
This sequence comes from uncultured Bdellovibrio sp., assembly GCA_964359085.1. Classification (GTDB taxonomy): domain Bacteria; phylum Bdellovibrionota; class Bacteriovoracia; order Bacteriovoracales; family Bacteriovoracaceae; genus GWA2-49-15. Next base: position 2,905 of record CAYHRT010000277.1, on the reverse strand, counting down.
AGAAAAGTGGTGCCGACAAAAATTGCTACAAAAGTATTGGGCAGGTGTTAGAAAACTAACGGCCTTTATTTGGAATCTAGCGCCTGGCAAGCCTTTTCTTTAAAACGGCGATTCATGCTGCTGGTGCAGGCCAACTCAAACATTTCATTCGCCTTCTTGGAATCTCCCAAAGCACGATAGGCAAGACCGCGATAGTAGCGGTACTCAACGACGTTGCTTTCATGCAGACCACGCTCCCGTTCGGCCCATGCTAATACTTTTCGCCAATCGGTCAGGCCAACATAAGCGCGCAAAATTCCGGCCGTAGCGGATTGTTGTAAGATAGGGACTTCAACATTTTCATTAAAAATTAAGGTGAAGTAGTGTAAGGCCTTATTGTAATCGCCTATATTAAGGTAAAGTCCACCCAACTTATAACGAACACTTGCCACATTTAGAGCATACTCATAACTTGGGACTTCGTTTAGAATCCGTTCATAATCTTTAATCAATTCTCGTTCATCTCCCGCATTGGAATAGATATTAAGAGAGAAGGCCACACTCATGCCGAAGTCAAGAGTATCGGGAATCGTGACCTGGTAGATTCCTGCCTTGAACTGTCGCATGAATTCTGACGAAGCCTTATTATGACTTGAGGGATTTGACCAGTTGGCGATCGCTTCGCGACTTTCGCTACTTAGGCCTTGTAAGCGACCTGCAACATGATGTTGGGAAAAGAGTAGGGCCTCTCTCAAGAAGACTTCTTTGCTGAGTCCAGTTGACTGCTCGATTGCGTCATAGATCTCTTTTCCTTCAAGGACTAAGGAGAGCACGCGTTGATCAGCGGCAAACTTATCATGGAGGAAAGCAAACGCCATTGCGTCCTCATAGTAGTCCTCCAAATTATGCGGACCTTCTAGGCCATTTAAATGTGCCTCCTTCTGACCAGACCACTGACGATAAAGGGCCCGCCGTTCTTTGTGAGGAAGTTGATTTACCAAATAGACCGCACTCCCTTCACGTGCCCACTTGGGTAAGTTGGCATAGGTCCCAAAACTCATGTGCTTCCTAAAGTAAGCATGAACTGTTTCATGGCAAACAGTCGTTTCTAAATCAGCTTGACCGCTCAAGAAGGGATAAGGGCTGAAAATCATTCCAATAAAAAAAGATCCATAGGTTTCAGCAAAACCCTCAAAGGATTGCGCTTCATTTTCATTGATGACTTGGACATTCAAGAGTTTGGGGAAACCATGGCGATTACGCTTCCATACTTTTCCAAAACTCGCCTCCAATTTTTCGGTACAAAGGGGGATCAAGGTTTTGATTTGCTTTTCCAAATCCTTGATCTTTTCTTTAGTTACAGTTTCAAGGGGCGTGGCAGGGAAGTTATCCTTCCAATAGGCATGCGATGTTGCCGAAATAGAAACCCAAATAAAAACAAAGAATAAAATGAAGGCGCGCGATAATGTCATCATAAGCGCGCATATTATCCATCATTTTGAGAGTCGACACACAAACTATGTAATAATTACTCTTAGGAACAGTTCCTCACATTCCTTTGGCGCGAAAGCGGTAGTAAAGCAAAATTACTTTCAAAGCTTGCCGCTCCAAGAAAATTTGCGCCACTAAATAATAGAGACGGAAGAAATGATTAATCCCGACATGTCCCATCACCAAGATCGCACCGCCTAATCCCATACACTCTAGAAAAAAATTCTGCCCCTGGGAAATAAACAACCGATCAATAATGCCACATAAAAGAACAGCAAATCCCAAAAAAGTAATGGCTCCTTTGATGGTAGGATAAATATGTATTTCCGCCTCACTCAGAACTTCATCACGGTCGTTGCCTCTTCCTCTCTCTGTATCTATTGAACGAGAGACTAGGAGTATTCCGGCAAGAGTGGCCCACATTGGTAAGATTATTGGCGTAAGCGAATCGAGATGAAAGGAAGAGTGAAACATAATTTTGAATGCCGGATAGATGGCATCGCTAATCATGCCCAATGCTAACAATATACCAGAGCGATAGAACGAATTGAGGTATAAGGCCAGCAAGATAAAGAGGAAGAGCAGAGCAAATGGACGATTGCGTTTATAATCTTGAAATTGCGAAGCAAGATAAACACTGAAAGGCGCATGAATCGTCCCATCATTGCTTCCCTCTATGAGAGGCAGTGAATGGCGATGCTCTATTTCCGCGACGGAACTTTTTTCATTGCGACGATCGAGTTGTGATCGAAAAATGTACGATTCCTCTGCCACCATTTTTGGATTAGTGATGATTGATAGGGGAAACGCACCCTTATCCTTATATGCCAGGCTAAGCTTGGAAAATTCAAATCCATTCAGGGGTGGAAGTGAAACATTGATGTTGTAATCCACAGGTTGCATTACGGAGATGGCGGCATGAGAAAAGAAATCTGCCAAAGCAAATTTAAAGCTCGTGAGGTCCACTCCAGGCAATAAAGAGAGGCCCTGGGGAGTGACATTCCAATGGGCCAACCATTCCGATACTAACCTTTTCGTTGGAGAAATTTGCCATATTTTTGTTTCATTAGGCGACAGTAATTTATCATCAATTTTATCATCAGTTTTATTTTGCAGCCGATCATGGTAGACCATCACATCTCCATGACCACGATAATGAGTGACCATTTGATGTGAAATGGGGTTTTTAATTCCATATTCCAACAGTCGCCAGGCAACGGGAGATAACAAAAGCAGAACGATCACAAAATACCCAAACATGGCAGAAGTTTTAAGAGTAAACTTCCCTTTATAGAGAGGAATCGTGAGTTTTTCGCCGGCCCGAACCACCCATCGGATAGGCGCGAAGAGTGCCAGGATAATTAAAGTAATGAGGATCAGAGGTATGCCATAGTGGAAAAAGCGTAATGCAATATACTGGGCAATCAAGTTTATA
>CAYHRT010000276.1:0-4642 GCA_964359085.1 uncultured Bdellovibrio sp. | reverse complement strand
AGACAAGGTCAGCCTGCCAATAGCATACCGGATGATAGGGCAAGAGCAGGGACCCGAAGCGAAATCGTGAGCGCATGTCCTGAACAATTTGCTGGACCAGCGAACAACTTCCACGAAACATGTTGCCAGCCTACCTACAATACCCTAGAGGCAAATTATCTCCAGGCACTAACTCAGAACGTCCAGACACCTGTAGAAACCGAACACGTCAAAACTGCATTTTTGACCTTAAACGTCATGGGGGAGGACCAAGCGAAACGCCTCTTGCGAAGCATTGCCGACAATTTCGAGGAATTCGCACAACGAGATTTAAAAATCGCTAGAATTGAGAAAGAGGAAAATAATCGATCTAGAATTGAAGACCAGGTCAGCGCAGATACTTTGAAGAAAATAAACCAGAATTTGAAACTGCTTAAATATGCCATTAAAGTGGCCGATGCTTTCCTTGACTCACCTGACGAAATTAAAAATAAGCTCTTTTCTGCTGTTAGGGGTAAACAGTTTCACTCCGCCAATCAGCAACTAATAAGAATAAGAGGTGTCGCTAGTGCTAACTTCGAAAAGGCTAAAGAAATTAAGGCGTCACATAGCTCGGCCAAAACAAAGAATCACGAAACCGCAGGAACATCCTATACCAATAACAATGCCAAACGAATCTTTGAAACTGAAATCGCCAAATTGCAAACACTCTGTCCGTCCTACTCATTTACCGTCATAGGTAATTACAAGCTTAATTCCCCCCCACCCGCCTTTAACAATGTCAAAGAGGTCAATCTGTCACGATAATATTAAATATGTGTGTTGCCTGTTAGATCATTCTTTGCTTGAATCTTCACCTACATTGCAGGAGGAGGTTTCCCATGAAGTTGGCCTTGCTTATTGTCGCGTTTCTAATCTCTTATCAGTCTTATGCTGGAGATATTGCCCCCTGTGGACAGGCGCCAGAAGATAAACCCGAATTCAATTGGATTCCCCTGGCCAAGGTTATGATTCACGCCAAGGTGATGAATGCCAAAGGCATCATCTGCGCAGGTCTAGTTCCAGGGAAAGTGGGAACTGTCGATTACATCAATTATCGTGACGAGGCCGGGACTGTGCGAAGTTACACTTACACCGAACTTTCAACCCAACGTCGAATACTCATGAGTCAGGAAGATCTGGGTGTCGACCTGATTCGCAAGGGGCCCATCATGTCCTTACATGTGGTACAAACCCTCACCGACAGTGTGGAATCTCGCTACAATATTACGCTCCGTTTTCTACGCAACTTAAGTCGCCTCGACAGCTCTCCCAACGATTATCGAGAACTCAGTCTCATGGCGAAAGTGAACAAAGACGGACAGAGTGACGTCAGCTTAAATGACAACTCCATCCAATTTGACCAATTCGATCTCTTCATAACTTTGGGACTGACTATCAACAAGGTGAGCTTCACCAGGCAGGGACAAGGTCAGGGCACCTTGGAAACCAAAATCTTGCCGAAGGTGGGAGAGCTTTAGGCCTTCCCGTATTTTTTAATCAAGCTGTCTACCAGCTTCACATATTTGGTTTGAGCATCATCGCTTTTCATATCTTTTTTGGTGGCCCAAAAATCGTATTTGGCGCGCTCTTTGAGATTAAACATCCCTGGCCGATCACCCTTCACGTTGCCTTCCGTCCCTTGCTTATAGAGGGCATACAAATCCAATAATTCTTCGTTGCTGGGACGAGCCTTCAACTTTTTTACTTCGTCCTGAGACGCTTTAAATTTATCATCTGCCATAAAAATTCCTCCTTCTTATAAGTTCGATATCTTAGTATAAAAAAGGCGTTACTTTCACAAAAAAATTGGCGAGAATTCAGTATGGAAACAATGTCATGCCCTTGGTCGCAGTTTCAGCCAGGTCATTTAGATTTTTGCGAAGCCAAGCTCTGTGCCTGGATCGTCAAACCGGCCGAGACCTGGTCCAACATGGCATTTGTAGTGATCGGGCTTTATATCATCTATCTGGCACGCAAAGAAAATCGCCCCCATCTTCTCCCCATCGGCATCGTAGCACAGTTTTTAGGGGTCTTTTCAGGTCTATACCATGCCACGGGGACTTTCATTGGTGAGTGGTTAGATATTTCCTCTATGATTCTTTTTACCGGCACTGGTATCGTCTACAATCTCCGACGACTTTTTCTCATTCCCAAACAATCTATGGTTCTGATCTTTGCCACCTTGATGCTGACATCCATGGCGCTGATTTATTACTTTGAAAAATTGGGCGTCGTACTCTTTGGGGTGCAATTTATCGGCTGTGCTTTGATGGAACTGTATTTATTTTCCAAGGCCCCGGTGAAGGCCAACTACTTTTACTTCAAGGCCATGGTCATTACTTTCCTGGTTGCCTGGGGCGTTTGGTGGCTCGACATCACGAAAATCTGGTGCAATCCCGACAACCACATTTTCACCGGCCATGCCTTCTGGCACGTGGCCACTTCGTTTACCTTTCTCTTCGTCTATCGCTTCTTTACCCAGTTCAAAGAATTGGAACCGGGTGCCTGTAGAAGTAGGTGATCACAGCTTATCTTGCATGTTTGGCAATAATATAGTAGACTATATGAAATGCCAAATACTTGGATTAAAAGAACTATCGAAGCATATTTCACCTATCAATGGGGTGGGTTAGACCTTTTCCCTGTCTGGTTGGTACTCGGTCCTCGACAGATTGGAAAAAGCTCTCTCTTGATGCAGTTAGGATCAGATCGCAACTATATTAGCTTTGATGATCTCGAAACCCGCATGCGCGCCAAGGCCGATCCCTTATCCTTTGCCCGTGAAATTAAACTACCTATCTCCATTGATGAGATTCAATATGCGCCTGAAGTATTGGAGGCAATTAAGGTATTGGTTGATAAAGACAAGACTCCAGGTGCTGTCTGGATAACCGGCTCGCAAAATTTTCAAGTGATGAAGGGTGTGCGTGAGTCGTTGGCCGGAAGAGTTGCAATTTTAAATCTTTATGGTTTTTCAGATGAAGAGAAAGATTATAATTTTTCCACCCCCCAAAATTACTTTGCGAAACTGTTCAATTCAAATTTTCCAAAAATTTTTGACATTCAAGACAACTCATCTCGTGAACTTTATTTAAGCAGTTATCTGCAAACTTATGTCGAGCGAGATGTGGTGGAGTTACTTGGGATCAACAAGCGCAGAGAGTTCGAACTTTTTCTAAAAATTTGCGCGCTTCGAACCGGCCAAATTATTAATTTTGCTGATTTGGCCCGTGATGCAGGTATTAGTCCTATTACCGCCAAAGAGTGGATCAATCTTTTGGAAGACAGCTTTCTCATCAAACTTGTTTCGCCCTATTTTAATAATCGCAATAAGCGCTTAATTAAATCCCCAAAACTATATTTTTTAGATATGGGACTTTGCGCCTATCTCTGCGGGTGGAAAAGCTCTGAGATGTTACGTCTCGGCCCCATGGGAGGAGCGGCCCTGGAAACTCATGTTTTTAGCAATTTATTGAAGTATTTCCGGCATCGCTTGAAAGACTTCAATATCAGCTTTTATCGTACCCGTGATGGTGCGGAAGTTGATTTTTTACTTGAAACAGACAAGGGAACTCTGGCGATTGAAGTTAAAAATGGAATTCCAGAAAAAAAAGATTTGTTGAAGTTAGAAAGTCTCTTTGAAGAAGTAACTAATCTCTCCTCCGGGGTGGTCCTTTCCCTGACATTGCAACAGGAGCGGCCGGCGACTCACCCTTTAGATTGGAATTATTTCCCACTTAATACGGGAATTCAGAGATGGTTTGATCTCTTAAAATAATCTTCTTACTTGGCGACAGCGGAACGCAAAAACTCAATTTGCTTGTCGAGCTGGGTCGGATTGGAATCCAATTCTTTTTTGAGTTGTTTGAAAACTGAATAAGGTGTGGCCTTTACTTTTGCCAGGGCCTTTTCGAAGAATGACCTGCCGAGCATGCCAGGATCCACCAAATTTTGATAGGCGATAAAAGTACCGCCGGATACGGGCTCGCAAGCAAAAAAACCGTTGCTTACTTTGGTGCGGGTCGCTTTCACAAGACTCCATGAAATCATATAACTATGGCCACTATCATACGAAGTAAGAACATCTCTAACGGTATAGACTTCATTACTCACGACGGGAAGATCCAGTTCATAATCCACATCGTAAGTGTTCTGGGAAACTTTGCGCGCCTGTGACTTCAGCATATCTTCTCCCATATATTCTTTTTGGAGATTGAAGTCAGAAAATACTCCGCAAACCTGTTCAGGGGTGGCGTCTGACCATTGAAAAAGGGTGATTTGCGGCCAGGGTTTTCCAGAAACTTCCAGAAGTTTCACCAGTTGCTTGGCTTCAGATAGGACTTGGGCCTGTTCAGTGCTTGAGAGTTTATCAAAATATGATCCGGCATAAGACACGGCCGCCAAACCTAAGCACAACACTGATAAAAATAATCGAATCATAGTTCCTCCTGAAGGTTTCCTCGAAAGAAAATAAAGTGTTGATCTAACATAAAAAATATAAAAGAGGTAGCCATAGAGGAAACCTGAAATTTTTTCAGAATTTTCTTACATCTAGAACAGATTAAGCCCAAGTCCGCGATAAGTGGGCACAATTTCTTCCACCTTTTCATCGCGAAAAAGG
>CAYHRT010000275.1:0-4706 GCA_964359085.1 uncultured Bdellovibrio sp. | reverse complement strand
TCGGCAGTGTCAGTTAAATGCTGCTCTAAATAGCTAAGCAGAGTGTCCGAAATTGAGAAATTTGCAGGAAACGATTTCAAAGCGTGGAGAATGATGCGATGGAATTCAAGATTCGAGGGAACATTTAAATTCAGAAATTCATCAATAATGCACGGTCGATTAACATGAGGATGGGCCAAAAGCGTCTTGAACGCCATCATTGCTAGGGGATGCGTAACCTCAAATGCAACATCTTTTAATTGCAACGCTATGGCAGGATCATCATGGTCATCTAATAGCTGCATGGATGACCTCGCCAAGAATGGAGAAGACAGATCAAAGGCCCACTTAAGAATTATCGGTTTTAAAATCGGATGGGGGGTGACCTGAAGGAGCTTGAGAAACTTTAAAACTTGTTTCTCACAGTCATGTAGAGAGTTAAGCGTAGAATATCTTCTCAAAACCAGGGCACGCTGCTCTCTTGGGAAGCCCACCAGAGAATTGAAAATTAAGATGAGCACTTCTGGATTTTCTTCCAGTAGATATTGCTCCGTCAAAAATTTGATGATATGACATGCTGGCTGAGAACTAAAGGCTTGAGTGAACGCATCTAAAATGGACTTTTTCAATCTAACATTTCGAGTTTGAATAAAACATTTTTTGGGATAGTATAAAGAAAGATTTTTCCAGAGATGGACAAGGCCAACCACTGCGCAGGACTGAATCTCTTCATCACTATGATTGATATATTTGATTAATGTGAAACCATTGAACATATTGCCGACGACACCAATCCCCTTAATCGCCAACGCCATCTTTTTATAATCGGAAGAATCAATTTCCTTATAAAAGGCACGAAGGGCCCGGGGATCTTCCAAATGAATCAACAAGTCCAAGCACAATTCAACATTACTTTGTTTGTCTACTTGATCAATAATGACCGGAACCAGGGGCAACATTCTATATCGAGCAACGGACTTAAGAAAAAAGGCAAGTCTCTTCACATTTATTTTCACGTAGGCCAACCGCATGGTCTCATTCTTAAGTGAGGTTGGCACATCAGGGGCCTCTAAAAACCTCTTTACATAGGCCGCGGCCTTAGATTTAACTTTGCGATTCTCATGAGCTTGCAACTCGAAAGCTCGGGCCAAGCATAAACTCATAATTTCTAAATTAATTTTAGTGCACCAAAAAGTGAAAATGTTGAGCAAAAGCAACAGCATTTCGACGTTATTTTTGGCCAAAATGAGAAGAATAATTTCTTTGCACTCGCTGGTCGAGTCAACATTGCGTAAATAATTCACTGCTTCGGACCTATCATCCCAATTTGCCGATTGAACCTTCTGAAGAATCTGCTCAAATTGCGCCATAACTTAAGCCGCTCCAAAAATTTACAATTTCTCTGATCTTTTCGTACTTAGGTTTTTTAGTGAGAATTTTTTCACATATTTCTTTTAATAAATTATATTCCCGCATATGAAAGAGTGCCTCAGAATAATAGAATGCCAATTTACACCACTCCTCTTCAGGCATAGGCATTTCCAAGGCTTGTGGGCCAATCTCTATACATTTTTTATATTCCTTGAGATGGATATAGATTTCCAGAATACGAACATAAAGCTCCTTCTGATCAGGAAAAATCTGCAATGAAAAAGTGAGACAGTCAAAGGCCTTGACTAAAAAGTTCTTTGCCAAGACCTCATCAAATATCCCAGAACGAGAAGCAGTTATGTAAGACCTTGCCATAGAATTGTGAACATTATAATCGGCGGGATGAAGTTGTAGCTGGGCATGCATGGCCTCAAGTTCATCCATCATTTTTCCTTCCAGCCCCTCCAGAATATTTTTTGACATATAACGGACTTCATAAATATCATCTTGGAGCGCCTGCTGTAATGACCCTATAAATTCCTTTGAATTGGTTCTTCCTATTTCCTGAATAATTTTAATTTTCTTTGCTTTGTCGTTTCCCGCCATGACATCAATGAATGAATCTATGTGCACAAATTTTAGATAAGACTCTTCTTCAGCATGAAGATCTGTAGACTTATCCATAATCTTATTAATAATTTTTTTCTCCATCATATATCTCTTGTAATCTTGCTCCCCATGCGGCAAAGCATAGAGTTCTTTACCTTTTTTGACATAAAGAGGTCGCGCCACATACGAAATCAATAAAAATAAAAGTCCACCGAATGGTCCAATGATAGGAAAGAATAAATCAAAAACAAAAATTGCCACTCGAAAAGCATTGGAAAAAGGCAAGCGTTGCAAGATCAGGAGAAGAAAAGGCGCAAAGGCCAGATGAAAGAAAAGTAAGGTCATATCTGTGATGATCATAACGAGACAAATCTCAAGTGTGAGCTTTATGCAAAAGTATAATGCCAGGACTGGCCAGTAGTGCCTCATGCCTGCGCTCCGGTTTCTACCACTCCTCGCAGAAGGTCAAAAGAGTCATGCATCTCCGGTGCAAAACTTGAAACAACGACTTTTATTTTTATCCAGATCTCTGCCGGAAAATGATCTTGGATGTGTTGTATTTTAGTATGCATCGTATTTTCATCAGCAACTGGCATGAGGATAAAGATAAGACCCGATGATGGGCCTTGTGCGACACAATCCATTTTTCTCACAAGTTTTTTTACTACATTAATCAATCCGACCAAGATAATTTCGCGCTGGTCTTCCGCGAAAGAACTCGTGTCAATTTTAGCGATTGCAAGAGGCAACATAAAGGTTTTAGATCGATCAAACTCTTCTTCAAGGCGGTCACAAAAATATTCCCACTTGTAGACGTCATAGGCCTTGTTCATAATATTAAATTTCTCAACATTTTGGAAATGCAGCACTCTTTCGAGTGATTCTGCCGCCCAGCAAGTGTAGATTTCAAATAATCTAAAATTGAAAGGCACGTATTTCAAAAAGGGTAATTCGTAAATAAGCACGATGCCTCTCACCGTACCTCTTATCACCAAAGGTGCCCCCATGAGAATTTTACCATGGAGAGAGTTAAAATCCGATTTTGACCAGACATCCTCAGGAGCGAGACACTTCTTCTCGGATATTATTTTGTTAATCTGCGGGTCTTGCTCAAGGGAGATATTAATCTCATTTTGCAAATTCTCACCTTTCCCATGTGCTAAATGCCAAGTTCCATCATTTGTTTCTGAAGAAAAATAGATTCCAAATCTGCTGGCCGACAGATATTTACTTAAAACAGCTATTAATCCTTCAAAAATTGTTTCAGTTTCAAAAGCATTTAATTTTTTTGAGTCTTTATAAAGGGTAGAAAATGTGTCAGTTTTAGAAAGCAACTTCATCTTCAATTCTTCACTATTTTTTAAGTTATTTTCAAATTCATTGGTCATGAGGTGAAGAACCTTCTCCTTTTGCGCTAGAGTTTCATTCAAGCTGAGCAGCTTCGCTTTCCCCATGGTTCTCAATTCTCCAACGAAGACGGTGAGCACAGTGAATAACGACGCCGTCATCACAGTATCAAGTTCGAAGATGGTTTCAACTGCTTCATAATCTGCTTGGAGGTAGATGAGGAAAAAAAAGAGAATATTGGCCACCATGCTAGCGGTGGCGGCTTCAACAATACCATAAAAGGCCGCAAAAATGAGTGCCATAATAAAATAGGGATTGGGGTTCGGTCCCTTGAAGGCCAAATTATCGGGAAATAGCACAAACGCGGCAGCCAGGATGCAGGCATAAAGGGACAAGAGAATGACCATGAAACGGACTTGGACATTCACCATCAATTTTTTCATATTGCTGTCATTTCCTTAACTTTAGCGAGAAGTTCGTTGGGCATAATTGGTTTTCTAAGATAGCTCAAATTGAGTTTTTGAACTTGCTTGAGTTCATCTTCATCTAAGATTTTGTAGGAAATGAGAAGCACTTTAATCTCTCTATTAAACGCCGTCCGGCGGATTTTCTCTGCAAGTTCCAGACCATTCATCTGTCCCATCATGTAATCACTGATCACCATGAGATACTCTGTCGTTTGGATTTTTTTCAACGCCAAATCGGAATCACTCTCGGACTCAACCTCAATATCATGAAATTTGAAAAGAGATGTCAGCAGCATGAGAAAATCTTTACTATCATCGATGAGTATAATTTTTTTCTTCACAAATCGGCCCCTCCATTTGGCAATAGATCCAACATAATCATGAAAGAAAATTGTTCCCCCTTATAATTCTGGGGTACCTCAGTGGAATATTCAACGTGGGCCCTGACCCCCTCTCCTCTTCCGAGGGGATGGAGGTACTCAACCCATGAACTCCAGGAATCTGCGAAGGCCAAATCACGCCTAGGATCACCTCCCATTCGTGCTCCCGCCCTGATCTCACCTTGATTCTTATTACCAAGCTGTGCCTGAAGCTCGCCCGCGACAAAGTAATAGAGCGAATCATTTATATAGACACTACGAAGTAAGGCACTTTGTGAAGTCATCCTAGCGTAAGACAAACCTGGCCCAAATGATATGAGTGGTAACCCTGGCGGCCCTGGCAGATGAAAAAGCAATACCAGATCGACCTTGCTTTGCTTACCTCTATCGCCAGAGTAGTCCAGACTCTGCCATTCCCCGCCTATTCTTTGATCGTACACCATCGAGTTCCATTTTTTTTCGACATCCGAGTAAAACGAAACCCCACTAGTATAAGCGCGAGGGGCCTGCCATTGGGCCACCGATAAGGCCTCGGGGGCCGTGACCCAGGCCG
>CAYHRT010000274.1:0-4731 GCA_964359085.1 uncultured Bdellovibrio sp. | reverse complement strand
TACAGTGTTTTGATGATCTCCACTCGCTGCTGCATCCCCACACTGATAGATTCAATCTTGACATCGGGGTCAATATTGAAATTATACGTTTCAGAAATTTTTACGACATCGGCCCTGGCCTTTTTATAGTTGATTACTCCAAAACTATTTCTGGGCTCAACACCAAGAATAATGTTTTGCAAAACAGTGAAAGGACGCACCAACATAAAATGTTGATGAACCATCCCGATGCCATGTTTTATGGCAAATCTGGCCGAAGGAATTGTTGTTTTCACACCTTTGATAAAGATCTCACCACCGGGGTCAGGGTGGTAAAGTCCGAAAATGATTTTCATCAGCGTGGATTTTCCGGCGCCATTTTCGCCCAGGATGGCATGAACCTCTCCGCTTTTCACGGAGAGGTTTATTTTGTCATTGGCCTTAAAAGTACCAAATGTTTTAGAGATATTCTTGAGTTCGAGAGCGATCATTACTTAAGCGTCTTAACATAAACATTGTAGGAAGCTTCATCGGCAGGAATTTTAATCTTGGAGTCGGCAATAAGTTTTTTAATCCCTGCGACTTCCTTCATGAGCGGCGCTGGCACCATATTGGCCGTGGTTGGGGCGATATCCACTCCTCCATCTTTCAGTCCATAATTTAAAGTCGTTCCACCCTTAAACGAACCTTTCTTAAAATCGGCCATCACATTAAAAATAGCGTTATCAACTCGTTTCATACTGGAGGTAATGACGTTTTTGGGGGCCATATAATTTTGATCACGATCCACCCCAACGGCCATTTTATTTTTTTCCTTAACGGCTTCGATGACACCATCCCCAACCGCTCCGGCAGCAGGGAAGACCACATCGGCCCCCTTGGAAATCATTTGATTCGCAATGGCCTTACCTTTGGCCGCATCAGTAAATGATTCTGAATATTGCTCAAGAATATTTATTTTTTTATTGGCGTATTTTGCACCGGCCTTAAATCCGTATTGGAACGAATGAATAATGGGGACGCTCATACCACCAATAAAACCGATGGTATTAGTCTTGGACATTTTGGCGGCAATATAGCCTGCCATAAAAGCGCCTTCCTCTGCTTTAAACATTACCCCTAACACATTGGCCGGGGTTTTATCTCCATATGAGTAATCAATAATGGCATACTTTTGCTTTGGGTTTTGCTTTGCGGCCTTGAGAATCGAATCGGCCATTTTAAAACCAATACCCCAGATGAGATCATTGCCTGCATCAAATAATGTTTCAAGATTGGCGGTATAATCGGCATCTTGCTTTGACTCTTGATAACTGGTCTTCATCTCTAATTCTTTTTTTGCCTTCTGAAGTCCCTCCCATGCAGACTGGTTAAACGACTGATCATTAACTCCACCAACATCGGTTACCATGGCAACTTTGATCGGACTATCAGAAGCAGCAGCACTAAAAATAATCATATTAAAAGACAAAAAAAGACATAAAGTGAACAATGCATGTTTAAGCGTCATAAAAACCTCGTTAGTAATAAATTCGGTGACATAGATTTAGCATTAAAAATAAAAAATGAATAGCGCCAATTATAACGTAATATCAACGACGTAAGCCAGCTTTAGACAGGTCTATTTCACGGCTTCGAGACACATAAAAGTTGGAACTCTAGAATATTTTTCATATTTTTTTGGATCTTTTTCTTTAAGCGCTTCGATTGGTTTTGCATCGATAATTTTTTTAACAACAAATCCGGCATTCACCAGGGGGTTTAAAACCTCTTCGAAGGAACGATAGTAGTCTGGCATAACAACGGGCGCTCCGCCAAAACCCTCCCAGGCGGCCTCAACATATTGAACGCCAAAGGCAGTGGGGGGATTATACCAAAGGTAGGCACCCAAGGGATGTTGGATAGTAAACACAAGTCGGCCACCAGGCTTTAGGGCCCTCCAAAATTCTTGCAGAGGAACACTCCAATCGTGCACGTAATCGATGGCCAACGAAGAAGCAACAATATCAAACTTACTGGATTCCACAAATGAGAGTGGTTTGGCCATATCAGCGACGAAAAGTTTGGCACGCCCTGCAGATCTTTGGCGGGCCAATTCAATCATCTTGGGACTGATATCGAAGGCCATGACTTCTGCCCCTTGGTTGAGCATATAGGTGGCCAGAATCCCGGGACCACAGCCCGCATCAAGAATGACTTTTCCATTGATATTGCCAAGTTGTCGTCTAATCGCCGGATGTTCAATAAATCCATTTTCAGCTTTTGCCTCAGCCATTTGTGAATAGCGTTCAGCCAAGTCCTGATAAGCCTCAAGAGCAATGGGTTCATTTTCTTTTTTCATAAGCAATTGGGAGAATTTAAAATAGCAGTCTATACCATTTTTATTTCCTTTGTCAGCTCACAAAATCTTTCTGATTCTGATGACGAAGATCAATCCGACAAGAACAATCTGTTAGCTGCTTTTTAAAAGAAACTTGCTAGGGTTTTGCCTAACGAAAATATTTTTTAACAAAAATATGGGAAGTTAACTAATTCTTGGAGGATATTATGTATCAGAAACTAAAAAAGATTATTGGGCCATCTTCTGTCATTTTTTCTTGTCTCATTTCCACCTCTGTCTTTGCTCAAGGAATTGGGAAAATGGAAGAAACGGCGACAGTTGGTGAATATGTACACGGTGGCTATGGTGCGCCAATTACAAAAATTTCGCGCATTGATGGCACTGACGGCGTCCTAAGTGGCATCAAAGGGGCCTGGATAGTTAACCACCAATATGCCCTCGGAATGGCCGCTTACACCTTGGTTAATAATGTTCCTATTGTCGGCTATAATGAACCACTTCAATATGGGGTTCTGGGTGCAAATTTTGAATACATATATCCTCTGGCGACCGATTTTTCAGTAGCAACAAGTGTTTTGCTTGGCGGGGCATTCGTAGATTTTAACGATAACCCGGGCAATGCAGATGGTCTCTTTGTTGCAGAACCAGAGGTTAACCTCCTCTATGCCGTTACCAAAAATTTTAAGATTGGCGTGAATGGGAGCTACCGAAGCGTAGCAGATTCAGATCTTGCAGGTCTCAGCAATAATAAGTTGTCAGGCTTTACTTATGGCCTAGGCCTTAACTTCGGAGCTTTTTAGTCAAGCCAGGTTCTTAACCCACCACATGCCAGGTCTTTTTGATTAACCCATATTTAACCAAAAGGACCTGGCACCTCCTAAAATTAGAGGTGATTAATGAACTATTCAAAACTTTTCTCTGAACTTAAACTTGGCAGTCTCACGTTAAAAAATCGCATTGTCATGGCACCCATGACACGCGCCCGTGCTGCACATAATATCCCCAATGAAATGATGCTCCAATATTACTCTCTGCGTGCCGATTCGGGACTCATTATTACTGAGAGCACCTCACCATCTCCGAATGGATTAGGTTATGCTCGAATGCCTGGTAATTTTGATCCAGAACAAAGCAAGGGTTGGGCGAGAATTACCAAGGCCGTGCATGCAAAACAGGGGCATATTTTTTTACAACTTATGCATACCGGACGTGTATCTCACCCACTCAACATGAGCACAAACGCAAAAATCATGGCCCCTTCAGCAATCAAACTCAAAGGAGAAATGTGGACCGATGAGAAACAAATGCAACCTTACCCAGTACCCGATGCAATGACGAAACAGGAAATCAAAGAGGCCGTTCGCGAGTATGCTGAATCTGCTCAGCTTGCCATGAAGGCCGGCTTTGATGGAATTGAATTGCATGGTGCCAATGGTTACCTTATAGATCAGTTTCTAAATCCAGCATCTAATAAGCGTCAAGATGAGTATGGCGGTTCTTCTGAGAACCGTATGCGTTTTGCCATTGAAGTCGCCACCGCCGTGGCATCGGCCATCGTTCCCAAACATGTGGGCATGAGACTTTCTCCTTATGGGGCCTTCAATGACATGGAATCCTATGAAGGCCTTGAAGATTTTTTTGGTCAATTGGCCAAGAAACTCAGTAATCTTGGTCTGGTCTATCTTCATTGTGTTGATCATCATTCGATGGGAGGGCCGGAAGTAAAACCATCAGTCAAGGCCCTCTTGCGTAAAGAGTTTAAACAGGCCTTGATTCTGTCCGGTGGTTACAATGCCGACAAGGCCGAGCATGACCTCATGGAAGGCAGAGCAGATCTGATTGCCTTTGGGAGACCATTCATCTCGAATCCCAATTTCGTTGAAAAAATCAGAACAGGCGCACCACTTCTACCGGCCAACCCGGCAACTTTCTATACTCCGGGAGAACTCGGATATACTGTATTCCCCAAATGAGGAACCTTAGATGAATCAAAGCTTTGAAATTAACAAAATTGTAAATGCTGATCCCGATAAGCTTTTTGAACAGTTTAGAAACCCTGAAGAGAGGAGAAAATGGATTTTCCTCAATGATGCTGGAAAGACCGAGATAGAGAGTGACTTCATTGAAGGCGGGAATTATTCGGTTCGAACATCACTGGAGAATGGAACCCCACTGTCCTGGAAAGGAGTTTATCGGGCCATAAGACCGAATCGCTCAATTGAGTACACTTGGGGCGATAATGACGTAAAACACTCGACAGTAAAGTTAGAATTTATCCCACTTGAAGAGACAAAAACCCTTTTACGCATAAGGCAAAGCAATTTCCGAAGTGTTAAAACCATGCTGGAACATAAGGAGCTTTGGCTGGAATTACTTAAACATCTAGAGGAATACGTTGATCATATCATGAA
>CAYHRT010000273.1:0-4757 GCA_964359085.1 uncultured Bdellovibrio sp. | reverse complement strand
GACCATGATATTCAAGACACCACTTCCCCCAATGCCCTGCAAACTATGCGCGTAAATCTTCCTCCATTTGAAGGAAATACACGCGCTCCAAAATGGAAAAAATATAAGGACAAAGTTCTTGGCCTGTTGCGAACTTTTTTTACGAAAAGCAAACATTTCTTACTCACACAAGTTGAAAAAAATGGAAAGGTTTTAGACCTACCGAAGAAAGATCTCACTTGGGATCAGGTTATTTCTACACTCCTTTCTCCCCAGTCGCGTAAACCAGTTCATCATTTTTTTATTGCCGCCACCTTCTTTGCCGCCACCTACAGCGTTGGTAAAATTGCGGCCTATCTCATCAAAGGTCCAGAAAAGAAAATCAAAATGCATAGCGCCCGGGTTCATACCGGTTCTGACTCCCGCCCATTTGATCTGGGCCCCATTAGAGATGCCAACATCTTCAATGTAAAACGCACTCCAACGGACAGTATCAAGCTGGGTGATAAAAAAGATAACCGCAATGAAGCGAAGATCTGCATGGAAGCCAACCGTCCGACTTCACTCCCGCTCAAACTTGTCAATACTGTCGTACTTCAAGATTCGATTAAATCAATGGCCTCCGTGGCGGTCAGGGGCGCTAATATCCCTACGGAAGTTCGTGAGGGTGATAAGATCGAAAGCATGGCCCAGATCGGAAAGATTGAAAGACTGCGAGTGGTATTTAAAAATATGAAATCCGATGATTGCGAATTTATTGATAATATCGACGAGAGAATCAAGGCCGCGTCGCCTATCACCTATGTTGATCCACAAACCGGACAAAAATTATTAGATGCTTCTCGTCCGAAAGAAATTAAAAATGAGGGTAATAAATTTAGTATAAAAAAATCTTACCGCGATCAAATCCTGCAAGATGTCGGCAATATCCTGAGTCAGGCCCGCGCTGTACAACTCAAAAACCCTGACGGAACGCTCAGTTTTAAAATGACTGAAGTCGTTCCAGGTTCCATCTACTCTCATCTGAACATAACAGATGGTGATGTCATTAATCGTATTAATGGCCGCGAAATAACCAACTTGAATGATATTATGAACATGTTCGGAAGAATAAAGGACCTTGACCATCTTTCTATTTCCCTCAATCGTGGTGGATCAGATATTGAACTTGAATATGACTTCGACTAGAAACCAGGACGGTTTTATGCTGACTAAAATTTTCTCTCCTCATTGGCCACTCTTTCGCTTATTAGTATTCATTATCATGCTTCTCATCTCCTTAAGCTCGGCCTGGGCACAACTCGATCAATATAAATCCGAAACCAATTTTGATGAAAACAACCCCAGTTCAGATTCAGGTGATATTGACACCAGTTCTGGCCCTCCTCCATCAGTTGCTCCCGATGAAGACTTTGATAGCGAAGATAGTTCTTCCCAAACTTCAGTTAAAAATCATCTTGAAAATAAAGCGGGAGGGGAAGATGCCTTTGGCAGAGCGGCCGGAACATCTGATCTAAATTTACTGGCCAAAGATAAAAAATATGTAAACCTAAATCCAGAAACAGCTTTTGGTCCCGAAGTCGTCACCAGTTTTGATTTTCCCGATACTTCCCTGGTTGACCTGACTAAACACATGCAAAAAATTACAGGGCTCAATCTCATTATGGAGAAAGACATTAAGGGTAAGGTCAGCATTTCGGCCCCTTCTCCCATCACGGTCGGAGATGCATGGAAGGCCTATCTAACCGCCCTTAACATGAACGGTTATTCCATTGTCAAATCCGGTGCATTCTATAAACTAGTTAATTCCCGCGATATTCGTTATACGCCAACCAAGATCTACACGGGTAATTACACGCCTGATACCGAAAACTATGTCATGCGCATCCTCTCTCTTAAAAATATTGATGTGGCCGAGGTTGCCCGCAGCTTTCGTCCTTTTATGTCCCGCTATGGCCGGATTATCGAAATCAAACAAACCAATACTATTATTATTCAGGATACAGGCGATAATATCACCCGCCTCGTTCGGCTGATTAAATTTATTGATGTTCCGGGACATGAGGAAACCATCCAAATCATCCCGGTCCACAACTCTTCAGCGCAGGAGATTGCCAAACTGCTTGACACTCTTCTCAAGGGTGCTGGCAGTGGGAAGTTCAAATCACAGAACATCGGCCAAGGTAAGACTGGCCAAGAAATTAGTAAAATTATTGCTGAACCAAGAACGAATTCCATTATCGCTATGGCCAATGCTGATGGTGCCAAAGAATTACGTGACCTTATTTTAAAACTTGATGTCAAAGTCAATCAAGGGGCCGGCCAAATCCATGTATACTATCTCAATCATGGCGATGCCGAAACACTGGCCAAAACTTTAAGTGGACTTGTTTCCGATGCTAATGCTCAAGCCAAAGGCTCCACCCGCTTCACCAAAATTGGCGGCGAAGGATCCTCCCTTTTCAATGCCGAAGTTAAAATTAGTTCTGATAAGGATAACAATGCGCTCGTGGTTACAGCTAGTCCCACCGACTATCTCACCATCAAATCAGTCATTGATAAATTAGATATTCCGCGCGATCAGGTTTATGTAGAAGGCATGATTATGGAGACCCAAGTTAACAAGAGTAAGGGATTTGGGATTTCTATTGTGGGTGCCTACGGAACTGGGGCCACTCAGAAGGCCGGATTTGCCGGTGGAACTGGGGGACAAGATCTCTTATCAGTGCTGACAAATAATATTACTTCTCTTGGTGGACTTTTCATTGGTGGTGGTACTGGTAAGAAAGTTACCCAAACCATTGGAGGACAATCTGTCACAATTAACAGTATTTCAGGTTTGATCACGGCCATTGCCAATAATTCAAATACCAATGTGCTCGCCACCCCTCAAATACTGGCGATGGATAACACCGATGCCGTTTTTGAAGTAGCTGAATCTGTGCCTGTCACAGAGCAAACTATTGCCAACAATCAAACTCAAATTTCAGTCAAACAACAAAAGGCCGGTTTAACCTTAAAAATAACACCTCAGATCAATAAGGTGACTCGCTTTGTAAAACTTAAAATTGACCAAAAGATTGAAGAATTTCGCACAAGCGCAAATACATCATCGGCAGGCGGTATTGCGACGACCTCACGGAGCGTGGTCACTACCGTGGTTGTGCGCGATCGTGATACCATTGCCATGGGTGGATTGATGCGAGATCATGTGATCAGCTCAGTCTCCAAAGTTCCTCTTCTCGGTGATATTCCATTGCTCGGCTGGTTGTTTAAGAATAGTACTGAACAATTATCGAAGGTCAATTTACTGCTCTTCATGACGCCGAAAATTATGGATAGCTACCAAAAGACTGTTGCTCATACGGTGAAAGACGTCTTGAATCGTCGTGCTGGCCATATCAAGGATGTCGTAGGAGAAGATGATCCGTATCTTGGAACAGTGAAGGCCCTCTACGACAAAGCAGGCAAACAAGAAGCGGGACCTCTCTATGATGTGCAAGCTACTTCCATCTATAAAAGTAATAATGAATCCGCGACGGGCATTGCTCCAAGTACTCAACTAGAAGAGGAGGATAGCACCCCAAAAGCTCCTGAAGAAAAGATGATAGAAGAAAAGAAAAGTGAAAAAAAGATTAAGGGCAACTCCAATGATCCTGATGAGGAAGGGGACGATTTACTGGATGAAGACGCCGCCCAAGTGGTAAGTCCAACTGCACCCATGGCCAATTTAGAAGGACCAGATTATAAAGCTATTTATCAAGAGGTTAAGGCAAAGAAATCGGGCCTATCACGACCAGAGTAAAATATGACTGAAATGCATTTTCATAAAGGCGCGCCATTTAGTGAGAAGATAGGAAAACTTCTTCTCACACATACTTCTTTAACCGATAAACAATTGGGCGAGGCCTTAGATCTCCAAAAGCAGACGGGCCAATTGTTGGGAGAAATATTACTCAAAAAAAATTATCTACAACCTCATGACATTACGCGAGTCCTTTGTTTTCAATTTCAAATTCCTTACCACAATGATCTAAAGGTTGATCAGATTGATCCAAATTTGACGCTGGAAATTCCCATTAACTATGCCCGAACTCATGAGATTATTCCGATTGATAGTGGCCCTGACTTTGTTATGATTGCCGTGGCCGATCCTTTCAACTTTGACGTGATCAATGATCTGCATGAAATTTTTCAAAAAAAAATCACCACTGTGGTTGCCCCACCATTTAAGATTGCCGAGGCAATTAATAAGGTTTATGAAAAGGCCAATCGCAATGTGGTTGATACGCTGGAAAGTGAATTTGCTGAAACTCTTGATCTCGATGGCCCCATCGATATTCTTGATGCAGGAGCAGATGAAGCCCCCGTCATTCGTTTTGTGAACTCAATCATCTTCCGGGCGGTCAAGGAAGGCGCCAGTGATATCCATATTGAACCCTACGAAAAAGATGTCGTCTATCGCTTGCGTATCAATGGGATTATGACTGAGGTCTTGCGCCAACCCCTTAAAACTCAGGCCGCAGTAAGCTCAAGAATAAAGGTCATGGCCAAATTAGATATTGCCGAAAAACGACTCCCGCAAGATGGACGTATTAAGATCAAAATTGGTGGTAAAGATATCGATATTCGCCTCAGTACAGTGCCCATTCAAAATGGCGAACGCATTGTCATGCGGGTACTGGAAAAAAGTGGCAAAATTATCAAGCTTGAATCGCTCGGTTTTAGCGGACATGTCTTACAGGAATTGGATGGTCTGGCCCAGCGGAAACATGGCA